>CAYHAI010000037.1:0-3407 GCA_964354585.1 uncultured Planctomycetales bacterium
GCCATGGCTGCGCGTTTATTTACTAATGTTAATCTGGTGGCGATCATCGGAGAGGATTTTCCGAAAAAGTACATTAATTTTCTCCATCAAAAGGGTATCATCCTTACTTCCCTTATTAAAAGTAAAGGTAAAACTTTTAAATGGGAAGGTGAATATAGGGGCGATTTGAATACCGCCTTTACCTTAAATACGCAATTGGGTGTACTTTCCGCCTTTAGGCCTGCGGTTTCGCCAGTGCAGAGAAAAATAAAACATATATTTTTAGCCAATGTTGACCCGGATATCCAAAGGCATTTATTGAAAAGTATGCAAACTCCGAAATTAGTTGCTTTAGATAGTATGAATTACTGGATAAAACATAAACGAAGGGCATTATTGCGTTTATTAGAAAAAGTCGATATCTATGTGGCTAATGACCAAGAGGCACGGGCGTTATCCACAGAAAATAACCTGATTAAAGCGGCGAAATGTTTACGTAGTTTTGGGCCAAAGATGATTTTGATTAAAAAAGGCGAACATGGCGTTTTATTTTTTAGCGATAGTTTCATTTTTTCTCTACCGGCTTATCCTACGGATAGAGTAATTGACCCTACTGGTGCCGGTGATAGCTTTGCCGGAGGTTTTATGGGGTATTTGGCTAAAACAGGCAAGACAGGCCAGGGCAGTATTAAAAAAGCCATTGCCTATGGAACAATAGCTGCATCTTTTAATGTGGAAGGTTTCGGAGTAGGCAGGTCATCAGGCATTACTATGAGGGATATGAAAAGCAGGCTTTCAGAATTTAGAAAATGTATTTTATTTTAGGGAGGTTATTATGTTAGAAGAGAAAATTTTTAATGATTACAAAGAGGCGATGAAGAATAGGGATACTTTGAAAAGTTCGGCCTTGAGTTTCTTGCGCGCAGAGATGATAAACGTAGCCATGGCCAAGAAGAAAAAGAATCTTGATGACAGCGAGGTTATTGCCGTAATCAGAAAGCAGGTTAAGGCCCATCAGGAATCTATAGAGCAATTTAAAATAGGTAATCGCCAAGAATTAGTAGATAAAGAAACTAACGAACTACAGATACTTAAGTCTTATCTACCCTCAGAGCTTTCGGAAGAAGAGATTAAAAAGATAATTGAGGAAGCTATGGCTATAACTGGCGCCCAAGATATAAAAGACATGGGCAAGGTGATGAAAGAGGTAAGCGCAGAAATTGCCGGCAAGGCAGACGCTAAATTAGTCAGTGACTTAGTAAAACAAAGGTTGTCAAAACCTGTCACCTAAATTTGATAATTGAAAAGGAGAAAAGATGGTTAAAATTAAGGAAATAACAACGGAGGAATTAAATCCAAAAGAATTTATTGAAGAAAAGACGCGGGAGATTTCTTCAATTGTAGAAGAGGGTTTGGCGATTAATGCATTATCTGGCGGAGTGGATTCTTCTTGTGTTACGATGTTAGGCCATCAGGCCTTGGGCAAGAGGCTCAAGACATATTTTATTGAAAATGGGCTGATGCGTAAGGATGAGCCGGAAAAAATTGTTTCCTTGTTTAAAGAATTGGGTGTCTTAGTGGAAGTGGTAGATGCGAAAGAACAGTTCTTCAAGGCATTGAAAGGCATAACTGACCCCGAAGAAAAAAGGGAGGCAATCACTCAGGCTTTTTACAAGGATGTCTTTGGCAAACTGGTAAGGCAAAGCCAAGCAAAATACCTTTTACAAGGAACGATTCTTACTGATGTGGATGAAACGGTAGCGGGAATTAAAAGGCAGCATAATGTCTTCGAACAGTTAGGAATCGATCCTCAAGAGGCGTTCGGATATAGAATTATTGAACCCTTGGTGCAGCTACGCAAAGATGCTGTTCGCAAAGTGGCTGAAGCCTTAGGGCTACCTAAATCCGTATATAATCGGATGCCTTTTCCAGGGCCGGCTTTGTCGGCAAGGGTAATCGGAGAAGTAACGCCGCAAAATTTAAAGATAGTCAGGCTTGCCACTAGTATTGTCGAAGAAGAATTAGTAGCGAGCGGCGCCTTTCAATATATGGCAATTTTGCATCAAGATAGGGTTACGGGAATACGCGATGGAAAGAGAGATTATGGGCTACAAATTGAAATTAGATGCTGGGATAGTATTGACGCGCGCGCTGCCAAACCCACAAGGTTGCCTTATGATATTTTAGACAGGCTGGCTAATAGAATAATAACCGGGGTTAGCGGCGTGGTTAGTGTTACTTATAATATTACTCCCAAACCGCCTTCGACTATGGAAGCTGTTTAATCTTGACAAAATAAATATAGTGTTCTATTATAAATTCCTCAACCATAAGCCTATAATCCCATGAGAATCCAATGCATGAAACACTCCTCTTAAAGAATATATTTCATTATCTTGATAAAGAAGAGAGGCTATCTTGCCGCAGAATAAAAAAAGTCCACATATCGCTTTCAGAATTTGGCAGTATAAACAAAGAGCAATTTCAAGAACATTACAAAAGAGAGTCGTCCGGCACAAGGTGGGAACGCCTTAAGATGCGCATCCGTAAAGTGCCTTGCGGCCCGGAATTAGAAATTACAAAATTAGATTTTGAATAAGTTTTTTAGAGGCTCAAGAGATGAAATACGCGGTGATAAAAAAAGAAGACCTGAATATTTGGCTGGGGTATTTGGCTAAAAAAGCCAGGCTCTATGCGCCCAAGAAGAAAGAGAATCTTTTTATCTTTCGTCCGGTAAAGGATACGAGCGAGATTGCCTTGAAATATATCCCCACCATCCTGCCTCCTAAAAAATATTACTTCCCCCAAAAAGAAAAATTGTTTAAATTCAAGGTTAAACCCTTTAAGACCTCTAAGGCCATAAAGGAGTTTGAAGATTATATTCTTTTTGCCGTGCATACCTGCGACATCGCCGGTATCCAGTGTATGGATATTGTTTTTAGAGAAGGGCCAGAGGACCCGAATTACCTCAACAGAAAAGACAAGATGTATATTATCGGGATAGAATGCCTGGAGTACTGCGATAAATATGCTAGTTGCGCCTCAATGGGAAACCACGAGCCAAGGGGCGGGTATGACCTGATGATGGTAGATATCGGAGAGAAGTTTATCCTGCACGTTAATTCTGAAAAAGGAGAGCGGCTTATTCACGGGCTAAAGTATATTAAGGAAGCAGGCGAACAAGATATGCTGGCGCTTGAGCGCGTCAGAGAGGCGAAGAAGAAAGTATTTAAGGAGGAATTCAATGCTTCCTTAACTAAAGTTTATGCAGCCCTGGATAAACATTTTGCTTCAGGGGTTTGGCAGGATGTGGGAAAACGTTGCGTAGCCTGCGGTAATTGCACCAGTGTCTGCCCGACTTGTTATTGTTTTGATACCACCGATGAGATGGAGACATCTCTGAATGAAGGAATGCGATACCGCATCTG
>CAYHAI010000038.1:0-6479 GCA_964354585.1 uncultured Planctomycetales bacterium
TTGGTATATTCCCAAATTCCATTTAAAGCCACCCAATCAAAGAATTGGTATTCTAAACCCAAAGAGCTGGTAGCGATATTTGTGTTTTTACCGTCTTCAATATAAGAGTTTAAATAATAAGCCCTATTGCGCGTATTAAAAATAAACGGGTCAACCCCGCCCCTGGTCTTATGCATCTCTTGGTATATCCCTAAAGCCTTGGTAGTCAGTTTATCCGTAACCTTGGCGGTCAGTTCCTCTCTACTGACATTCTCTACAAATTTTCCGTTCGCCTCATGGACATTGCGCATATCCAAGAGATTTTCTATTCTCTTATCAAAAAGCAGCGACTCCACGCGCAAACCTAAAACACTACGGCCGATATCAATACCGTTTCCTATGCGGTAATTCTCAATATCATCCCAGCTTAATAACTGACCTTCTCCCTGATAATAATATTTATAGGGCTGGCGAAAATGCAGGTGCCTTGACCAGGATTCATCATCGCGGGTTTCCACATAGGAAGACAAAGGTTCATCAAAACTCTCATCCATACGAGAGACAAACAAGCGAAACTTAGTAAAGAACTTCTCATCTCCTGTTGGCTGAATTCCATTATAGCCGTTCTGGGTATCCATAATGTCCTCTAAAGGAAATCTGCCTAAAAGAGAAAAGTGATACGCCCATCCGCGCCCTTGGGTTTTATAGTCAGAATTGGTCAAATCATATTTAGCCTGAGAATGCGCTATCTCAACAGTAGTTTTAATTCCATCTATAATTTCATATCCTAAATCCGCAGCCCCCACATAATTTGTGGCATCGAGTTTATCTCTATCCTCCAGATTATAGCCTAGGCGCGTGGTAGCGGTTAACCCTAACTCTAAATTGTCTCTTAAGGACTGTTTATAACGCGAGGCAGTAATAAAATTGTCAAAATCAGAATAATCCTGCCAAGGTGTCTTGGGCGTAGCGATACTGGTTACAAAAGACGCGCTTTCCTGAGGATTATATTCTAGATTAAATCCGCGCAGGCTCGTTAAACGCTGGCCTTCGCTGTCTCGGGCAAAGAAAGACCAGGTATTATCCCAATACCCCTTTTTAAAATCAATTGGCGTGGCAGCCCGATCGTATATACCAGGTTTCCAACCCCGTATCCAAGGGCTATCTTCCCACCAGATACGATTATTGGATAATTTCATGGGGTCATCAAAACCCAAGGCCTGGTTCTCATAGGCAATAGGGTAAAATCTTAATTTTAAATTATCGTCTTGTATATAATCAAGCCATAATTCACGCAGCGGTTGGAATTCGTCGTAGATTTTAATCTCAGGGATAGTAAAAGTATTTAAAAAAGCAGTTTGTTTCGAAACCGGCGTGGAGGTGTGGCCGTCTATTACCTTAATTTCCGGAAGGCTAATCGAATCGCCGTTTTCGCCGGTATTTACCGTGTCATTTATGGTATAGCCGGTATTAGCCCAGTACTTTAATTCTAACTGCAGGGTATCTCCATCTACACCCACCAAATTTACTTTTTCACTTCTACCGGTAAAACTCCAAGGGTCAACCGTAATATTGGTATGGAAACCTAAGCCCTCTTTTGCCTCTTTATCCAGATTAACCCTTACTCTATCGTAAATCCTGGGATCGTAAGAATTCTCGCGCCGGTCTAACGCAGCGCTAGAACGTATCCGCCAGTTCTTTTCATTTAAATCCCAATTGGCCCGATTCCAGTAAGTATCCTCGGTAGTCACGCCTAACCTGACCTGCGTTTCTCCGCTTATTTTAAGGCCAGCGGCCTGCGGTCTTTCTTTGCTAACTTTACCCAGATTCTTTAAGGTCTCATCTATTACTTCTTGTTTAGTAGGCCTTTTTTGGATTTTTTCCGGAGGCGGTGGCGATACTAATTTTTCTTTTGCTAAAACAGGCTGGCTTTCTTTTTGAAAAATACTGTTTACGTATTCTTGGGCGGTCTTATTGGCAGGGTCTAATATTAAGACCTTCTTAAACTCCGCAAGGGCGTCCTCATATCTAGCCTGACGATAGAAGGTAGTTCCTATCTCACAAAGGTATTCTGTTGCCGCAGTTGCGGCAAAGGCGAGATTAATAACTAATAGCGAAATTAGCGCAGGAAGAATGGCTATTATTAAAAAAAACTTTTTTCGCATACTTAGAGTTTATTATATATTACTTTTCGTCTCTGTCAACCAAAATTTACATAAATTTTTAGAAAGACGATAAGTATAACTTATTGTATTTATTATGGTTGGGAATAAAAAATGGGTTAGGTATATTCTTCTTGCGGGATAGCGATGAGATTAATTTTTAAAGAATGCATAAAAAGAATGAGATATATCCGGCCATTATTTACGGCGTAGATACTGCCTTTTATTCTGCAGAAAAACTTCTCTTTTTGTTCTTCGGTATTGTGCTCTTTTAAGACGTAAATATACGGCGAGGGCCGCCCTACTTTATTATCCTCGATCTCCTTTACAATACAAACAAAGTGGCGATGGATAATACTGCGCACGCCCTGGTTATCCGTAATTTCATAGCTGGCAATTATTTTCCTTTTCTTATCTTGCGACGTAAGATTTCTAAAAAGTAGGTCGCGCATTAAAACACTCCTTGCACAGTAAGTGCACGCCGAACAATCATATATGTTCGGGCGTTAATCAGTGGTAAAAAGCCGGGTTACCTTTTTAAAGAATTCCTCCTCTTTCCTTCGGCAACCCGGCCATCCCCTATTAAAAGCCTTTCGTGGCTGGTGGGGATAGTATGGACTTTTTAATTCCAAGCAAAGTATAACACCTGAAATTACCTCATTTCAAGCCCAGAAAGGGATTTTAGGAAAGCGTTTTCTTTAGTGAGCACATAAGTTACGGAACGTCAGTGACGTAACTTATAAGTGCGAACTAACCCCTCACCCAGATACATAGTAGTCTCTCTACGAAGTAACTGGGTGAGGGGTCAAATTCGGACAGATAACTTATGTTCGTAGCGAGCGCATGCGAGCACTCCATAAGTTATGTCCTCATTTGACGCGTTTTTCTTTACCGCAGAAGAGCCTTTTAAGGTTGGATTTGTGCCGCAGAATGATAAAAGCAGATAGGACAATACTTAATAAAATCAGGGTGAAAGACTGTTTAAAAAGCACCATATATATAGGTAAAGATAACCCTGCAAGAACCGAAGCTATAGAAACAATCCGAACTATAATAAATACTCCCGCCCAAGTTAAGATTGCCAAACCCGCAACTAACTTTAAGCCGGCGATCTTCATCGCTAGTCCCAACAATACCCCAAAGGTCGTGGCTACGCCTTTGCCGCCTTTAAGGCCCAAAAATATCGTCCAGTTATGGCCGCAAATACAACTTAAAGCTAAAATTACCCGGATGGCTTCGCCAGGGATAGGTGTATTCTTTAAAACAATAAAATCCCCTAAGGATACTACCGCGATAACACCCTTGAGCATATCCAGAATTAATACCGTTATCCCCGCTGGCTTGCCTAATACACGCAGGGCATTGGTGGCGCCGACATTGCCCGAACCAAACTTACGGATATCTATGCCTTTTAAGAGCCGGCCAAATATATAAGCCGTAGGCACAGAACCGATGAGATAACTAATTATGATTGCGGGAATTATCCAGGGCATATAATACCTTAAATCCTCTCATGACGTAATCTATTCCGGAAATAACGGTAAAAAATACCGCTATCCACCAGAAAATATAGGAAAAAGTCCATTGCATTAGCACCGCGATCACCGACGACATCTGAAAGGTAGTGGTAAGTTTCCCCCATTTCGTCGGATAAATATCTATATTTTGTTTAACTATATAAACTACCACTACCCCTAATAAAATTAATGTATCCCTGGTGACCACAATTAAGGTGGCCCAAAGAGGAAATTTGATTCCTAAAGGAAACTTATCAATTAAATAAAGGCAAATAAACGCGCTGACCAGCAACAATTTATCTGCCAAAGGGTCTAAAATCAAACCCGCCTTGGATTGCTGCTTGGAAATTCTCGCAATATAGCCATCTACGGCGTCTGAGATGACGGCAAGGCAAAAAATACCCAAAGCCACAAATCTCAGATAATCCCTCTGGCTAGAATAATAAATCAAACTGGCAAGAAAAAACGGAACGCTTAAAATTCTAAAGGTGGAAATTTTGTTGGCAAAATTCATTTTATAATCCTGACGCGCTGGAGTGGCCAATAAATTAATATGGCCTCGCCCAAAACATTCTTATGGGGCACAAAGCCCCAGTATCGGCTATCCTGCGAAGAAGCAGAATTATCGCCTAAAACAAAAAGACTGTCTTTGGGCACGGTTAACCTCTGTCCCTCTTCGCCGAATTGCCCGCGATTATAATAATAACTAGAACTAAATACCGGCTCCAACAACGGCTTGTCATTGATATAAATTGTGCCGCTCTTAATCTCTACTGTCTCACCTGCAAAGGCAACTAGTCTTTTAATAAAATCTTTTTTAGGATTCTCGGGATATATGAATACAATTACATCTCCTCTTTTGGGTTGCCTAACCGCGGGTAGCCTTAAATCCGTAAAAGGGATTTTTGCGCCGTAGATAAATTTATTTACTAAGATTACATCTCCTTCCAAAAGTGTCAGTCGCATAGACCCTGTAGGAATCTTAAAGGCCTGCACCACAAAGGTGCGGATAATCATTGCCAGAATAAAGGCAATTACTATCGACTCTGCCCATTCTCGGATTACCGACTTCTTTCTTGTGCTCTTGTGCTCTTGTGCTCTTGTGCTCATATCTTTAATACCTCCAAAAATGCCTCCTGTGGAATTTCAACTTTACCGAACTGCTTTAGCCTTTTTTTACCTTGTTTTTGCCCCTCCCAGAGTTTGCGCTTACGGGTAATATCGCCTCCGTAGCATTTGGCCGTAACGTGTTTACCCATGGCCCTTATTTTCTCCGAGGCTAAAATCTGCGACCCTGCCTTTGCCTGAATAGCCACCTCAAATAATTGCCGGGGGATTAATTCCTTTAATCTTGCGACCAGGGCATGGGCCTTGCCCGTCACTTTATCTTTGTGCATTAAAGAGGAAAAGGCATCGCAGATTATACCATTAAACATCACGTCTAACTTGACTAATTTTGCTGGAAGATAATCCTTAAATTCGTAATCCAGGGAACCGTATCCTTTGGTTAAAGATTTTAGCCGGTCATAAAAATCTACGATAATTTCGGAAAGCGGTATATCAAAGATTAATTTTACCCTATCAACGCCCATATATTCGCTCGCTTTAAAGATGCCGCGGTGAGATTTAGTTAACTCGCAGACCGGGTCTATGGCATCCACCGGTATAATCATTAATAAATTCACATAAGGCTCAAACGCCTCTTGGATATCCTGCGAGTGAGGGAATTTAGCCGGATTATCTACCTCTACGCTTGCGCCATCTCGCCTTCTCACTCTATAAACCACATTCGGTACGGTTAGGATTAAATTCAAATTGTATTCTCTCTCCAGGCGTTCCTGGACGATTTCCATATGTAAAAGCCCTAAAAAACCGCAGCGAAAACCCGAACCAAAAGATTGAGAATTTTCCGGCTCAAAGACAAAAGAAGCATCCGATAACTTAAGTTTATCTATGGCATCGCGTAAATTCGGAAAATCTCCGGGGTTAACCGGATATATCCCGCAGAATACCAGGGGCTTGGAGGTGCGATATCCGGGCAGAGGGCTCTGGCAGGGATTTTTAACATCGGTAAGGGTATCGCCAATAATAATTTCTCTGGGATCGCGTATATTTGCCGTCAAATAACCTACCTCGCCGCAAGACAGGCTATCTACTTCAAGATATTTTAAATCCTTAAACACGCCTAACTCTTCTATTTTGTAGTCCTGGCCTTTCTGCATAAATTCTATCTGGGTATGCGCATCAATCTCCCCGTCCATCACCCTGATAAAAACCACCACTCCTTTAAAGGTATCAAAACGACAGTCAAACACAAGCGCCCTTAAAGGATGCGCAATTTCGCCCGAAGGAGGCGGTATAGTTTCCACGACTTTTTCTAGTATATCTTCAATGCCCCTGCCTTCCTTGGCCGAAGCCAGAATTATCTCTTCTTCTTTAAAGCCTAATACGCTGGTAATCTGTCTTTTCACGCGGGGTATATCCGCATTAGCCAGGTCAATTTTATTTATCACTGGTATAATCGTAATCTTATTTTCGCAAGCGAGATAATAATTGGCTACAGTCTGGGCCTCTATGCCCTGGCCGGCATCGACCACTAAAATTGCCCCTTCGCAGGCAGCCAGGGATTTAGAAACCTCATAGGTAAAATCTACGTGCCCGGGCGTATCAATAAGATTCAAGATATAATCTCTCCCATCCCGGGAATGATAAGACAACCTTACCATTGAGGCTTTGATAGTGATACCGCGCTCCTTTTCTAAATCCATATCGTCTAAAAGCTGGTCGCCTTTATGTTTTTTATCTACAGCGCCGGTTATCT
>CAYHAI010000039.1:0-15383 GCA_964354585.1 uncultured Planctomycetales bacterium
TCAAGGAATTCAGGCTGGGGCTTATTCACGGCAGATTAAAACAAAAAGAACAAGACCAGGTAATGTTGAAGTTTCAAGAGAAAGAATTAGATGCCTTGGTTTCTACTACAGTATTAGAAGTGGGCATTGATATACCCAATGCTACCTGTATGGTAGTTGAGCATGCCGAGCGCTTTGGACTGAGTCAGTTGCATCAATTGCGTGGACGCGTAGGAAGAGGTTCGCTAGAATCTTTCTGTATATTGGTCTCTGATGCCGAAACCCCAGAGGCAAAGGCGCGCCTGGCAGCGATGGTTGAATACAATGATGGCTTTCGTATTGCTGAGGAAGATTTAAAGATCAGAGGGCCGGGCGAATTCTTCGGCAGCCGCCAGCATGGCCTAACAGAGCTAAAGATTGCTAATCCTTTAACCCAGATGCAGCTATTAAAGCTGGCAAGAGAAGAGGCAATCAAGTTAGTTGAGGTCGATCCGCGCTTAGAGGCGCGGCCAAATGGCTTGCTCAAGGAGAAATTGCTACAGAGGTTTCCGGAGTATGAAAAGTTGATGTTGGTGGGTTGATGAGAATAATCTCAGGTAAATATAAAGGTAGAATAATTAAGTTCCCCAAAGAGATTCGGCCGACGCAGGATAAGGTAAGAAAGGCATTATTTGATATCTTAGGCGATATGAAAGGGGTAACCTTCTTGGAATTATTTGCCGGTTCAGGCGCAGTAGGCTTAGAGGCATTATCGCAAGGAGCCAAAGAAGCAGTATTTGTGGAGAAAGATAGAGGATGCATAGAGAAAATTAAGCAGAACCTTTCGGGTATCAGGCTATCAGGCTATCAGGTTATCAGGTTAGATGTTTTTAGGGCAATAGAGCAATTAAGCAAAGCTGCTAAAAAGTTCGACATTATCTTTTTGGATCCACCTTATTACCACGACTTAGCAAAAAAAACCTTGCAAACCCTATCTGGTTATGATATATTAGCGCCCAATGGTTTGGTGATAGTGCAGCATTTTAAGAAGGATAATCTCCCGGAAACACAGGGAGATTTAAGTTTGTTTAGGCAGGCAAGATACGGCGATACCATTTTATCATTTTATAGAAACTAGAAAAACATGTGTCAGAAAGCCATATATGCCGGTAGTTTTGATCCGGTAACCTACGGTCACATTGACCTGATTAAGCGGGCACAGGAGATATTTTCAGAAGTGATTGTTGCGGTGGCGCATAACCCCCACAAGAAACCGCTCTTTAGCGCCAACGAAAGAGTAGCGATGCTCAAGAAGGCGGCCTTGGGGATTGATGGCGTAGTTGTAGATGACTTTAAGGGTTTAATGGTTGACTATGCGCACAAGAAAAAAGCCAAGGTTTTAATCCGCGGGTTACGCATGATTTCGGATTTTGAATATGAATTCCAGATGGCCTTAACCAATAGAAAACTCTCCTCTGACATTGAAACCATTTTTTTGATGCCGCAAGAATCCTATTGTTATCTTTCCTCAAAACTCTTAAAAGAAGCCGCTTCTTTAGGCGCGGATTTATCTTGTTTTGTTCCGGACTTTGTGGAGAAGGAACTGAAAAAAAAGTTACATAAGTCTCGGTGAAAATAAACATAAATCAGATAGCGCCTGAGGGGTTAATCCTAGAGGAAGAGATACCGGTTGCGTCACTGGATTTAGAGACAGAGATAATTAAATTTCGCGGTCCGGTCAGGATAAAGGCCAAGGTTTTTAAGATTACCAATGCCCTGACCGTAGATTTAACTTTGAATTGCTCGGCGTACGCTATTTGTAGTCGTTGCCTGAATGAATTTGAAATTGACCTGAATAAGAAGTTAAGATTAAACTATCCCGTTAGTAAGCAAGAGTTAACCCTGGATTTGGGTCCGGATATAAGAGAGGAAATAATCTTGGATTATCCGCTTAAACCTTTATGTATTCCTAATTGTAAAGGTCTTTGCCCCAAATGCGGCAAAAACCTGAATGAAGGAGGTTGTTCCTGTGCCATTACCTAAAAAAAGACATTCTAAGGCGCGCGGTAGAAGGCGCCGGACGCATTGGAAGATACAATCTGCCAATCTTATCCCCTGCCCGCAATGTAAACAGCCAAAAATACCGCATCGGGTTTGTTTGGTTTGCGGTTATTATGACGGCAGGCAGGTGATGGAGATTAAAGTAAAAGAGAAGAAGAAAAAACAATGAAGATAATCGTTGACGCTATGGGTGGCGATTATGCGCCGGAGGTGGTAATTGAGGGCGCTATTGCCGCAGTCCAGGAATATGAAGTAGAAGTTGGCCTGGTAGGCGATGAAGCCAGGATAAACTCGCTGCTGAAAAAGGCCAGATACAAGGGCGGACGCATTTGTGTATATCCGGCGCAGGAAGTAATTCAGATGGATGAATCTGCGGCAAGCAGCGTCCGGAAGAAGAGAAATTCTTCTATTGTGAAGGGTTTAAATTTAGTAAAAGAGGGCCAGGGAGACGCTTTTTTTAGCGCAGGTAACACCGGCGCCGTGGTCTGTGCAGCTACTTTAGGGTTGGGTTTGTTGCCGGGAATTGAGCGGCCAGGCATTGCCATTATTACTCCTACCTTAAAAGGCATAGCCCTCATTATTGATGTCGGAGCAAATATTGACCCTAAGCCAATGCAATTATTGCAATACGGTATTATGGCCGATGCCTATTTTCATTATATCTTGAATAAACCCAATCCTACGGTGGGACTTTTAAATATCGGAGAAGAAGAAACCAAGGGCACTGAATTTATAAAAGAGACGCGCGAGCTCTTGGAAAAAAGCAACCTGAATTTTAGTGGCAATGTAGGAGGTAAAGATTTATTTTCTGGTAAAAGCGACATTGTGATCTGCGATGGTTTTGTAGGTAACATTGCCTTAAAAGTTACGGAAAGCGTGGTAGAGACAATGCAGGCATTCTTAAAGCGGCACCTGTTAAGCAATCCCTTAGGAAAATTAGGATTAGTTTTTTTAAAGCCCAGTTTTTCCCGCTTCAAGAAAGAATTGGATTATGCAGAATACGGCGGCGCGCCTTTATTAGGGGTGAATAGCGTAGTCATTATCGGCCATGGCCGCTCTAATACCAAAGCTATAAAGAACGCCATCAGGGTAGCTAAAGAAGAAGTAGAGCGTAAATTCAACGAGAAGATTTTAGAGGCCATAGGTAACAGGGGAGAAGATGCGTAAAGTAGGAATAATTGGCGTAGGTGAGTATCTGCCGAAAAAGATTTTAACCAATGCGGACTTAGAGAAAATGGTGGATACCTCTGATGAGTGGATTACGAGCCGTACAGGCATAAAAGAACGCCGGCTGGCGGCTAAGAACGAAGCCACCTCTGATTTAGCCATAAAAGCTGCTAAAGCGGCTTTAGCTGATGCTAAACTAAAACCTCAGGACTTGGATTTGATTATTGTGGCCACGATTACTCCCGACATGTCTTTTCCGGCAGTGGCCTGTCTTTTACAAAGCGCACTTGGCGCCAAAACCGCCATTTGTTTTGATATCTCTGCAGCCTGTGCCGGATTTATTTATGCTATTGCCACTGCCCAGCAATTTATTGCCCGCGGTAGCGCGAAAAATGCCTTGGTTATCGGAGCAGAGGTTTTGTCTTCTGTGACTGATTGGCAGGATAGGAATACCTGTGTTTTATTTGGAGACGGCGCAGGCGCAGCAGTGTTAGCTGAGGTTAAATCCGGCGGAATCATTTCTACTTATATGGGTAGCGATGGCTCAAAGGCGGATTTGTTGATGCTTCCGGCTGGTGGCTCAAGAAATCCTGCCAGTGCGCAGACTTTAGATAAACGCTTGCATTATCTCAAGATGCAGGGAAACGAGGTATTCAAATTAGCGGTGACCATTATGGCCGAGGCAGCGCAAAATGCCCTGAAAAAAGCCGGCCTAGAATGTAAAGATATAGATTTAGTCATCCCGCACCAGGCAAATATACGCATTATTATGGCGATGGCCAAGAAATTGGGCCTCTCGCCAGATAAGGTTTACCTGAATATTGAAAAATATGGCAATATGTCATCAGCCTCTACGGCTACGGCATTATGCGAAGCAGTAAGAGAAGGTAGAATCAAAAGAGGCGACGTTGTTCTTTTAGATGCATTTGGAGCAGGTCTGGTTTGGGGCGCCTGCGTAATAAAGTGGTAGCCTATCTCTTTGCCGGCCAAGGTAGTCAATATATAGGTATGGGAAAGGATTTGTACCAGGCCTTCCTTAAGAGTAAAGCGGTCTTTGACCAAGCGGATGAAGTTTTAGGATTTCCTCTCTCTAAACTTTGCTTTGAGGGGCCACTTGAAGAGTTAACTAAGACCCAGAACTGTCAACCTGCGATACTTACTGTCAGCATAGCAGCTTTAGAGGCGTTTAAAACCGTACATCGTACATCGTACATCGTACCTAGCTATTTAGCGGGATTAAGTCTGGGGGAGTATTCGGCCTTGGTGGCAGCCGAAGCAATAAGTTTTGAGGACGCCGTTTATTTAGTTAGACGCCGAGGTGAACTTATGGAAGCAGAGGCACAGAAAATACCAGGTAAGATGGCTTCTATCTTAGGCTTAGATTTAGAAACAATTAAAAGTATCTGCCAACAGACCAAAGCAGAAATTGCCAATATAAATTGTCCGGGGCAGATAGTAATTTCAGGTGGCGTAGGGCAAATTCAAGAGGCAATAAGATTAGCCAAGGAGCAAGGCGCCAAAAGGGCAATCTTATTAGAGGTAAGCGGCGCCTTTCATTCTTCATTGATGAAGGGGGCCTCTTTAAAATTAGCCCAAGAATTGGATAAAACCAAGATAAATACGCCAAAGGTGCCGGTAGTAAGCAATGTGCATGTCAGGCCGGCTGCCTCGGCATTAGAAATTAGAGAAAATTTAGTTAGACAGGTCTATTCGCCGGTTCTCTGGGAGGATTCCATGAAATTCATTTTGTCCAAAGGTATAATGAATTTCATGGAGTTTGGGCCGGGCAGGGTCTTAAAAGGCCTGATGCGGCGTATTTCGGAAACGGCGGAAGTGATTAATATACAAAAGAAAGAAGATATAGAAGGAGCGAAGGAAGATGCGTCTTAAAGACAAAGTTGCTTTAATTACCGGTGGAGCACGAGGTATTGGTCGCGCAATTGCGCTTTTATTTGCCCAAGAAGGAGCTGATATCGTAATTGGCGATGTAAGTTTAGCAGAGGCAGAGAGAACCGCTAAAGAGATTGAGGCGATAGGAAGGAAATCTCTGGTTTTGCAACTGGATGTAACAGATTACTCAAAGGTAGAAGAGGCGCTAAATAAAATCCTTGACAAATTCACAAAGATTGATATATTAGTTAACAACGCAGGCATAACTAAAGATAATCTTATCTTGCGCCTGAGCGAGGAAGATTGGGACGCAGTTTTAAACGTAAATCTAAAAGGCACATTTAATTGCACCAAGGCTGTGTCTAGGGTAATGGTAAAACAGCGTTCAGGCAGGATTATCAATATTGCCTCAATAATTGGTATAATTGGAAATGCCGGACAGGCAAATTATTCTGCCTCTAAGGCAGGTATAATCGCTCTGACCAAAACCGCGGCTAAGGAATTAGCCAGCCGCAATATTAACGTCAATGCCGTGGCTCCGGGATTCATTCAAACCGAAATGACCAGCCGGCTGCCTGAAGATTTAAAGCAGAAGATGCAGCAGTCAATTCCTTTAAACCGGTTTGGCAGTCCCGAGGACGTAGCCGCAGTTTGTCTGTTCTTATCCTCGCAAGAGGCAGGCTATATTACGGGCCAGACGATTATAGTTGATGGCGGAATGGTTAATTCGCACCTATAGCTTACTCACACTTTGTGTTCGTAAGTTATGTGCTCATTTAAGGAGGAAAGATAATGGCAGTGCAAGAGAAGGTAAAATCTATAATTGCTGAGCAACTAGGAGTAAAGCCAGAAGAGGTTATTCCTGAGGCGTCATTCATTGATGACCTAGGCGCAGATTCTCTGGATACCGTGGAACTGGTAATGGCCTTGGAAGAAGAATTTGGCATTGAAATACCGGATGAAGATGCGGAAAAGATTACCACTGTGGGTGATGCGATTAAATATATTGAAGAGAAAGCCGGTAATAAATAAGACCCGAAGATAATTTAGTTTAAAATAGATACCCCGCCGCAAGCTTTAGGCGGGGTTTTTAATATGGAAGAACATAGAGTAGTAATTACAGGTTTGGGGGTAATTTCGCCGGTAGGAAACGAGATACCGACTTTCTGGCAAGCCTTAAAAGAGGGCAAGAGCGGCATAGGTATGATTACCTCTTTTGACGCTGCGGCTTTTGATTCGCGTATTGCCGGGGAAGTAAAGGAGTTTGCTCCTGGTTTGTATGGAATATCAGATAAAGATGCCAGGCATATGGCTAAATTTGTGCAGTATGCGGTCGCTGCCAGTAAACAGGCAATTACCGATGCTGGATTAGATTTAGATAAAGAGGATAGAACTAGAATTGGTGTTTTAATTGGCTCAGGGATAGGTTGTTTGTATACCATAGAAGAACAGCATAAAATTTATCTGGCAAAAGGTCCATCCCGATTGTCGCCCTTTCTTATTCCGATGTTAATTGTCAATGAAGCAGCAGGTCAGGTTGGGATTACCTTTGGCCTGAAAGGGCCTAATTCTTGTGTGGCAACAGCTTGTGCTTCTGGTTCGCATGCCATTGGCGATGCCTTCAGAATTTTAGAGCGTGGCGATGCCGAGGTAATAATTTCAGGTGGCACAGAAAGTTGCATTGTGCCTACAGGCGTGGGAGGATTTTGCGCTTTAAGGGCGCTCTCTACCAGAAATAACGAACCGCAAAAAGCCAGCCGGCCATTTGACCGAGACCGCGATGGCTTTATCATGGCAGAAGGTTGTGGTTTAGTGGTCCTAGAGACTTTAGAACATGCTAAGAAGAGAAATGCCCATATCTTGGCTGAGATGGTGGGTTATGGAATGTCTTGCGATGCCTATCATATTACTGCGCCTGACCCTGAGGGCGATGGTGCTAGCCGGGCAATGCAGGCGGCGTTAAAGGATGCTAAACTTAACCCCGCAGATTTAGATTATATCAATGCCCATGGGACTTCCACGAAACTCAATGATAAATTAGAGACCGTAGCCATAAAAAGAGCCTTGGGCAATCATGCTAAAAGAGTAATGGTTTCATCTACCAAGTCCATGACTGGCCATCTTTTGGGAGCTGCTGGTGGAGTAGAATTTATAGCCTGTTGTTTAGCGATAAGAGACAACATTATCCCGCCTACCACAAATTATGAATATCCCGATCCCGACTGTGACTTAGACTATGTGCCTAATACAGCCCGCAAAACAAAGGTCGATGTCTGCATGTCCAATTCTTTAGGTTTTGGCGGGCACAATGCCACCCTCATTGTGAAGAAGTTTAAATAATAATTTTAAGTAAAAAGGTAAAAGTAAAAAGGCAAAACCAAAAGTTAAAAGTAAAAAGTTTTGAATTTTGAATTGTGGTTTTACCTTTTGCGTTTTTGCTTTTTAGTTACAAAAATGCCTTACACCATCTCCGAAAAAATATTATTGGCTCACACTGATAGAAAAGCTATTAAGCCCGGTGAGTTTATCGAAGCAAATATAGATTTGGCTTTAGGCAATGACATTACTGCGCCCTTGGCCATTGAGGAATTTAAGAAGGCAGGATTTAAAAAAGTTTTTGATAAAAATAAGATTGTGCTTGTGCCCGATCATTTTGCTCCGGCAAAGGATTTAAGAAGCGCAAATCAGTGTAAGATTTTAGCAGAATTTGCCCGAGAGCAGAAGATAAAAAATTATTTTGAAGTAGGTTGTATGGGTATTGAACACGCCTTATTGCCGGAAATGGGTTTAGTTTTACCCGGAGATTTAGTAATTGGCGCAGATTCCCATACCTGCACCTACGGAGCATTAGGCTGTTATTCTACCGGCGTTGGTTCCACGGATTTAGCCCGTGCTTTTATTGACGGCAAATGCTGGTTAAAGGTGCCGGCTGCAATAAAATTCCTCTATAAAGGCAAACTCAAGAAATGGGTGGGCGGCAAAGACCTTATTCTATTTACTATTGGTAAAATTGGCGTAGATGGCGCTTTATATAAAGTAATGGAATTTTCTGGACCGGTGATAAAAAATTTAGGTATGGATGATAGATTTGCGATGTGCAATATGGCTATTGAGGCAGGCTCGCGCGTTGGGATTATTGAGCCGGATGGCATTACACTAGATTATATTAAGCAAAGTCAAAAGTCAAAACGTAAAAGTCAAAACCACAATTCAAAATGCAAAAATTTAAAATCAGATAAAGATGCGGTTTATGAAAAACTATATGAATACGATGTATCAAAATTAGAGCCGCAGGTGGCTTGTCCACATTTGCCTAGCAACGTGAAACCGATAGGTAACTTAAAAGATATCAAGCTTGACCAGGTAGTAATCGGCTCCTGCACAAATGGAAGGATTTCAGATTTAAGAATTGCAGCAAAGATATTAAAGGGCAAGAAAGTTAAGTCGGGTTTGCGCTTGATTATTATCCCGGCAACGCAGAAAATTTACCTTCAAGCAGTAAAGGAAGGTTTAGTAGAAATATTTGTGAAAGCAGGCGGTGTATTTTCTACGCCTACCTGCGGCCCTTGCTTAGGCGGCCATATGGGAATTTTAACCGAAGGCGAAGTTTGCCTCGCCACTACCAATCGTAACTTCGTCGGTAGAATGGGCAGCCCTAAATCTTTTGTTTATTTGTCGAACCCAGCGGTAGCAGCGGCTTCGGCGATTAGTGGGAAGATTACACATCCCGGGGCATTATAGAGTATAGAGATGATTATTAAAGGTAAAGTCCATAAGTTAGGCAACGATATCAATACCGACGATATTATCGCTGCCAAGTATTTAGTTTCTACTGACGCTGAAGAATTAGGCAAGCATTGCTTGGAAAACCTAAGGCCTGATTTTGCCGGTAGCGTTTCACCAGGCGATATAATTGTTGCCGGTAAAAATTTTGGTTGTGGCTCTTCACGTGAACACGCGCCTTTAGCCATTAAAGGCTGCGGTATTTCTGCGGTCGTCGCTTTAAGTTTTGCCGGGATATTTTTTAGAAACGCGATAAACATCGGCTTGCCATTTGTGGAATTAAAAGAGATAGATAAAATAAAAGATGGCGATTCACTTGAAATAGATTTAGCCAGTGGTATAATAAAAAATCTAAGCCAAAATCAGACATATAAAACCCAACCCTTTCCTAATTTTCTTCAAAAGATTATAGAAAAAGGCGGACTGATGAGGTATATAAAGGAGAAGAATGTATAAGGTTGCCGTAATACCCGGCGATGGGACAGGTCCGGAAGTTATCCGCGAAGGCCTGAAGGTCTTAGAGGCAGTTGCCAAGAAATATAATTTTAAATATGAGACCAAAATCTTTGATTTTGGCGGCGAGAGATACTTAAAGACCGGGAAAGTCCTGGAAGATAAAGATATTGAGGAATTAAGGAAATATTCTGTTATTTATTTAGGGGCAGTGGGGCACCCGCAGGTTAAGCCGGGAATTCTGGAGACCGGCCTGCTTTTGAAATTGCGTTTCGCCTTTGACCAATACATAAATTTGCGTCCGGTAAAACTTTATAATGCAGCGTTTTGTCCTTTAAAAGATAAAAAACCCGAGGATGTTGATTTTGTAGTGGTGCGCGAAAATTCCGAAGGACTTTATAAAGGAATGGGCGAATTTCAAAATAAAGGGGCAAAAGAGGAGGTAGCGATACAGCTTTCTTATAATACGCGCAAGGGCGTGGAGCGTTGTATTCGTTATGCCTTTGAATATTGCCGAAAGCGAAATATTAAGAAAAAAGTTACCCTTTGCGGTAAGACCAATGTGCTTACCTATGCCTGGGATTTATGGGAGCGCACATTCTACGAAGTAGCCAAAGAATATCCGGATATACAAACCGATTATGCCCATGTGGATGCCACTTGTATGTGGATGGTAAAAAACCCAGAGTGGTTTGATGTCATTGTCACGGATAATATGTTCGGTGATATCATTACAGATTTAGGGGCAATGATTCAGGGTGGGATGGGTATTGCTGCCGGAGGAAATATCAATCCGCAAGGCGTATCGATGTTTGAGCCTATTGGCGGAAGCGCGCCTAAATATACCGGTAAAAATGTGATTAACCCTCTGGCTGCTATTTGTGCATTGGGGATGATGTTAGAGAATTTAGGCGAAGTCCAAGCTGGTAAAGCAGTTGAGGATGCGGTAATAAAGGTAGTGCAGACAAAATTAAAATCCCTGGCAGCAGGGAAGATGGGGTATTCGACGCAGGAAGTTGGGGATTTAGTTGTAGAGAATCTTTAAATGACCCTGTCGATTTTTTCGCTCATTGATTAAGTATTTCGTATGGCTTTTTTTTGCGGGTCCTGCCTCGGGCATTTTCTTGCGCTCACGCGCTTCGAAAACGCCCGAGTCACCCGCAAAAAAAAGTGCAAAACGGAGGAATGATGGAGAAGAGAAGGTCGGTTGGGATAATGATATGTGGAGTAATAATGTTATTCTATAGTCTTTATCTGTTGAGGAATAGTACCATGGCATTTTTTAACTTTAAAAACTTACCCCTGTTTTACAGAGTTCGAATGGTAATGAGACCAGTATGTTTAATTACCCTGCTTCCAGGATTAATTTATCTAATTGCCAGTGTCGGTATATTGAGAATGAAAAATTGGAGTAGATTACTCGTAATTTATTTTTCAATTTTATTGTTATTACTTATATTCTATGTTGCTATATGTATTATACCCGGAATTATTAGAAGGGATTTTGAAGGTTCTGCTGGAATTGGACTACTACCTTTAATTTTGATTATACCACTTTTACCATCTTTACTGTTTTTGATATTTTTCAGTCTCCCCAAAGTAAAGGAACAGTTTAAGTAGTTATATTTTAGCGGGTGGCTTGGGTGTTTTCGCAGCCGCGTGATGCGGCGAGAAAATACCCAAGACAGGACCCGCTAAGAGGATAGTGATATGAAAAAGTACAATGTTGCAGTTATAGGTGTGGGTGCGGTGGGGATTGAGATGCTGCGAGTTTTAAGGCAGCGCGATTTTCCTGTGGGAGAACTGCGGGTTTTTGCCCGGTCTTCCAGAGAGATAGAGGTAGACGGGCAAAGATATGCGGTACAGGCAATTTCACCTGAAGGTTTTGAGGGTATAGATATTGCTTTATTTGCGGGAACTGAAGGCGAGAAAGGCGCTAGCCTAACCTATGCTGCTGACGCTATAAAAAGAGGAGTCATTGTTATTGATAATGGCGCAGATTTCCGTATGGACCCAAAGGTGCCTTTGGTTGTACCTGAGGTAAACGCCAAAGATTTAAAAAAGCATAATGGCATAATTAGCAATCCTAATTGTTCTACTATTCAGATGGTCGTAGCCTTATGGCCGATTTATCAGAAGGTAGGGATTGAACGCGTAGTAGTAACTACTTTTCAGGCTGCTTCTGGCGCAGGCAGGGGCGCAGTGGAACAGTTAAAAGAAGAGACTTTCCTGATTACTTCTCTTGAATTCGGTAATATTCATGTCCATGCACAAAATAAGTTCTTACCTCAGCAACTCAGCTTTAATGTTTTTCCCCATATAGGTAGTTTTGTAGAACTTGATTATACCAACGAAGAATGGAAGTTGGTGCGCGAAACTCATAAGATTATGCATGATGAGAGAATTAAAATTTCCGCAACTACGGTAAGGGTACCTGTCAGGACAGGTCATTCAGAGTCAATATACATTGAAACTAAAGAACCGATTGAGCCGGAAAAAGCAAGAAGTGTTCTTTCAAAAGCTCCTGGTATAGTTGTAATAGATGACCCCAAGAATAATCTCTATCCGCAGCCTAAGGATGCCGAGGGCAAAGATGAGGTATTTATTGGTCGTATCCGCAAAGACCCCTTCATAAAAAATGGTTTGTGGTTATGGGTAGTTGCTGATAATTTAAGAAAAGGCGCTGCCACTAATGCCATTCAAATCGCCGAAGAACTAATCAGATAACCCACTGCTTTAACTTTATGCGCAATATAAAGTTAACTATAGAGTACGATGGGACTGGTTATTGTGGTTGGCAGATTCAAAAAGGTCACCAGTCAAAATCAATTCAAGAGACAATAGAGAAAACCCTCCGCAAAATTCTTCAAGAGAAAATACGGCTAATTGCTTCGGGGAGAACCGATGCTGGCGTGTATGCCTTGGCTCAGGTGGCAAATTTCAAGACCAATTCCCATATCGCCTTAGATAAACTACAGAGGGCACTAAACGGTAACTTGCCGGATGATCTTGCGATTAATAAAATAGAAGAGGTAGGCTTAGATTTTCACAGCTGTTTTCATGCCAAATCTAAAGTATATCGTTATACTATATTAAATCGCGGCTATCCCTCGCCACTCTTAAGAAACATGGCTTACTTTTATCCTTATCCTTTGGCTCTCAAGTTAATGCAAAAAGAGGCACGGTGTTTATTAGGTAGGCACGATTTTAAATCCTTCTGCGCCAGCGGTTCGGGGACTAAAACTACAATTAGGACAATTAAAAATATATCTATTCATATTAAGCGCTGTACATTGTACATTGTACATTGTACACTTATAACAATAGACATAGAGGCAGACGGTTTTTTATATAATATGGTAAGAAATATTGTGGGCACGCTTATTGAGATAGGTAGAGGCAGATTTCCTGAAGGCAGCTTAAAAAAGATATTACTTGTCAAGAATAGAAAATTCGCTGGCCCCACTGTGCCGGCAAAAGGATTATGCTTAATCAAAGTCAAATATTAAATTATAAAAATCAATTAAAAGTTCTTTCTTGGGATTTCTATTCTAAGTTACTTATAGCGAGCTATTGCACATTTCAGATTACGCGGTGGCCGATTTTGCCGCAGTTTATGGATACCTACTACCATCTCTTGACGGCCTGGGGTTTTCTTCAGGCAGGCGGTTACAGCGGCTGGGACTTTTGGCAGTATGCGCCTGTGGGCAGGATGCATATTTATCCTCCGGTTTTTCACATAATTTTAGCCCTTCTTATTAAATTAGGGATTAGTAAAGTTATTTTAGCCAAATTCTTCGAGGCAGTAACGCCGGCGGTATTCTTAATTGTCTTATGGCGTTTTATCAGAAAAAACTATAACCAACGTTTAGCCTTCTTCGTTACGCTCACATTTGGCTCATCCTTTTCCTTCTACACTTCATTATTAAACCATATACCTGCAACAATGGCATTTATCCTTGGTTTCTTGGCCTTAGGGCAAATGTTTCAGAAAAGATACTTACGATCGCTACTTTTATTATGCTTATGTTTTTATACCCATATCGGTATATCGTGGTTTTTCCTATTTAGTTTTATTTTTTACGGATTATATAATAAGCAATATAGAAAATCATGTTTTTTTGTTGCCTTATCCGCGCTTATTTTATCCGCCCCAATTTTGGTTAAACAATTAATAGGCTTAAGATTTATTTCCTCCTTAGGTTTTGGTTTGTCTGAAAGATATATTTGCCAATTTAAAATTATCGATTATGTCTTAGCGTTTTTCGGGCTAATTTTTACTTATAAAATGGGCGGAAGATACCGATTATTCTTAAGTTTCTTTTTGGCCAGTTTGATTTTCCTGATTTACCCCTTCCGCTTTTTTTCTGCCGAGGGGTATCTGCCTATAATCTTTTTTTCGGCTTTAGCCCTTTATAGCTTAGACGAAAAGCTGCAAGGTAAGAAATATAGAAGGTATTTTTATGTTCTGATAACAGTTTTTATTTTATTCCTTTCGCCTACGGTATCCATGGACAGAAGTAAAGATAAAGATAAATTAATTTTTAAACTGCGTTTTTCTGATTCGGCCTTTATGGGTATGCTGCTTGCCAAGGGAGGAACAATTTGGTTCCCCGAGCAATATCTGCCTGCGGCAGCTTTAATAAAGGAGAACTCGCAAGATGATGAGATCATTTATTCTAGCCTAGAAATTCCCGGTATGGCTTTAGCCACTTTTTCCGGACGAGCGACTGCCAATGCCTTATTTCCGGAGATAGGTCCTTTAAGGCGTTTTAATCCTATCTCGGCAGCAAAGATAATTATATTTACCAAAGATGACAAAGTTGATGTAGTTAACCGCATAGTTGAGCGTTATAAGTTAATAAAAATAGGGGAAAACAAGATTTTTATTTTTTATAAAAATCTTGTTTGTAAGACTAAAGTTGATATCAAAAGGGCTTCCGTGCCTTTTTGGGTAATTCTGCCTATTGGTTTTATATTTATGGCTTTATTTTTTATGGTGTAGGAAAGTATAAAACGCTTTCCTACACCACTCAAAAATCGCAGAAGGTCATCGCCGAAGGCGATTTTCTTGTGGATAAATACACAAAATTTATTTGACTTAAGCATAAAATATGTTATACTTTGTGTTCCTATGAATCCCGCACCCTTAGACATTCAAAAGGAGTATTTTATTTAAGATAAAAGGGTGTGGGATGAATATTTTAAAGGTGCGGGATGAATAAGACATACGTAGCAAAAAAAGAAGATATAAATAGGCAATGGTATCTTGTAGATGCTAAAGACAAAATACTGGGAAGGCTGGCGGCTCGTGTGGCAATAATCTTAAGAGGCAAACACAAAGCCATATTTACCCCGCATCTGGATACCGGCGACGGTGTTATTGTTATCAATGCCGCAAAAATCAAAGTAACGGGCAGAAAGCTTAAACAAAAAGTATATCGTCGTTTCTCGGGTTATCCCGGCGGTTTAAGGGAAATACCCCTAGAAACTATGCTTAAAAAAAGACCCACAACAGTCATTCAGTTAGCGGTTGGACGTATGCTTCCTCAGGGGCCCTTAGGCAGAGATATCCTGAAGAAGCTAAAGGTTTATGCGGATGATAAACATCCCCATGGGGGCCAGGCGCCCATTCCTTTGGAGGTTTAAATAGCGATGAATGAAATTACAAAATATACGGCCGTAGGTAGACGCAAAGAAGCAGTAGCCAGAGTCTGGCTTATGCCCGGCAAAGGGGATATTCTGGTTAATGACCAATCTTACGAAAAATATTTTACTCGGGAGACCGATAGAATTATTATAAAACAGCCATTACACACAACCAACAATCTCGATAAATACGATATCGTTGCTATCTTAAGGGGAGGCGGCCTTGCCGGACAAGCAGGCGCTTTGCGGCATGGTATTGCTCGCGTGTTACTCTTGGCCCAACCCGAACTTAAGGACTCTTTGCGTAAGCAGGGATTCTTGACTCGTGACCCGCGCGCGAAAGAACGTAAGAAATACGGGCAGAAGGGCGCGCGTAAACGCTTCCAGTGGACAAAGAGGTAGAAGATGCAAAACTAAAGAAC
>CAYHAI010000040.1:0-2580 GCA_964354585.1 uncultured Planctomycetales bacterium
TAATTAGCGAATTTCCCAATTCAGTTGAGATTATGAGTTGGCAGAAGAAAGCCGAGGAGATAAATATAAAATTATTATTTTCTTCCACCATAACTGCCAAGAGCATGCTTTACCAGATAAAACCAGGCGATACCTTAACTAAAATTGCCAAAGAATTCAAGACCACAATTGAATTAATTAAAAAGAGTAACGCTATATCCGATGATAAGATTTTACCCGGCAGAAAGATTAAGGTATGGACAGCGCCTTTTAGTATACTCGTCGATAAATCCCAGAATACGCTTATCTTAAAGACTGACGAGGAGATTGTTAAAACCTATATTGTCTCCACGGGTATAAATAATTCCACCCCGGTTGGTAATTTTAAGATTACTAATAAACTCCCAAATCCCACCTGGTTTAAGGCAGGAGCAGTTGTTTCCACAGGTAGCCCGGAAAATATCCTAGGGAGCCGCTGGTTGGGTTTTGACCTGGCTGGTTATGGAATACACGGCACTACCGAACCCCAAAGCCTGGGCAAACAAGTTACCCAAGGCTGCGTGCGCATGTCGAATCCTTACGTTGAGGAATTATACACTATTGTTCCTGTAGGTACAGAAGTAACCATTGTAGATTAAGTGAGCACATAAGTTATGCCTGCCTGCCGGCAGGCAGGGAGCTTGCTATTTAATAGTTTAAGCGACATAACTTATCCCCCACCACTTTTTGCAGATACTCTGGCCTCATAGATTTAGGGGGGGGTAGCGAGATTTACCTTTTAGTCGCAGATAAGCACTTTTTCAAAAAGTGGTGGGGGATTGTCTGCTCATTAAATATGGCAGGACTCGATTTTGAAAAACCGATTACCGAATTAGAGAAGAAAATTCAGGAACTAAAGAATTTTATCTCGGATAAAAAGATTGATTTGACTTCTGAGGTGAGGCGTCTGGAAGAGAAATTAGAGCATCTTAAAAAAGACACCTACGGTAATTTAACTGCCTGGCAAAGGGTGCAACTTGCCCGGCATCCACAAAGGCCTTATACCTTAGACTATATTAATTTGACCATGTCTGATTTTGTAGAGATACACGGTGACAGAAATTTTGCCGATGATAAAGCCATTATCTGTGGGTTCGCCAAATTAGATAATCAGAAGGTCTTGGTTATCGGCCATCAAAAAGGCAGGGATACCAAAGACAACCTAAAGCGTAATTTTGGCTGCGCGCATCCCGAAGGATACCGCAAGGCGCTTCGGGCAATGCAATTAGCAGGGAAGTTCGATTTAGCGATAATTACCTTTATTGATACGCCCGGCGCCTATCCGGGTATCGGCGCAGAAGAACGCGGCCAGGCCCAGGCAATTGCCCTTAATTTAAGAGAGATGATCTCTCTACCTGTGCCTATCATCGCCATTGTTATTGGCGAGGGCGGCTCAGGCGGAGCATTGGGTATCGGTGTGGCCGATAAAGTTTGTGTCTTAGAAAATGCATATTACTCAGTGATTTCGCCTGAGGGTTGTGCCGCCATATTGTGGAAGAATGGCGCAAAAGCGCCGGAGGCAGCCGAGGCATTAAAACTGACAGCGCAGGATTTATTAAAGATGGGCCTCATTGATGAAATAGTTCCTGAGCCATTAGGTGGCGCGCATCGCGATTCCCAAAAGACCGCTGAGGTTTTAAGAGAGCTAATCAAGCGAAATTTAAAAGAGCTAGAGGCGTTGAATAAAGAAAATTTATTAAAGTTGAGATACAAGAAATTTAGAAAAATGGGCGCGGTGGAATGATTGAGCATGAACTTTTATTGTTGGGGTTGCTTAAAGAAAGCCCCAAGCATGGCTATGAGATAAAAAGGAAAATTAAAGAAATTCTTTCTTTATTTGCCGGCGTAGATTTAAAGTCCATATATTATCCCTTAGGGGTATTAGAAAAAAAAGGATTAGTCACTAAGCGCATCACAAGGCCCAGCAGGCGTCCGCAACGCTTGGTTTATGCATTAACCCCCAAAGGCGAAAGTCAGTTTAAAGAATTACTTACCCAAAGCCTGCTTAATTTTAAACGGCCGCAGTTTAGTTTAGATTTAAGCCTTTATTTTCTCCATTATATAAAACCGGCAATTGCTAAGCGTAGATTACAGGCACGGATGTTTGTCTTAGAGAAGCTCGCAAAAGGTTTAAAGCAGATGATCATCTCCTTAAAAAACAAAAAAACCCCATCGCTGGCTTACATTTTAGAACATAATCTACAGATGGTTGAAACTGAATCCAAATTCCTCGCCAACCTCATCAGAGCCCTGTAGAATTTATCAATCCCAGCCTTCTCCTCACTCGCTAACAATTTCTCCGTTGACAATATTTTTCACAGGGGTAGAATAGCCTTAGCGACCCAGCGTCCCAGTTTTTCAAACGCAGGTTTCGGGGTATCAATAGAACAGATAGGGCCTGAAAATTCGTTAGAACATGCGAACAATTAAATATAAATATAGCGAGAAGTATCGTGGGCAAGATATTTTTATTTACGGCACAAGCAGGGAATGGATATGGCAGGTTGTAATTCATTGTAGAGTCAGCGCTTCATCTATGCCCCACTTTAGTTTAAAAGCCGC
>CAYHAI010000041.1:0-8807 GCA_964354585.1 uncultured Planctomycetales bacterium
GAATATGCGGATAGCGCAACCCTGTCTTGCGCAATGGAATCCCGCCGCGAAATTTAGTAGACACTAATTGCTCTTTGTCTATAATAATACTCTAATTCCCCCGTAGCTCAGTTGGTAGAGCGAGTGGCTGTCAATAGTGGCAGCTTTCCGCCGAAAGGCGGATTGAAACTGCAGGAGAATTGTCCACCTGCGCACTAACGTGCTTCGGTGGATCCACCGTAGCCAAAGGCGAAAGCACTTTGGCGAAGGTGGACTGGGAGCCCTAATCCGCCGTAGGCGGACGGGTAATCAGCAGCCGAGCCCCGAAGTTTCGGGGAAGGTTCAGAGACTATGCACCTGCTGCCTAAAAGCGAAAGCTTATGGCAAAGATATAGTCCACTTCCGAAAGTAATTTCGGGTTAAGTGTAACCACCAGGTCCGAGGTCCGAGTCCTCGCGGGGGAGCCAACATACCCCAATGTTGATAACAGCATTGGGTGTGGTATAATATAGCCGAGGCCAAAAACCTCGGCTATTGTTTTTGGTAAATAAGGAGTGATTTGAGGTGGTTAATTTTATCAATATAATTAATAATATAAAGAAGTATAAAATTAGAATTACTCTGACTGTCGTGTTATTATTTAGTGGTTTATTTTGCCTTGTTAAGTTTAATATTATTAATATTGAAGATTTTACATTTATAAAGTTTAGCCGTACCGACAAACCTAAACTTGTAATGGATAAAATAAGATTCGGAGAGCGATATGCTTATGAGTTCGATAACTACTTAGGTAGTGCAAATGAACCAAGGAATATGAGCAGAATTATAGAGCAAAATGCTATCTTACGTAAACGCTATAATCCTAATGAAGCTGTACGGTTAACTCCCGCCATAATAAATGACAATGAAGGTATACCATTAAAACAGGCGAGAATCCAATTAATATTTGGACAAGGTATAGTAGCAAAGAATCATCGGGGATGGGATGAGCAAGAGGTTAATGGTCGATATTCTTATAAATTCAATGAACCTATAAATAATACGGCACTCAATACAGATTATTCTATCTTTATTCAATTTCCGAAACCAGGTCGGTATCAGATCGTAGCATTGATAGATGGTGAGTATTTAGAGGGCATGAAGGAGGTTATTTATTTTATTGAGTTATACGAATAGGGGGTTAAATGGACGAATTAATAATTAAGACTATAAAGCAGCTAACCGATAAAATCGAGCAATTCCTTAAAGCCTGTAAAGCTGAAGGTGATACTACCATAGATGATGTCCTCAAGCGCTTGGAGAAGTTAAAGAAGGAAACTTAGTGCCGGGCGCATAATAGACAATTTCAGTTCCTTCATCTTTCACAATAATCTTTTCAATAAACTTTTTCAAAAAATCCCGCTGTTCTTGGACGTTATCTCCCATAAAAATCTGCTCCATCTCTTTGCGAAATTTTTCTATCATAGCGCGCGTGATATAAACAGGTTGATTTTGGCTGTTTAGGCTTTCATAGTAGGAAATTTCTTCCTGTAAGGCATCTTTTTGGCTTTTTAATTCTTTCAGCCGAGATGAGACGAGGTTTAAATCTATAACTCCACTTTCAATTGCCTCGTATTGTCTTGCTAAACGTAGCTGCAACTCAGTTGCCTTCTTTTTTAATTCGGTTATCTTTTTGCCATAATCTATCCTCAATGATTTTGTAGCAGCATTTATATCGTCAACTAATTTCTGCATATTTTCATCTGAAAAGATGAGGCTTTTTACCCTTTCAATTACCTCTCTATCAAGTTCGTCAGCTCTTACGCTATGACCAGCACAGATGTCTTTACCTCTTTTAGAATAAGTTATACAGTTGTAATAAGCGTATTTCCTATCACGTCCATAGCCGGTTACACCATAAGTATGCCCGCATTTTCCACATTTCATTAGCCCTGAAAGTAAATATTGACTTGCCGTAACCCGAGCCGGTTGATTTTTAGGTTGCCTTTGTTCAATTAACCTTTGCACCTTATTAAATAGCTCCTCACTGATAATTGGTTCATGTGTATTTTTGATAATAACCCATTCAGATTTAGGTTTGAATTGTTTTCCAAAAGTCTTTCCATCTCTTTTATTAAATACTATCCAGCCAACATAGACTTCATTTCTTAATATATTGGCAATGGTACCTTTACTCCAAGTATGACCAGAACGCGACTTATAGCCATTTTTATTTAGGTACATAGCAATATTCTTAAGGCCATTACCCTTGGCATAAAGTTCAAATATAAGTCTAACAACCTTGGTCTCAGCCTCGTTTACTTCATATCTTGTCTTAGGATTATTTTTTTCGTCAAAAATGCGGACATTTTTATATCCATAAACAGGATACCCGCCATTTCGATAGCCTCTTCGTGCATTCTCAACCATGCCTCTTAACGTCTCTTGCGCCAGCACAGCACTGTAAAATTCATCAATTACTTCAATCATACCTTCCATAAGCTGGCCTTGAGGTGTATCATCTATAGGCTCAGAAATAGATATAACATCAATGCCCCTTTTCTTAAGCAAAGACTTATAAATGATACTATCCTGTCTATTCCTGGCAAATCTTGATAATTTCCATACTAAAATAGCCTGGAAAGGTGGAAATTGTTTCTTCGTCTCAGAGATCATTTCCAAGAATGCAGGCCGATTGACGGACAAAGCGCTTTCACCCTCATCAACATATTCTTTATATATCATCATATTGTGTTTGTCCGCATATTCATGCAGGAGTCTTAATTGAGAAGGTATGCTGTTATTTTTCTCAGCCTGCTGATCGCTGGATACGCGGGCATACAAAGCTACTTTCATTTTATCGACACCTCCAATTCCTTATATTTATTAGATTCAATTTTTTTCAAGGCAGCGGTATCTTCTTTAATTTTTCTTACAATAAAATAAGCTATTTCGTTCACCTTAGCTTGATACCATCCTTGGATATCATTGTTTATTTCTTTACCAATATGTTCGATGATTCTTTCAATCATTTTTTACCTCCAGGTTCATCGCGTTAGCAATTTTGATATTTACATTGCACTTTATATTGCTTTCTTTATTTAACGAACCAAGCACTTTGTTAATTTCAAAAACTAAAGGCATAATTAGAGGAAGAGAAGAGTGTAATCTTTGCCTATCCAATATGTCTATCCGTCCATTTTCTAAAGAGATATAGATCATTTCATTCACCTCCTTCGCAGATTTACTTTAAACTTGTAAAGTAAATAGGTAAAAAATATATGTTCACTTTAAAGTTTTCAAGTAATTGGGCAAAAAAATATTACTTTCCATATCTTCTAATGTATTCATCTACGCTTTCCTGCGTAAGAAACTTATATTTACCGGCAATAGATGCAGCTTTTAGTCGGCCTTCTTTTATAAGCCAGTGTATTCCTTGAGGTGTTTTATTCAGCATCTTTGCGACCTCTTTGACAGTTAATAGTTTCTTCTCTTCCATACATACCCAATGCTATCATATTACTTTAAAGTTGTCAAGTGAAATTTCCTGTTAGATTTAGCTATCTCATACGTCTATTATATATGGAGAGTAGAAAAATAATGGACCTTAAAAAATCTTTAATTAAAAAGGAGATTTGGTATAATGATGATAGCCAAAAATAATTTAACTATACATGATTTACCCCGTATTGAAAGGCCACGGGAAAAGCTTATTAAATACGGAGTAGATAAATTATCCAACACCGAACTTTTGGCAATAATTCTGCGAACTGGTAAAAAAGGGAAGAACGTTTTGCAGTTAGCTGAGAATACCCTAAGACACTTTGGAGCCGAAAAATTACCTTATTTACAATTTGAGGATTTTAAAAATATGCCAGGTTTAGGTCCTACTAAAGCCTGTGAAATTATCGCCTGTTTTGAGCTGGGTAAAAGACTATTGAAAGGTAAGGTTGCAGAGCTTTATTTGAAACCTGAAGATGTCTGGAAAGAATTAAAAGATGCAAGAGAACATAAAAAAGAGCACTTCATTATTTTCTTTTTAGACAGCCGTAATCGGGAAATAAAACGAGAAGTTATCTCCGTAGGCTCACTTAACGCAAATTTAGTCCATCCCAGAGAAGTCTTTGAGCCAGCAATTAAAAACTTAGCCGCTCAGGTTATTTTGGCACATAACCATCCTTCAGGTGACCCAGAACCGTCAGAAGATGACTTAGGGCTCAATAGACGATTAGTAGAAGCAGGTAAGATTTTAGGGATAGAAGTCATGGACCATATTATTGTATCAAAAAGTGGTTATTTTAGCTTTAAAGAACAGAAATTGTTATAAATAGCTTGACTTTTATTAATTATTTTGCTAAATTAGCAATATGGCTAAATTAGTGAATTGGTATATATTTGAGAGAAAATTAAAGGAAAAAGGCCTGGTTATATTTTCACCGCTAGATGTAAGGCGAATTTTTGGCGTTAGCAAGGTGGCAGCGACGTTTCTCATCCACCGCTACACAAAAAAGGGATTTACTAAACGTCTCAAGAGAGGCATCTATGCGCTTTATGACACTTCGGTCCCTGACATCTACCTCGCGAACAAGTTATATGAACCATCCTATGTTTCGTTGGAGTTTGCGTTATCTTTCCATCAAGTTATCCCCGAAACCGTATATGAAATTACCTCGGTAAGTACGAAGCCAACAAGGCAATTTAGCGCATCGGGGAAAACGTTTTCTTATCATCGTATAAAGAAGGAAGCTTTTACTGGCTATGCTGTTTATCGTCAAGGAGATATTAGCGCGTTGATTGCCGAGCCGGAAAAAGCATTTGTAGACCTTACGTATTTACGCTTGAGGAAAAAGAAAGAATTACTGAGTCGTTTTGATAAGGAAAAAATTAATAGGGCAAAGGCATTGCGCTATGCTAAATTATTTAATAATGAAAAACTCATCCGTGTTATAAAAACATCACTTCGATGATTACCCAAGACGCTATAAAAAAATTAGCAATTCAATATCGCACAAGTGAATTCCCGAATATAGTCCGGGAATATTTCCAGCATCTCTTCCTTTCACAATTATATAGGCTGGAGAAGGCAGATAATCTTCTCTTTAAAGGTGGTACAGCGCTGCGAGTTATCTATGGCAGCCCGCGATTCTCAGAAGATTTAGATTTTTCAATTTTCCGTGTAGAACAATATATCCAAAAGAAATTTATAGAAGATTTATTTGCTACGGTATTAGCGGAAATTGAAAACACGGGGATTAAGGTAGAGCTCGGTCCAAAGCCGGGTAGAACAGCCGAAGGTTATTATGGCGACGCAACATTCCATATATACGACTACCAACCCATTTCAGTATCAATAAATATTTCTGCGCGCAATGGCCGTGATATTAAAGGAGAAATTGATAGTGTCGCCAACGATTTCGTTTCAACCTATAATGTTTTTCATCTTCCCCAGGAAGTGTTAGTTGATGAGAAGATATTTGATGCACTCTTGCGTCGCGGGAAAGCTCGTGATTTTTACGATTTGTATTTCATTATGAGAAAGGGGCTTCTTTCCGCGGGACAGAAGGTACAATTGAATGAAAAGAAAGGTGAGATCATAAAAAGCTCCGAGAAAATCGATTTCGATGTTGAGCTATCCGTATTTTTACCCCAAGATCAGCAAAATATTATTCGAGATTTTAAGCGTAATTTAGTTAATGAGCTCAATCGTCAATTGAGCGGAACGTAAACTGATATATGGCCTCTAAGAATTTTAAAAATCAATCCAAAGAAAAACTCGTTGCGGAAATCGCCCGCCTGAAGAAAGAATTAGAAAGAGGATGAGAAAGTTATGCCTACGTTGAATTGGATTGGGAAAGATAAGATTGTAAGCCATGATAAAGAGGTACCATTCCGGCTTTTAAAGAAAAATACGAAACTTTCGCTGGGTAAAAGCGAAAACCTTATCGTTGAAGGCGATAACCTTGAAGCCTTGAAGGCACTGATGCCGTTTTATTATGGTAGGATAAACTGTATCTATATCGATCCACCTTACAATACCGGCAATGAGAAATGGGTTTATAACGATAAGGTTAATTCTCCTAAAATAAGAGAATGGCTCGGTAAAGTAGTAGGCGCTGAAGGTGAAGATTTAACCCGGCACGATAAGTGGTTATGTATGATGTATCCGCGGCTGAATTTGTTAAAGGATTTGTTGGATAAAAATGGAGTTATCTTTGTAAGCATAGATGATAACGAGTTCCATAACTTAAAAATAATTATGAATGATATATTCGGACAAGATTATTTCTTGGGAACGGTTACTTGGATAAAAAGAACTAAGCCGGTTAATTCAGGGAAGGCAAGACTTCAGTTGCAACAGAATGTGGAATATATTTTATGTTATTCAAAAAAGAAGAAAACAGATTTTCCTGGTTTTAAACTAAAAATATTCGGCCAGAGAGCGTATAAACAAAATGGTAAGTTAGGGATGTGTCGTTTTATAGATATTGAAGATTCAGACTATGGTTGGAAGAAGAGAGATACAATGAAATTTCCTATTTTGGGAATTAAGCCCGGACAAGGGAAAAGGTGGAAAATTGGTAAGGAAGAAGTAGGAAAACTTCTAAAAAATAACCGTATCCAAATCGTTAATGGAAAAATTAAGGTAGCTATTTATCCTCAGGATGAAGATGAGAATGTAGAAGTACCCTTTTGGTCACATCTGGATGCAGATTTAACAGGAACAGCAGAGACTGGCAAAAGCGAGTTATCAGTAATTTTAGGAAAAGCTCATAACTTTGATACAGTTAAACCTGTTAATTTAATCAAAGAGTTATTATCGCATTTTGAAGATAATGTTATTGTTTTAGATTCATTTTGTGGCTCGGGTACAACTGCGCATGCCGTTTTGGAGTTAAATAAAGCGGGCGGTAGCCGTAAATTTATTTTAGTAGAGATGGAAAACGATATTTGCCGCAACATTACTTCTGAGAGGGTGCGTAGGGTTGCAAAAGGTTATTCCTATAAAAAAGCAAAAGGCGAGACGGTTAAAGTTCAAGGTTTAGGCGGAGGTTTTGAATATACCGAGTTAGGAGTGCCGCTTTTTAATCCGGATGGAACGATTAATGAAAAGGTCAGTTTTGAAGATATGGCGCGTTATGTCTATTTTACCGAGACGCACACTAACCTTGAGAAGAAGGCGGTTAAGGGCAACTATTTAGGCATAGCTGGCGATACGCATTATTTTCTGTACTTTGACGGCATAGGAAAGAATGTTTTAGTCAAAAAATCCCTCAAGGAAATTAAGTCACAAAAAGGCAAAAAGGTTGTTTATGCCGATAAATGCCTGCTTGATGAAGATATTTTGGATGAACATCAGATTATTTTTAAGCAGATACCGTATTCGGTAAAGGTATATTAGAAGATTATGAAACTAAAACGCTACCAGAAGAAAACATTGGATATGCTGCAGGGGTATATTAGCGCAATGAAAAAATACCCTGTGGACGTTGCATTTTACTCAGTTCGGTCTAATGCAGAGGATCGCTTTCCGAAAGAGTACCATTGTCTTTCTGGAGTGGAGAAAAGCCCCTTTGTCTGCATAAAGGTTCCTACCGGTGGAGGCAAAACACTTATAGCTGTTTATACGCTGGGCATAATTTATGGAGATTATCTGGGAGAAAGAAATGACAAGGGTCTGGTAATGTGGTTTGTTCCTTCAGATGCAATCAAAACCCAAACACTCAATAATCTGCGTAACCGTAACCATCCCTACCGTGAGGCATTAGATAATTGTTTTAACAATGCGGTAAAGATTTTTGATTTATCCGAAGCACGTTCAGTTAAGAAAGATGATCTTGGAGATAATCTTTGTATTATCGTAGCTACATTAAGTGCTTTTAGAAGAACCGATAAGGAATGGCTCAAGGCCTATCAGGATAACGGCGATTTGATGGGCCATTTTGAAGAACTTGACGGCAAGGGATTTGATTTTCTGGACAGGAATAAGGAAGGCGAATTTGTGTATTCCTTAGTCAATGTGATAAAACTTCATAACCCGCTGGTAATAGTTGATGAAGGCCATAATGTGCAAACCAAGCTTTCCTTTGAGATGCTTAAGAATATTAATCCTTCTTTTGTCCTTGAGTTTACTGCTACTCCGCGTGAAAAGAGTAACGTTTTAGTTGATATATCCGCCGCGGAACTTAAGGAAGAGAAGATGATTAAGATGCCGGTGTATCTTGCCAATAAGGTGCCGTGGCAGGATACGATTTATAGCGGGATAGCTAAGCTTAAGGAGCTCCAGAGGTACACTAAAGAGAATAAAGGCGAATACATCCGACCGATTATGCTCATACAGGCGGAGCAGGAAAAAGAAAGCTCTAGAAAAGTTTTTGTATGGCAGATTCGCAAGTTTTTGATTGATGAGGCAAAAATACCGGAAAAAGAGATTGCTGTGCAGACATCCAAAGATAAAGAGCTACCGAAGTTGGAAGAACTTTTAGGGAGTGGATGCCCTATCAAATATATTATTACTGTTAATGCCCTACGCGAAGGTTGGGATTGTCCTTTTGCCTATGTGTTGGTGTCTGTTTCTAACCTTGGGGCGCGTTTATCCGTAGAACAGACTATCGGCAGGATTATGCGTCTGCCTTATGCCAAGGAAAAACCGGAACCTGCGTTAAATTCAGCCTATATCTTTGCTGCCACCAAAAATTTTAATCAGGCATCCCAGATTGTTATTGACGGACTACATTCCAATGGTTATGAGGACATTATACCGGTTGCCGGCGGCATTTCTTTGGCAGAGGGGGTTTTTAAAAGGAAAGTACGAGATAATAAAATCGCGCTTCCTTATATGAATATAAAAG
>CAYHAI010000042.1:0-4799 GCA_964354585.1 uncultured Planctomycetales bacterium
CCAGCGGCGATTGAGAAGAACCCTATGGCTTACTTCTCGTACAAGGGCAAGTCTCGAACTGTACGGGTTATCTCTTCCAATCGGAGTGACCTTATTGGGTTGGAGAAGAATCCTGAGACTGGCAAGTGGCAGTACAAGCATTTCTTTACGGAAAGAATGCAGGGGTTGTCTATGGAGTTTGCACCACAGTCCATGCCTGTATTCCATCGTGCCTCTTGGTAACAGGGGTTGACAGGGGCGGTGTAAGCGGTATAATCTTTAATGGCAGTGTAGCTCAGTTAGTCCAGTAGAGTAAGTGTGAGTGTATCCCGTGAACGTGATGGGAGAGAAGCACCCTAATTGAAGGACATAGTAGAGCACCGGGCAGTTCTTGTCCGGGGGTCGTAAGGTCAATACTTACCACTGCCACCAATTTATGAAACTAATAATAAACGCTAAATGCTCAGATATGTTCTGGGCGAGATTGTTTGATACTAATGGGCAGCAATTGGGGCAGGATTACGATGGGTATGTACCTGATTGGATGCCCGGGGAGAATTATGGGGATTACGTCGAATTGGAAGTTGACACAGCCACGGGTCAAATCCTAAACTGGAAGAATCCTACCCGAACGGCATTGGCTGAAACATTCAAGTTCAAACGGGGTGTAGCCGTGCCTAAGCCCGGGTGAAATCAGGTACTTATATGAAATACTATTGTAGAATGGCATGGATATACATACAGATGTATTGGCATTTATTCTGTATGAAATGGTACAAGTTAAAGGCGAGGTACTACCGATGGCATGTGCGTCGGGCACAAGAAAAGCTTAATCGGCTATTGACACAGCAACCGTAATAGGTATAATGAGAGGCATGATTACAGAATTCAAGTGTTCGTTGTGTGACGGGTACATGACTTTCTATCCTGACAAAGAGGATGGGGATTTCAAGGCACCCGGTACGGTTAAGTGTGACAATCCTTGTGACCCTCAGTGCAAAGAGAATGTCTATGGGCACGGCAGCAATGCCAAGGATGCCTATGAGATTTCCAAACAGAAGTTTCCAAAGCCATGATATCCACAGCCTACAAGATTGAATGGGAAGCAGAAGTATGGGTTTTCTTTTGCAGTACGGGTGAGGGCGAATGGAAGAACGATGTAAAAGCCCTTCGGGAGGGGCATCCAAAACGAAACTTTCGTGTGGTGAAAGAAGTAACGGTAACAGAAGTACTTACGGAGACAATAGGATGAATTCATTACTATTAATATGAATACCAAGAAACCCTCAATTATGGCATACAAACCATTTCCAGTAGGCACGGTTCGAGGGCCGTATAGTTGCGGCAAGAGTGTGCAATACCTTGTTCAAGGTCCGAATGGCTGGGTGCCATTCATTGATGAAGATAAGCATGAATGTGAGCGTAGGGCCAATGCCTATGCTGAAGAGATAGTAACCAAAAACAAAACAAACAGAAAGAAAAAATAATGACACCAGCACCTAATCCTACAGTAACCCTTATTCATATCGGGCCGCACGGGGTAGTCACTATCAATACGAATGCTGAGAATCACAAGGTTCTTGTTACCCATTCGTTTGCGGAGTTTGACAAGCTCCCGAAGTTTGCCTTCAATCCTGCTCCTGCCACGTTGGAAGCCTTGACTGAGGGCGAGTACGTGCCGCAGAGCTAATCTCCAACACAGTTGGTTACTGGAAGCCCTCAACCGCCAGTATAGGGGTTGGGGGCTTTTTATATATACCACTTATAGTACTATAAGTGCCTATTGAAAAATATTCTAAAATAAGTTGTATTCTTTTTTGGTTCTGCTATATTTATCTTATGTGAAGTCAGTAAACAATTTAATTTCAACTAGTTCAGCCGATGGGCATCTGGCTTCACATCTAATCCCATCGGCTTTTTTATGTACTTATTTAGTTTCTAATACAGCAGAGGCAAGAGCCGTAAGCCTGTATGATACCTTTATCAATAATACTATGGAGTCGGTATCCTTAGTGGTGAAGGAAAGAATATTGTATCCAGTTGTAGGGTCTGTATCCCGATACTGGCATTGTGTCACCCTGATTATGTCGGAAGTTACCAATGAGACCCCCGCATGTTTTCATTCTCCTACATTCAATATCTAACTTTAACCGCTTAATAAGTGGCAGACATGCAGGTTAGATATGATTATTCTGAAGTTTACCAGCCTCATTATGTACCCTTCATATTCGGAAAGAAGTTACCAATGAAAGTATAAGTACAAGTACAAAAAGAAGCTGGCGATTGATCGGGCATTGAGAAGCCCATTGCAAGTACTATTATGAACTTGTGCCAAGCAATATGCGTATCTTATGATCAATCGCCAGTGGAAGATCGTCGGGGATTTCTTATACTCCTATTGCTAGGCGAAACCCCCGTCTAGCTTCTTTACTGCCTCCCAGTAGTTCGGAAGGGTTCGAGAAGCGAACCTGTAAGTCAGAGATGGAGTGTGTGTTTAAAGTTATGCTCATATCCATCTTTTCCACTATTCTCTTTGGGCTAACCATTCCCAAGGCCACACAGCTTACAGCGTTAAATCAAAGATCAAACTAAAATCGAACAGTGGCGTAGGGTACCATCCCGTCTTAGGTCGCATCGCCTTGAACCGAGAGGCTGGTTAGTTCCTCCAACCGACGCCCAAGGCTAACGCCATATCCTACGGAACCTTTTCAAGGAGCCATTGGTCACACTACGGCTTTCGCCGTAACGTCCTCACTGGACTTGTTTCCGAGGACCACTGTATTTGAAAGAACCAAAATCTCACGGCTTTCTAGGTCTCTTTCAGCCGTTGACCTTTCTTACTGGCTGGCCCACCGTTCAACTTCCGCCAAGACTACCATTGAAATTGCATTATACAGATTACGGGTCACTTGTCAACCCCCATTCCAACTTTCCGATGCCCGTGCGTAAGTCTCGTTCCCATAGGACGATCTGGCGGCTTCAATACTATTAATGCACAAGTCACTACCTCCGGGCTTGTGGCAAACAACGTCAGGGGAAAGCATAATAGCGGTATGAGTAAGATAAGAGCCACTGCGGAATACTGCTATGTCCCCCGCTTTCACTCCTTCCTTATCAATGGGGTTAGTACGAACTTTCAAATAAGTGTCCATTTGCCCAGCGTCTAGCCATTCAGCCGTTTTTTCCCATTTAAGATAATACGCAGTGAAGCCCCAGCAGTTGAATCTTCCCGGATCTTTGTCGGGTATCCGCACAGGCAGATTATTGGACTCTAGTACTGATTGGATATTAGCAACGCAATGCTCGGGCAATTGAATGTCTAATATTTGCATAACAAACATTCTACCGTTTACAGAGAGTGTGTCAATCCCTCAATAGGCGAGTCAATTGATCGCCAAACCCCACCATTCGGTTTTGGCGGTCAAAGGTCTTGTCTTGATTCGCATTATACCATCCGAGCATAGCTCCTGCATTATCAAAGAGGGTGCGTCGGTTACCCTCTTCATTGATGTAGCCAAGGGGTTGCCCTCTATTGCCTTTAATGATTGTACGCATATTGGTTATCGTGGGGTATTTGGGAGTATGGGGGGAGAGTCCCCGCCACCGTGTAAGAAACAATTGATTACATTCCCATTGTCATCTAGCTCTAGTACCGCCACACCCTCTAGGGGTAGGGGCATCATTAGAAGCTCGGGGCCGAAGCGGGTAGCTGAATCCATCGTAACCCAGTCCATCGTATCATTAGACCAGTACAGGGTTTCCTCTTCAACCAATGGGCCTTGAATGATAAAGCGTTCGTCTTTCATACTAGGCGTATATCTTAACCCATCGGTGAGCGGCAACTTTACGCATATCACTTACTTTTGGCGTGAACTTCCATCGGGCTTTGATAGCTGTCACCTTGACCATCTTTGCCGCCTTAGCCTTTGCCTTGGCGTCATGGTGAAAGTAATCAGCATAGTACCCACCATTGCCGAATTTCATAATTTGATACCATGCCTTGCCAGCTTTTGTGCCAGCAGGTTGCGTGCCGTGCAGTAGGATAGCAAAGTCTTTGCTGTAATTCCAGCAGTGGGTATCGTCATGGTCAATCTCAAGGCCCAAGTCAGCCGCCTCTTGCTCCGTGAATACCACCTTAGCCGAACGCAAGCCCAAAGGTTCAATCAAATAGTCATGCGTACCGCCTTGAGACGCCGTAAGCTTCATATTGGCGGGAATTAGATTGATACGCTTGGCCCAATACGGAAGGGCTTTTGTGTATCCATAGAATGTCCATTCGGGGTGTTGCTCGGCCACAAGCAACCAAGAATCAAAGTAAGCTTGATTGTAGAAGTCGCCGCTTTGCCCAAAGCGTACCAGTTCAATGTCACGCTTGACGATCAAAGATGATTCGATCAAATTTGCCATGCCGATAACAGTCTTGGCCTCTTTGAGCAATCCCCAATTCCGCCATCGGTTTGCCCGTACCAAAGGAAATAGATTCTCGGCATTCACTGCATAGCAACGGATTTCACTATCCTTGCCATCGGTAATTTTACCCGTGTCACGAGCCGCACAACTCTTACAGATTTTAGCGAACGGACAAGAGAAGCCAGCGGGAAGGGACAGCATGACGGTAGTTTTGGCAAGCTTGGCGTTACCTTTAGCAAAGTACAATCGTTTAAGCATAGGGATAGTTTACCGATTACAGGCGACAAGTCAATAGTGGATTAGAAAAAAAAGGCACCCCCCGGAAGGGGTGCCCTTTCGCTTGTTTCGGATTAGGCCGCAACGGGTGCGGCGGGAGTGGGAGTCTCGGCCACAGGAGCGGCGGGAGTCTC
>CAYHAI010000043.1:0-2627 GCA_964354585.1 uncultured Planctomycetales bacterium
ATGGCTGGCATTTACACAACAGAAGAAGCTGCCGATATTCCCCAGGACACAGTAATGACTATTGACCAGGGAGGTGGCGTAACTTTACAGATACCTGACAAACAGTTCGCCCAGGAGAGAGATAAGAAGATAACCACAAGGGCCGTTGAGAAGATTAAGACGGAGGCATTTGCTCCAGTTAAGGAGGAAAAGAAAGAAGAGAAGGCTTTTAAGTGGACAGAGCCGATGGAAGATAATACCGGAAAACCAGAAGAATCTCCATTTATTCCACAGAAAGGATCCGTTGAGACATTTGACGGAAAGATTACAAAAGTTGACGGTGAATTGCTTGACGGACCGGATGACTTACCTCCGGCTGAATGGAGTCTTGAGGCGATGGCTAAGATGCAGACCGAGGAACTGATGGCTAAGATCAATTCTTCATCCGATCTGGCAGAGGCAACAATGATCGTTCCCGGAAAGAACACGAATAAAAAGCTCCGTGAGATTATTGATGCATGGCAGAAAGGAGGATTGGAGGAATACCTTGCACCTTTCAAAACAGAAGAAGTGCCACCGGAAGCAGAACCAGAAGGCTTATCCGATATTGAGCCAAATAAAAACTTCGATGACGAGAAGAAAAAAGCGGATGAGTATTTAAAAAGCCGGATGCAGGGGATTGATGATTTCTTGGAAAAGCCGTCTTCACTTGATCTGAATAAGTACAAGATGGATATTCTCCCGTTCAACAAGGGACAGGAGAGAGACTTTGCTTCTGTGAAAGAGATGTTCTATAAATTAAACCAAATATCTCCGAAGCTGGACAATGAACGGTTCCTTGAATTAAAAGCAAGGCATACGGAATTCGACCAGTATAAGAACAAGGAGGATTTCTTAAAATACGCAACAATCGCAGAAGTTTGTTCTTTATTGAATATAAACTAATATCTTTGTGAATCCTTTTACTTACTGACATAACAAAAGAGGTTCCTGCCGAGATAGCGGGGCCTCTTTTTAATTTTAAACCAATGGATATAAATGACGTTCCTGCATTAAGTCCCAGCCAGGTGGGAGAAAAGTTGATCTTTAGCATAATTTGGAAGACAAGAGAACGCAGATCTTTTTTAACCGGAGTTTGGCTTCGTAATTATATGGGTACTCCTTTTTTCTTTAACATGTTTGCCCATGTTTTACCGAAAGCGCAGAACAAATATCCGCATTTTCGCTTCTATTATAAGAATATCGTTCTCTTAACGCCTGGTGAGCATTCTTTATACGACCAAGGTACGGCAGAAGCAAGAATTTTGTATTCTCAGGAGGTTGAAAAGAACTCTGGAGGGAAAATTACCGCTAATTGGGCCGGATTAGAAGCTTTGGCAGAAGAACTCCGGGGTGAGTATAAGAAATACTTCCCTACAAGAAGAGGTCTTATAATAGGCTATAAATACTCTTTACAAGAGATTCAGCAAATCATTGGAACTCTTAATGCGAAATACATGACTGAATTAAAAAATAACTTATCTTTGGGCAAACCAAAGCCTAATGGATAACACATCTTATTCCTTAAAGGTTATCAATTTATCCGGCGGCTCCTCAGTAGCCGGGCGTCTTGTCAAAATAAATCCCGCGCGCAGAAATTCATTTATGCTCCTTGGCAACAACGAGAGAATCTTGTATGGTGTAATTACTCAAGGAGGAATTCCAGTAGGTCAGCCTTGTGCGATCCAAACCGCAGGAGCAGCAAGAGTATTCATTTCCGGAACATGTAACGAAGGAGATGAATTGCGTTCATTAAAATCAGGGGATCCTGGGCCAAGAGGTTCTGCAATTAAAGTCAGATCATCTGATACCGATTATTTAAGAATTGGTTTCGCCCTTGAGACAGGATCAAATAAAGCGGTACTGGTTTTTTTGGGACAGGAATATATCTCATCCGGAGGAGGAACAGATGTATTAAGTGATGCTATTAGCGTAATCAGCAATGAAGTATCTGCTTTGGAAATAAGAGTATCTGCATTAGAAGCTGCTCCTCCAGGAGCTGCAAGTATAACTAGTGCAGAGTACACAAGCCTTATTGACAGGGTTAGTGCTAATAGTGCAGTCGGTGGAGGGGGTAGTGTTACCAGCAATGAGATTTCCGCAATAGAATCCAGAGTAAATGTATTATCCGATGCAGTAAGTAATGAAATTAGTAACAGGGTTTCAATTTCTGCTGTATTAGATGCCAAGATAAGCAACCTTTCTGCAATAGTAGTATCGGGGATCGGATCCATTGATGGTCGTGCTACCTCTCTTGAAACACGCATAAGCACATTGTCGGCATTGATAGTGTCAGGACTTACTTCTTTAGAGACGTTAAGGAGTACTCTTTCAGCTTTAGTAGTTTCAGGAATTGCTTCTATTGATGGAAGAGCAACTTCTCTTGAAAGTAGAATAAGCAACGAAACAAGCAATAGAGTATCCGCATCCGCAGTTCTAGATGCGAAAATCAGTTCATTATCTGCATTAGTTATTTCTGGTATTGCATCAGTAGATGGTCGGCTTAATTCAGTCGTTGCAGGTATAATATCAGCCATTGAAGTAAGAGTAAGTACCCTTTCAGCATCTCATGTCTCTCTTGCTAGTTCATTAACCTCTGTTGATACAAG
>CAYHAI010000044.1:0-13367 GCA_964354585.1 uncultured Planctomycetales bacterium
GGTCTCGTCGTCGTCTTTATACACCGAAACCCATAATTTATCCTGGCTAATCTTAAGTTCTGCGGTTAAAAACTCCCAGGCGAAGGATATCGCCTCTTTTTTGAAATAATCGCCGAAGGAAAAATTCCCCAGCATCTCGAAAAAGGTATGGTGACCGCAGGTCTTACCGACTTTATCCAAATCGCCGGTGCGCAGACACCGCTGCGCCGTGGCCGCGCGCTTAAAACCCGAATCGAAGCCTAAGAATTCCTTTTTAAATTGATTCATCCCCGCCGGCGTAAACAAAACCGTGGGGTCATCTTTGGGCATCAAAGAATCGCTTTCGATGATTTTGTGCTTCCTAGACCTAAAGAAGTCTAAAAAACTCTGTCTTAGAAGGTCTGCTTTCATATCTTAACCTTACGCACCTACGCGGTGCGGGATTGGTTTAACACATCAATGACTATTTCTGGAGAGAAACCGCGGCGCAAAAAGTAGGCATAGAGACGCCTTTTTGCCAATTCTCGCTCGATATTTTTCAACCGGTTAAATCGCGCCTTGGCAATTTCTGCAACTATCTCTTCTTCAGAATAATCTTTTTTTATCTCACTTATTTGGCTATTGATAATTTCTTTATCAATGCCCTTCTGCCTTAATTCTTCTTTTATTCTTCTTAAACCTAAAGGCCGCTTCAGGCGCGATTCCAGCCAGGCCTGAGCAAAGTAATTATCGTTAATAAATTCCTTGTCTTTTAAAAAGGCAACGGTTTCTTCAATTATTTTCTGGTCAAACTTTTTCTTTTTCAGGCGCAACCGAATTTCTTTTTCGCTGCGTAACCTAAATTTAAGCAGCAAAAAGGCATATTCCTTCGCCTTCTGTAATAATTCTTTATTGTCCCTCACCTTTAATCAAAAAGTAACCCCTCGCTGTCCTAAATAAGGCGTCGCCTTTTAAGCCTTTGGTTATTTTTTCATAATCAGCGAGATTTTTTATCGGTTGTTTATTTATCTCTAAAATCACGTCACCTGGAATTGTACCTGCCTCATCCGCTGGGCTATTCGGTTCAATTTCAACTACGACTACGCCTTTTTTTTCTTCAACTCTAAAACGCCGGGTATTTTGCGGGTTAATCTCCTCAACTGCTAAACCCCGCCAAGCGCCAGATATACCGCTTTCAGCCGCAGCCATTTCTTCTAAATTCTCCGGCCTCTCGCCAATCTCCACCTCTAAGGTTAATTCTTTTTTCTCGCGCAGCAGCGTTACTTTCACTTTACGGCCTACTTCAGCTTTACCGACCATACCTAATAACTCCCGCACATTATTCACGGCCTGGTTATCAAACTGCTTGATCACATCGCTCTCTTTTATCCCTGCTTTTTGCGCTGGGCTCTTTTCTAAAACCTTAGCCACTAACACGCCGTTTTTGTTTGGCAGGCCAAAATATTTGGCTAAATCATCAGTCAGGTCTTGCACGGTTACCCCTAACCAACCATAAAGTATTTTTTTGCCTTCAATGAGCCGGGAAATAATCCTTTTGGCATTATCAATCGGGATAGCAAATCCTACGCCCTGATAACCGCCGCTGGTAGAGAATATTGCCACATTTATCCCCACTATTTCACCTTTAAGGTTAACCAAAGGCCCTCCGGAATTACCCGGGTTTATGGCCGCATCAGTCTGGATCAGGTCATTATAATCTCTATCGCGCGAAACCGACCTGCCCAAAGAGCGGTGCAAAGCGCTAATCACACCGGCGGTAACCGTGGGTTCAGGATTCTGCATGGCAAAACCAAAAGGATTACCAATAGCCACGACCCACTGTCCTATTTTTAAATTATCCGAATCGCCTAAACTTGCGGTGGGTAGGTTATGCACACCAATCTTAATGATGGCCAGGTCAGAACGCGCATCTCTGCCTTTAATTTCTCCTTGGAATTCCCTTCCATCAGGTAAAGTCACGGTAATTTTATCTGCGTCATTAATTACGTGTTCGTTGGTTAAAATATAACCCTCGGGGTCAATAATTACGCCCGAGCCCAAGCCCATCTGTTTATATTCTCTATCGGGCATCTCGCCCATAAAATCATCAAAGAATTTACGGAACGGGTCATCCTCTCCAAACGGCGACTGGCTGCCGCCAAAAGGAGTACTAAAATAATATCTCCTCCCGCCTTGAATTTTAGCGGTATGTTCTGTGCTGATAGAGACTACTGCCTTACCAGTAATATTAGCCACATTAATTACCGCATCCTCCATATTGAAACCTTCAAAAGAAGAAGGTGTTTCTGATTTTGCCTGCCCTAGAATTAACCCGAGCAAAAGCGCTGCGCCGAAAAATATTACCTTTGTTTTCATATAACATCCACCCCCATTAATTATCCCAAACTAATCTTTTTCCTGACCTCTTTCTCAATTGCCTCTTGTAATTTCGGTTTTTCTTTTAAGGTTTTTATTGCGGCATCTCTTCCTTGGCCAATTTTTTCATTTTGAAAGGAAAGCCAGGTTCCGGATTTTTCAATCACCCCCAAATTAACTGCCGCATCTAAAATGCTGCCGGTCTTGGCAATACCTTCATCGTGCAAAATTTCAAATTCTGCCTCTCTAAAAGGCGGGGCAATTTTATTTTTCACTACCCTTGCCCTGACTCTGTTGCCGATAACTTGGTCTCCTGATTTTAAAGTTTGGATCCTTCTTAAATCCAGCCTTACCGAAGCATAAAATTTCAACGCCCTCCCCCCAGGAGTAGTTTCCGGAGAACCAAACATCACGCCAATTTTTTCTCTTAACTGGTTGATAAAAATAACGGTGGTGCGGGATTTGCTGATTGCTGCGGTTAATTTACGCAGCGCCTGGGACATCAGCCGTGCTTGTAAACCCATATGCGCATCGCCCATTTCACCTTCTATTTCCGCCCGTGGAGTAAGTGCAGCTACTGAGTCAATCACAATCAAATCCACAGCATTGGAACGCACCAAGGTCTCAGTAATTTCTAATGCCTGCTCGCCCGTATCCGGCTGAGAAATTAAGAGGTCTTCTAAATTAACCCCTATTATTTTAGCGTAAGTCGAATCAAAGGCATGCTCAGCATCAATAAAAGCCGCCACGCCGCCTTTTTTCTGAATCTCTCTTATCGCAGTTAAAGTCAACGTAGTCTTACCCGATGCCTCAGGGCCAAATATCTCAATCACCCTACCGCGCGGCAGGCCGCCTATACCTAAAGCCACGTCTAAAGTAAGCGCGCCGGTAGGGATGCTTTCTACATCTGTCTTTACCTGGCCTCCCAACTTCATAATTGAGCCTTTACCAAACTGTTTCTCTATCTGGGAAAGCGCCAGTTCCAAGGCCTTCTGTCGGTCAGAAATATCTTTGCTCTCTTCTTTTTTCTTTTCTACTGTCATCTTAAACCTCCGATTTTATTAATTTTGAGATTATAATTATAACCCAGCTATCCTACTCTGTCAAACAAATAATCATAAAAAATCCTCCTTTCTACTACAATAGACGTAAAAAGGAGGGAAATCTAACTAAGATTTTTTATTTGGGATTAGAAAGGGACACTGTGTCTATCTTGAGGTAGGGACACTTTCCCCCTGCCTGCCGGTAGGCAGGGATTAGCACGGAAAGCGTCTGGGGCTTTTTGGGGTTATGGGGCTTGCGTTAACCGCCCAACCTAGGGAATACGGTATTATATACTTCTTTGCGATGTCCTATTTTTAAAATAATAACTCCCCCGTTCTGAATCCTATAAATAATCCTGTAATCTCCTACGCGTAATTTACGATGCCCTTTTAAACTCTGCCGCAGAGGCTCACCTACCATTAGAGGCTCTTGCATTAATCTTGTTTCTATGGCCCGGCGAATTGTATCTTTTATATTTTGCGGAATTTTAGGCAGGTCTTCTTCTAGAACATCCGGATGGTAAATTATTATATAGGCCATAAGAATAATTATGCCCAGGCCTGCTTATGTGTTAAGGCGGCCTTTTTCGTGAAAGTCTTTTCTCTCTGGCCGGCTATTTTAGACCAATATGCATCTTCGCAATATTCAATGGCTTGATGAATTAGATCCCTGGCTTTTAAGGATAAGGATACGCCATCCCTTCTTGCCAGCCGTTGTATAACCAGATAAAGCGGCGGTTCCAACACTACATTTAAACGGGGACTTTTGGTAGACATATTTTACCTCCACTTTAAGTGTATCATAAGTGATGAACTCTGTCAAGCAAAATCTGTAAGCCTGATACTCTGATCTGCTGATATTCTGCCTACTGATAACCTGACCCTCTGATATTCTTAAATGGGCGGGAACACTGCTATCAGAAATTATTGATAAGAAAATGGCGGGAAAGAAACGGTCTTTAATTTTGAAAAATGGTCGCTGTCCCTATATACTAGTCGATATACTTTGTTTCATCATACTACCTGCCTATCAGTAAATAATCCACATAAGTAGCATGACTATTTGTATTTTTAATATACCATACGCCACCTAATTTCATAACCTGGGGCGCGGAAAGGTCATCGTCATTATTGAGAACATCGCACCATACAGGAAATATCCTGAAAATAGCCACCCAGCCGGATGGCATCGAAGGGTGGATGTGATCATTTGCACCTATCTCTGTATGAACCCATTTTTGTCTATAACCATTCGGAAAACAAATTTCACCCTCGGTGTAGTCACCACCAGTCATTGGATTAGGGGTAAATGCCGCCGGTGACCAACTAGCCAAACCGGAAGCGTCTGAAGAAATAAGTACTTTGTCTTTACCTGGCGAACCTCCGCTGATTTTGACTTGTCCATTCACATCTAGCTTCGCCTGCGGGCTCGCCGTCCCGATGCCGACGTTACCGTTATCTCTAAGCGACATTATTGTGTTCGGGGTAGTATTATTGTCAGTAGTTAATCCCGTTGTTTTAAAGTCAACCTGAGTTCTCGGATAGTTATTACCAGGATTTTCCCACCGAGAAAGACCAATTGCAAAGTTGGAACCTTTTGGCAGGCCAGTACCATCAGCTCTTGTATTTGATAGTTTGAAAACGTCGTAAACAGTTGTGTCGGTTAAGCCAGTTAAGCCCTTGTTATCAATATGTAATTTAACGCCTGGCCCCGTCGTCCCGATGCCGACGTTACCGGCAATCCAGACATCTCCATTTGGATAGCCAAGAGTAGGAGGCACATCACCAGCATCAAGGGTGCCATTGTTATTATTGTCTCCTACGCCTAATGAGTTTGTTTGTAACTGATTATAGCTGCCATAGGGCGAGGGATAATAGGTGACGATAGTGATGGAGTCAGAGTCTTGGGCATAAGCACTGATTGCACTGATTAAAAGACAGATGACACTGATGAAAACAAATCTTGATTTTTTAAACATTGGGCACCTCCGGTTTTAGAATATTTTTTTCATGCTTATAATTGAGTTTAACATAGTCAAAACCCCGCGTCAAGGTAAATGTGGTTTCGTTTGACATCTGCGCGAAAATATGCTATCTTTTAACTAATTATGGACGAAACTGCTAAATTCCAACAAGAACTGGAACGCACCAAAACCGAGTTAGGCATACTCTATGAAATTTCTAATGCTATGCGCACTACCCTGAAATTGGATGAGATTTTATATATCATTCTTACGGGTGTCACCGCGCATATTGGCTTGGGCTTTAATCGGGCAATGCTGTTTCTAGTGAATGAAAAAGACGGCCTTATTGAAGGCAAAATGGGCATTGGCCCGGAAAGCGGCGAAGAAGCCAATCGTATCTGGAGGCATATTGAACAAGAAAAGACGGGCCTGGATGACCTGATTAGCGTTTACAAAGTCTCCAGCCATATCGCGGCCTCTGGTTTTAATCGGCAGGTGCGCAATTTAAAATTCTCCCTGAGCGAAAGAAATGGCGGCCTGCTGGCTTTAGCCGCATTAGACGGAATGCCTCTGCATTTAACTAAAGATTCTATAGAAAACTATAGCGCTGACCCGATAGTCCAACTCTTAAAAATTGAAGAATTAGCCGTAGTCCCTTTAAAGGCAAAAGATAAAGTCAACGGAATCATTTTGGCGGATAATTTTATCAACAAAGAGCCGATTACCAAAGACGATATGCGGATGTTAATTATGTTGGCCAACCAGGCCGGCCTGGCCATAGAAAATTCGCAACTTTATGAAAAGACGCTCATCCGCGCGCATTCGGATCCTTTAACCGAGCTGTGGAACCACGGCCATTTCCATTATTTGCTTCAGACTGAAATGGAAAAGGCCAAGGCTACCCAGACACCCTTGAGCCTGGTGATGTTAGATATTGATGACTTCAAAATATACAATGACTTGTTCGGCCATCAGGCAGGAGATAATATTTTAAAAGAATTAACTTCCTTGCTCAAAAAACAATCCCGTAAGATGGACTATATCTGCCGTTATGGCGGCGAGGAGTTTACGCTAATCTTGCCGCAGACTGACAAAAGAGAGGCTTTTTTAATTGCCGAGCGTTTAAGGGAAAACATCCAGAATTATTCTTTTACCCGCGAGGAAGTCCTACCTTCTAAACATTTAACCGTAAGTCTGGGATTGGCCACCTTTCCTGAGGATGGGTCTTCGCATCCTGAAATAATTACCTCTTCTGACAAGGCGCTCTATCAGGCAAAACATAAAGGTAAGAATAATACCTGTTACGCCTAAACCGGCTCAGCAACCGCAACATCCGGTTCTTTGTCCTTCAAGGCTTTATTTTGGGCAAACTTAACCGAAACAATCTTAGAGACGCCCGACTCCTCCATCGTAATCCCATACATTATATCGGCATTGGCAATCGTCCTTTTATTATGCGTAATCACAATAAACTGGGATTGACTGACAAATTCCTGCAACATACGGCCAAACCTGTCTACATTGGCCTCATCTAAGGCAGCGTCTATCTCATCTAAGATACAAAAAGGCGAAGGCTTAACTTTGAAGATGGCAAATATCAGGGCGGTAGCGGAAAGCGCCTTTTCTCCACCGGAAAGCAAAAGCACATTCTGCAGTTTTTTCCCGGGAGGCCGGCAGATAATTTCAATGCCCGACTCTAAAGGATCCTGCTCGTCTACCAGAAATACCTGCGCATCTCCTCCGTTAAAAAGCAACTTAAAATAATTGCGGAATTCCTGGCGCACCAGCTCAAAGGTCTCCAAAAACATCTTTTTGGTGGTGCGGTTAATCTTCAGGATCGCCTCATGCAACGACTCCTTGGCAGTAACCAGGTCGGTCTGCTGCTGGATGAGAAAATCATAACGTTTCTTTAACTCATCGTATTCTTCAATGGCCACTAAATTTACGCTGCCCAAGGAATCTAATTTCTCTTTTAATTTTCCTATCTCTTCTAGAAGCGTAGTCTTATTGTTTTCCGGCGCAGTATCCTGAAAAGTCTCTAAATCTATTTTATAGTTCTGTATAATCCTTTCTCTGATACTGGAAAACTTATAGTCTATATCTTTATTCTGCATCTGTAATTCATATAATTTATTCTTTATACTATCGAGTTCTTTCCTGTCGGCATCTATCTTTGCCCCAACATCGCCGGCGCTTTCGGATATTTTTAGATATTCTCCTTCCTTTATTTTAAGTAAACTATTTTTCTCTTGTATCAGTTGCTCTGCCTCGCTGATTTTAACCTCTAAATCTTTTATTTCTGTCAGTAAAAGTTCCTTTTTATTTTCGGCATCCTGAACTTGCTTTTCCATATTTAAAAGATTATCGCGGGTATGTTGGCAGGTCTCTTCTAACATCCTCAAGGTCGCCTCATCAGAATTAGTGCGTTTGTCCAGGGCATCGAGTTCAGTCTTAGTCTGGGTAATCTCAATTAAAACCTTCTCTTTCAGGCCGCTGTTTAAAGCAATGTTATTCTCTTCCTCGCGGATTGCCCCTTCCTTATTTTTTTGTTCCTTATCCAAATCCTGCAAGGAAACTTTCAGGCCGGTTAATTTTTCCTCTAACAGGGATACCTCTTTTTCTATGTCCGACAATTCTAAGGCAATGATTTCTTCCTCTTCTTTCATTTTATTAAATTGACCCGAGACGCTCTCAAATGCGCTCTTCTTGTTAGCCAAGGCAATCTCCTGCTGGCGTAATTGTTGTTGCGACTGGGCAATAAGTTGATTCAATTCTTGGATACGGGCTTGCTTGGCGGCCTTGGTATTTTTTAAGGCATTTAAGTCCTGTCCTATCTTATCTATAGTCTGGCTGATTTTTTCGGTATCTAAATCAATGGGTTTTGCCTCACCGGATAACTTAAGATTCGCGCTGGTAAAGTAGGCCTTATCTTCATCACTTAGATTAACGCGCTCTTTTATCTTGACCACCAGGCCGCTGACCTTTTGGGCAGGCATTTTATCCAGATAAATCACCGCATTCATCGCCTCGCCGATATCTTGATATTTGGTCTTTAGTTTCTCGATGAAGTCCCGGTGCGACTCTAAGGTCAGCCTCTTTCTTTCTAACTGCTCAATATCCGTATCAATACTGCTTAAAGAGCCTGTTTCTTCTTCTAATTCCTTTTTTAGATTGGTTATTTTTAGGCAACACTCGGCAAAAATTTTATTCAGGCCTTCTAGTTCCCGGGTTATAACTTTCAGGTCATCTTCAATCACGCTTTTTTCTTCTGCCACCTTTGCCTTCTCCAGACCCAGCCGTTTCTGACGCGCTAAATGTATCTGCTGCTTACCCGTGGCATCGGCAATTTCGTTTCTCATATTGGCGACTTTGCTGGCTAATTCTAAGATTTCTTTTTTTGCCCGGGTAATATTATCCAGGGAAACCTTAATAGACGAAGCAAGATTATTCAACCCTGTTTCTTTTTCTTTTAGCGCCTGGGATTTCTCGGCAATATGGCTCTTTAGGCCGGCGTATTCTTTTTTGAAATTATTTAATTTCTCTTCGTCTATAAGCAGTTTATTTTTAAGATGGGTAACCTGCATCTGGGCATGCTGGTGGCTTGCCTCTAACTCTTTTATCCTTTCCTGATTTAAACCAATATGCTGCTTATTCCTGATTACCAGATTATCCAAATTTAAAATTTCGTTTTTAATGCTCATAATGTTGCCTTCCAGCGTCTTTAACTCGTTCTGGCGATTGCTAATTTTATCCTCTTGTTCTTTGATGGCCTCCTGAAGTTTTACTTCTTCGTTTTCTAATGCGCCTAACTTTTTGATGAGCTCATCCTTTTGCTTAAGAAACTCCATCTTTTTTAAAATTGCCAAGGCAATTTCTTTTAATTTCAATTCCTCAAATATCTCTTTGTATCTGCGCGCCTTGTTGGCCTGACGCTCCAGCGAGCCAATCTGGCGTTTGACCTCGATAATAATATCATTGACCCTTAAAAGATTTTGTTCGGTCTCTTCTAATTTTCTCATCGCCTCTTTTTTCTGGGCCTTATATTTGGTAATGCCGGAGGCCTCGTCAAAGACTAAACGCCTATCCTCGGGTCGGGAACTTAAAATCAGGTCAATCTGGCCTTGGGCTATTAAAGAATAACTTTCTGCGCCAATGCCGGTACCCATCAGCAAATCCATTATATCCTTAAGGCGCACTAAGCTCTTATTCAGCAGGTATTCGCTCTCAGAAGAACGGAAAAGCCGGCGGGTAATTACCACCTCATTATTATCCACGTTAAAAAATCTCTGGCGGTTATCAAAGGTTAAGCTTACCTCAGCCATGCTTAAGGCTTCCTTGGAGTCGGTGCCATTAAAAATTACATCCTGCATATCCGAACCGCGCAGCGCCTTTACTGACTGCTCACCTAAAACCCAACGAATAGAATCGAAAATATTACTCTTTCCACAGCCGTTCGGGCCAACCACTGCTGTAATCCCCGGTTCAAAATTCAAGGTGGTTTTTTGCAAAAATGATTTAAAACCGATAAGTTCTAATTTTTTAAGATACATATCTGTCTCCTTTGGTTGTAGTCATAGATTTATTTTCCAGCCAGGCGTCGATTTTATCCTTTTGAAAACGCCATTGGCCGATGAGCTTAACCGCGGGTATCTTATGAGTTTTGAGCCACTCATAAATTGTGCGCCGAGTTACTTTGAGGTAACCGGCTAAATCTTCAATGGTCATTAATGCGCCATTAGCCATATATTTTCCTTTCATAACCCTTTACGCACCTACGCGGTGCGATACGGTCATAGTTATAGATTATAAGAGAAAAATGAAATTTGTCAAGGAAAATCTTTACATTCTTTAACATATATATGTATCTAAGATAAATTTAATGCTAAAAGTTATAAAAATATGCAAAATATACAGGAACGTCTTTGGATTCAAAGCAAAGGGTATCCCCAAGAGTTACTTGTTTAGGATTTGGTGGAATTTTTTGGTGAGGGCGGGGATGATTTCAAAGAGGTCTGCGACAATACCATAAGTGGCAACTTTAAAAATAGGGGCATCGGGATCTTTATTGATGGCTACAATAATTTTTGAAGATTGCATTCCCACTAGATGCTGAATTTGGCCGGAGATACCGCAGGCAAGGTATAATTTTGGGGCTACGGTTCTGCCGGTTTGGCCTACCTGATGCGAATAAGGCATCCATCCAGAATCTACAGCCGCGCGCGAGGCGCCTATAGCCGCACCTAAGACATGGGCGAGTTCCTCCAGCATTTTAAAATTCTCATGCCTCCCCATACCGCGACCGCCAGAAACAATAATATCTGCTTCGGCTAAATTGACCAAGTTGTCTATCTCTTCCACAATGTCTAAGAGTTTTGTGCGCGAGAGATAAAGAGAACTGTTAAAACTCTCTCGGATAATTTTACCAATCCTTTGTTTATCTGGCGGCATCGGCTGCATCACTTTATGCCGCACCGTAGCCATTTGCGGCCGATAATCAGGAGAAATAATAGTGGCCATAATATTGCCGCCGAATGCTGGCCGGGTCTGCAAAAGTATTTTCTCTTTCGGGTCAATATCTAATCCCGTGCAATCAGCAGTCAGGCCTGTCTTTATCTTAACCGCCACGCGGGAAATTAAAGAGCGGCCAATAGCTGTGGCGCCGCAAAGTAAAATCTCCGGCTTATGCTTCTGGATTAACTTCACTAATATATTGGTGTATGGCTCGTCCTGAAAATTGGCTAATTCTGGAGCCTGAACCAAATAAATATTATCCGCACCATGCCAGATTAATTCATCCAATTGGTCATCTAAATTATTGCCAATTAATATCCCGCTTACCTGAGAAGAAAGTTTATGCGCTAATTCCTGGGCCTTGCCTAAAAGTTCATAGGCGACAGACTGGACCTTGCCTTTCTTTTGCTCAATAAATACCCAAATCCCCTTATAATCCTTGAGCTCTGGTTTCTCTACCCTGGTTTCGGGTTTCTCCAAAAGAATGGCTTTTAATTTGCATGCAGGCACGCAAGCGCCGCAGAGATTGCACTTATTTAAATCAATAACTGCCTTCTTATCCAGAATGCGGATAGCGTCAAAAGGGCAGGCCTTCAGGCATAAACTGCAACCCGTGCATTTTTCTATGATAATTTGAATAGGCATCTTGTTTACTTTATTTCGCTTTTTAATAATCCAACTAACTGCTCAACTATTTCTTGCGTTTCACCGGTAAGCATCTGACCGCCGATTCTTGGTGGCGGAGTAAAAATTTTCACTACCCGCGTGGGTGAGCTATCCAGGCCAATACAGGCGCTATCCGCGGCAATATCCTTAGCTGTCCAATGCATAATCTTGGCCTGTTTTGCCCGCATCAACCCTTTTAGCGAAGGAAGCCGGGGTTCATTTATCTCCTTTACGACGGTTAATAATGCCGGCAGAGGCGTCTCAATAATTTCAAAGCCCTCCTCCATCATCCTTTCTACGCGCATGGTCTTGTTTTTTACCTCTTCTATTTTTTTTACATAAGTAACCTGGGGTATGTCTAAATGCGCGGAAATTCCCGGCCCAACCTGCGCGGTATCGCCGTCAGAGGCCTGTTTGCCGCAAATTATCAAATCAAAACTGCCGATTTTCTTTATGGCGCAAGATAAAGTATAACTCGTAGCCCAGGTATCGCTTCCGGCAAAAGCCCGGTCAGAGATTAATATTGCCTCATCTACGCCCATGGCCATGGCTTCCCTTAATGCTACCTCTGCCTGGGGAGGCCCCATAGTAATCACCATAGTTTTACCGCCGAACTTTTCCTTTAACCTAACCCCTTCCTCAATGGCATACATATCAAAGGGATTAATAATGGATTTTACTCCTTCGCGAATTAAGGTGTTAGTTTCGGGATTAATCTTTACTTCTGTGGTTTCCGGAACCTGCTTTATGCAGACTATGATCTCCATATTAGAGGCGGGAATTTGACAGTCTATTTAGTGGAGTGGGTAAACACATATTTATTAACTCTGTTTATATCATTCTCATCAATTTTTATGAATTCTATGCCCACATCGAACCTTCTGCCTTTAGCGGGATCGCCGATAATAAATTCCTTAACCCAGACCACCCTGCCCACTGCTTTTATTGGCACCGTATCTTCTGGAGGATATATCTCTAAGTCCAAGACCTCCGACTCGTTTAACTCCTCATAGACAATAAGGCAGATACCGCCAGTGCTGATATTCTTAATCAGCGATATTTTTTCTTTTTTTAACTCTTGATGCCTATGATAGATAATATCCACCAAGAGGTTTAAACGCACAAATTTTCTTCTTTCCTCCTGTACCTGCATACCTACCTCCTCGCTTATTTCATACTTTCTTTGATTACTTGCAAGGCAATGATATTTCGCTGGATCTGATTTGTGCCTTCGTATATCTGGGTAATCTTGGCATCGCGCATATATTTTTCAGCAGGATAATCGCGCATATAGCCATATCCGCCTAATATTTGCACGCTATCCGTAGCGACCTTCATCGCCACATCCGAAGCAAACATCTTTGCCATCGCCGAATCTTTACCCACATCTTTACATCCGCCATCTATTTCTCTGGCGCAGGCATAAACCAAGGCCCGCGCTGCTTCAACCTGTGTGGCCATATCTGCCAACATCCATTGTATCCCCTGAAAACTGGAGATGGACTTGCCGAACTGCTCTCTTTCCTTGGCATATTTTACGGCAACATCCAGCGCTCCTTGGGCAATACCTACTGCCTGAGCGGCTACACCCGGCCGAGACAAATCAAAGGTCTTCATGGTCGCAATAAAACCCATTCCCTCCTTGGAAAGTAGATTTTCGCAAGGGACCTTACAGTCAGTAAAGACCAATTCTCGGGTAGATGAGGCGCGGATACCCAATTTATCTTCTTTCTTGCCAAAAGTAAAACCCGGCGTGCCCTTTTCTACAATAAACGCCGAGGCGCCCCTTGCGCCTTTAGTTTTATCGGTCATCGCAATTATGGTATAAGTTTCCGCATCTCCTCCATTA
>CAYHAI010000045.1:0-3326 GCA_964354585.1 uncultured Planctomycetales bacterium
ACGAGAGAAATTAATGATTTCAAGCCCATAAGTATTATTGAGAATTCTATTCACGGTTTAGGTCTTAATGAAAACGATAGATTGTTATATTTATATATTTCTTTATATTTACCCAATTTATTATTAGTGGAAGATAAAATGGGAATGGCTCATTCAATTGAGGCAAGGACCCCGATATTAGATAACGAAATGATAGATTTCGCTTTAAAGGTTCCCCTACGAATGAAGATGCATAACAATCAATTAAAAAGCCTGACAAAAGATTATATGAAATACAAGCTCCCGGAAGAATTATACAACGCGCCAAAAAGAGGATTTCCGACACCGATAACTAAATGGTTTAGAAACGATTTATCTGATTATATAAAAGAGATATTGTTGGATACAAGAAGCTTAAAACGCGGAATTTTTAATCCTGCCAAAATAAAGAAGCTTATCCATAACTTCCAATCTCGAAAATCAGATAACCTCTATGATTACGGACAGGCAAACTTAATCTATTCTCTGCTATCGATTGAAATGTGGAACCGGATATATATTGACAAACCTGTATTTTTAGGGAAAGAGGTGGTTTATGAATAAAAACTTCGAATGCCCTATATGTAAGATGCCGTATAACCCTCAAAGGATAGATCTCCGTCTTGAACTGCCAATTGGCGATTTGGTAATCTATCGCTGCCTTTGTGGCCTGGGATACAGTAACTATGCTGTTCAGGGAATTCCTACGGATTCTATTTACGACGCGTCATATTTTAATCATATGCGTTTTAATGATGAACATGGACGTAAAGAATATATTAGACACCTTATTCCATATTTTGAGAGAGCTATTCATATAGCACAGCTTTCAGCAAAGCAAGGAAGCCTGTTAGACGTAGGGTGTGCTACTGGTGATTTTCTTGATTATGCTGTTAAGGCCGGGTGGGAAGCGGAAGGAACGGATATCTCTGGATATGCAGTAGCAAAGGCACGAGAACGCGGACTCAGGGCTTTTGTATGCTCAATAAATGAATTAGCACAAAGGCAAGGTTTATATAATGTTATTACTTTATGGGATGTTATTGAACATCTACCGGATATAACTAACGCGATGAAAGTGCTTTCTAATAAACTTTTACCGGGAGGTATCATTATCATAAAAACAGTTTCAAGGACATCAATTACTGACCTTTTAGCAAGAGTAATCTATGCGGGTTCTCTACATTATGTTGCGTCTCCCCTTAAACGGATGTATGTACCTGGCCATTTATATTATTTTACACCCCGTCTGTTGCGAAAATTTATTTCTATGTTTGGAGAAACCGTTTTTATAACACAAACAGATCCTCCACCAGAGGCTCTTGTTGCTCCGGGATTAATGCGGATAGGGCTTATAACCGTGTTTTTCGTGCAAAAGGTATTTGGGATGACTTATGAATTAGTCGCAGCTTTAATGCCTAAAAAAGTTAATTAAGAAATAAATCTGAGTAGAATAGTCTAATGAAAATACTACTTATAGATTTACCATCACACAGAGTTGTAAATGAGCCAGGCCTGAAACAAGTTGTGGAAAATTTTGGGCTTTTACCATCTATTAGCCTATTGTATGTAGCAGGCGTCTTAGAAAAAAATGGGTGTGATGTTTTTTATATTAGTCTAAATGCTGAGCGCATTTCGCGTGAAGGTCTTATTTCAAAAATAAAATATATTTCTCCAGACATCATTGGTTGTACTTTATATACTTCGCCTTATCATAGTAATATGGAGTGGATTCGATGGCTAAAGAATAATTTTAGCTCTAAGATTATGGTTGGAGGGGTACATGTCGGAATATTTCCAGAAGAAACACTTCTGTATAGTAAAGAAATAGATTATGCGATTGTGGGAGAGGGAGAAGTTGTCCTTCCGAAATTCATAAATGCGTTAAATAATAATAGCGATTTAAAAGAGGTGAAAGGATTAGTATATAGAGACGATAATGGTAAGGTCATTTTCAATGGTTTTCCGGAGTTGCTAGAAAATATCGACGATGCTCCTTTTCCAGCTAGGCATTTAATCGATAATAGTAAATTTTATAATTTTATAAGTGAGCGAAAGAATTATACAGTTTTTAATTCAAGTAGGGGGTGTCCTTTTGGCTGTATTTTTTGCGAAGCGTCAAGAACCAAATGGCGAGGGAGGTCTCCAAAAAATATCGTAGATGAATTTGAGCAGTGCTACGAACAATTTAATATTAGAGAAATAGATATTTTTGATTCATCATTTACTGTTAACAAAGAAAGAGTAATAGCCATTTGCGATGAAATTAAAAGAAGGAATCTCCATAAATATATTATTTGGGATATCCGCTCACGAGTTGATACAATAGATGAAGAGATGTTAGAAAATTTGAGAGATGCAGGATGTTATAGAATCTTTTACGGTATAGAATCCGGAAATCCTAATATATTGAAAATTTTATCAAAAGGCGCCGATATAGAAAGAATGAAGTATATAATAAGCTATACAAAAAAAATAGGCATATCTACGTTTGGATATTTTTTAGTGGGTAGCCCTGGTGAAAATACAGATACCCATAAAGATACACTTGATTTGGCATTAAAGATGCCGCTTGATTTCTGTATTTTTAATATTATTACCCCCTATCCGCATACAGAGCTATACGAGAAATATTACGTTAGCCAGACCGGTAGAGATTTCTGGGAAGAATACATAAAGCGAGATGACCTGGCTATGGAGGTAATTCAAAGGCCATGGACAGATTTATCACGAGAAGAATTATTAACAATGGCACGGCAGTCTATGATTAAATTTTATTTTAGGCCAATACAAATCGCACGCCTATTAAAAACTGTAAAATCGTTTGACCAGGCAAAACGATACGTGTGCGCTATGGTAGATATGATATTGGAACGATAAAATGAAAATTATTTCCATAGTTGGAGCCCGGCCTCAATTTATTAAACTTTCCGTAGTCAGCCGCGAAATACGAAAACGGCATGGAGAAATAATAATTCATACAGGTCAGCATTATGATCTTAATATGTCAGGAAAATTTTTCGAAGAAATGAACATTCCTTATCCTGACATAAATTTAGAGGTTGGTTCGATGTCTCATGCTTCTCAAACCGCTGCCATGATGCAGGCTATAGAGAAAAAGCTTTTTGACATTAACGCCGATCTTGTTATTGTATATGGAGATACAAATACTACATTAGCAGGGGGACTGGTAGCGTCAAAAATGCATATTCCGGTTGCACATGTTGAAGCAGGATTGCGGAGTTATAATAAGCAGATGCCTGAAGAATTGAATAGGATAATGACCGATCATCTTTCTTCCATTTTAT
>CAYHAI010000046.1:0-3361 GCA_964354585.1 uncultured Planctomycetales bacterium
GGGCACTGGCGATCCCATTGACATCCGCATAGACGCAATATAATCCATTGCCCAGGCTGCGATAGATAGTATTACCGGCCACGATATCCCCGGCATAATACAGCATTACATCACCATAGTCCATGACACCGAAATCCTGCAGCATCAGATAAGCCGCCAGGGTATGGATATTGGTGTTGGCCGCAGTGACCGACGTACGATAGTATTTCTCCGAGCTTGAGAGCGGCACCGTCAGCCGGGCTGAGACTTCCCCGAAAATCGTAAACTCCCGATCGGTGTTCTTCGTGGCCGTCAGCCCGGCTTCAGCTGTCCAGCCGGTATTCCAGGTGTTGTGCCTGAAGCATGGATTGGTGATGTAGTTGGTTACAGCTGGCAGTACCAGCATACCGCGCGCTCGCTTGTCAGCCGTCCCCAGCTTGTCCAGTGCCAGCCCGCCGGTAGCGCGGGAGAGTTGTATCTGCCGACCGTCGAAATAGGGCTTAATCTGCATATCGAGCCGCACGCCGACCACCTCGGTGTGTGATGTCGAATACACTTCCCATAGACTGCGGTCGCTGGTGTGTAATATCTCGATACGCCGCTCAATGCCGAGTGTCCCCCAGATCGGTTCAAAGCTCAGGTCATTATCCGGGCGGAAATGCAGCAGCAACGGCGTATCTTGACCCGGTTGACGCGCCGGCAATTGAACGAATGCCGCCAACTGGTCAATGCGCCGCTGTACCATCGCATCAGTCGTGCCTTCGGCGTTGACGCTCAACCGCCAGCCGCGCACTTCGCCGCGCTTGCTCAGCAGCTGGCTGTCCACCCCGCTGCTCAGGCTCGCGCTTTCCAATGACCCCGGCGGAATGAAATCTTCAGATAGCGACAGACCGGCGGAGCCGTCGAGTTGCAAAGTTCGATTTCCGTAGACCAATTTGCCGATGTAGCCCATTAGTGCGTTCCTATCATGTGTGCGCCTGAGCGGGCGTTGGAGCGTTTGCGCCGGTCGATTATGTCCGCCACGGCTTCCGCCAGGGAGGTTACTGATTGGCCGGGGGAACCGTAGACATTAATAATAGTTGTACCGCCATCGATTACGGGAGCCGCGCCCCGGAAGGTTGGTCCCTGTTCGTCTGGTCCTGGCGGGATATAGACTGGGCCTGGAATACTGGTCCCGCCGCCACCAGATCCGCCATCATCTCCCGGTATTCCCATATCTGGCGTCTGATAACTTGATGGCAACTTTCCCTTGACAATCAGTTCAAGCGTGAACGTTTTGGAAGTCGGTATACCATTGATCGCAGCATGTAAGGCCAAAATCTGATTAGTAACTTCGGTAATGCTTTCACCGGCAGCCAGGTCACGCATAGATTTATCCATGCTCAGGGTAGCATCGGCAGTTGCCTGGTCGATCAACCCCCATTTCAGCGCGATATCCGTTAGCGCCTTGAGTTCGGCATCGGTTGTTCCCCCGACCGCCGCCCGCTGGGTCAGTAAGTCGAACAGGATGCGTCGGGTCGCTTCATCATGGGCGTCGGCATTGGCGGCTATGGCATCGTTTGTGTCAGCCAGTTCGCCGCGCAGGTCTTCCAGCTGTTTCTTCTGGGCGTCAGTCATATACGGCTTGCCGCCCAGCTTCGTGATCTGGCTCTCCAATGATCCGGCTCGGGTATACAGCTCATCGAGCGCCAGAGCTTCGTCTCGTAATGAACGGGGGATTTCGCTCAACTCCAAATCGCCGGCCAGGAATTTCTTGATCAGTCCACCGGAAACCCCGCCCTTTTCCAAGACATCACGCAAGCGGCCCATCCCACCGATAACGCCGTTTAGCTCATTCTGCATATCGGCAATCTGTGACTGCTGCGCGGGCGTCATAAAATCCAACCCGCCCATCTTCGATATTTCGGTGCGCAGTTCGGCGGCTTGCTGCGCGAGTTCCTCCTCTTTTTTGGTGAAATTCTCCGTTTCTTTGCCCAGCGGTCCGCCCACGAACAACTTCAGGTCGCTTAAAGCCTGGTTGAGTTTCTCGGCCTCGGCTTTGGCCTTCGCTTCGGCTTCGGCAAACTTATCCACAGCGGTAGTTGTCAGGCCATAGCTGCGTCTCAGTACGTCAGCAGCATCGGCTTGATTTTTCACTGTCACGGTAGCAGCCTGTGTGGCCGCGTCTACTCGGGCCATCCCCTGTTCTAAGGCGTATTGATGTTCGTTTACAATGGCATAGTTTTTGATGAGTACAGTCTGACCAGACATCAAGTCGCCGTTGGCGCCGATGTAGTAACCCATTTCAGCGACGGTGGCCCTGAGTTGCTTTTGATACTCCTCGTATGACCGGCTGGCCAACAGAATTTCACCCGGCAAAGCTTGCAGCACCTGGGATTTAGCAGCATTGGCTTCGATAAACTTGATCGCGGCCTCGGTCGCCCCGGTCAGCCAGATCACAAATTTTTCCAGGGATGGATTTACTCCCTTGCCGACAGCCTCAGCCAGGTTGCCAACCGCGGTTTTCGCCTTGTTCAACGACCCGGTGAACGTCGAACCGGCGGCCTCGGCAGCGCCGCCGAACTTTTTATCAAGCTAATCCAGGATGATCGTCTGTGCTTTCATTACCTGGCCGGATTCGACCAGGACTTTGATCTGGTCTTGCTGCGCCTGAGTGAAACGGATTCCAACCCGCTGCAGGGCGGTCAGGCCTTCGACCGGATTATTCAGCGCCTTGCCCAGCTGCGTTATTGAGCTCTGCAAGTCCTGGCCCAAAACTGCCGACATATTCAGGGCTGCTTCAGTCGTCCGCGGGAAAACATTTTCCCCAATATTCGTGTAGGTCAGCAGTAGCGCCTGGGCTTTGACGATGGCCTCATCATCGACCCCAGACATGGCGCTAAGCTCTGTGGCAAGCTGATTGATTTCGCCAGCCGTCATCCCAGCTATACCTTCGGTAGATTTCAAGACCGCATTCAGCTGAGACTGGATTACTTCTGCTTCGGCGGCAGCCGATGACGAAATTTTCAGCCCTGCGGCCAGCAGGCCAAGTCCGCCCGCGGCTGTCAGGCTAACCGGCGAGATGCCTCCGATGATCTTACCCAGGCCGCCCAACGGACCGCCGGTTTTGGATGCAGTCGTCCCAACCTGCTCCAGCTGTTTGTCGAACTTCTTTAGCTCGCCTTCAGCTTGGCCCGACGTGGCTTTGATTTGCGCTTCGAGCGTGTAATCAGGCATAGTGCCTCACATTAACTTCTCTTTCGCCAGCCAGTTGATAACTTTCATCTGATCAGCGTCCAACTTCTGGCGCTTGTAGGCTTCCAACGCCCGGTAGACGTTTTCCAACACATCGGCAGTGTGCATCTCGACATAGTCCTGGTCATCTAATCCGCCGGCATGTGGC
>CAYHAI010000047.1:0-7488 GCA_964354585.1 uncultured Planctomycetales bacterium
TAATACTGCCCCTTGCGGAGGATTAGTATCGATCTCGATCTTGACGGAAAACTTCTGGCTCTTTAAAGGCGAAATGCCCGCTTCATGCATCAAGGTCTCAAATTTAATAAAAGCACTGTTAACCGTTTTAGCTTCCTTTACTGAAGCGGCAGCGCTATATCCTGCCAACTCAAGCTCGCGCATGATCTTACTCATCATCGCGCCAAAATTAACTTTATCTTTGCCGACTTGAGAAAAATCAAGGTCTTCTGAAAAACGCGGCAGGCCGTGTAAGAAACGAAGCGCCGTGCCCCCGACAAACGCCGCATGCCTGAAAACCCCACCTTCATACATAAAACTTAAGATATACGCCTGAAGGTATTCGCGCATGGCGTTAAGCTTTTCATTATAGCCGGCTTTGGCGGCAACCAGGGCTAAACAATGATCTTTCATTTCTTCTTCCCAATTCTTTTTTTAGCGATAATGCGTTGCTTAAGTTGTTCTGCAGCGCGAAGCAATTTTGGTTTGTTCATCTTTTTTGCAAATTGCATTAAGCGCTTTTCATCCAAATCTTCAAGATTCTGCAGGCGCAGTTCGTCAATATACGCATCGGTTACCGGCCCATGCCGCAGGTAAAAAAAATCAAGTAACGCTTTTTCAGGTAAAGCCACAAAAGCAGTCTGGCCGTTAAGCGTGGTTGCGCTGTACCCCCAGAAAAAACTCTTCTGGATATGGGTGTATTTAAAATTACCGATGCCGGTTTTAAAAACCTCCGGGCGATTGGAAGTAACCGAAGTATATATAGTTACCTGCTCGGGAATAAGATTATGGAACTCCAACGCTTTCTCAAGACTTAAGTACGAAGGCCTGTGCAGGACCGCTGCAACGGCAGGCCCGTAAATTTCGGTCTTGCGGTAGGTATCGGACAAAATATACAGTCCTCGTTTCAACTGGATTAGCTTTCCGGCTTTGTGCCATCGGCTTAGCTGGACTTCGATAGAAGTCTGCTTACCCGGACCGGAATAAAGCGCCTCAGCCTCAATAACCGCAAGTTTGGATACCTTTTTTAAGAACTCTTCAAATTCCATTTTATCAAATTTACACTATTGTTAAGTTGATGATATAAATTTACCATAAGCTGAGACGAATGTCAAGACTATTTTTATACGTCACACCCTCTCTGACTCTGTCTTTATTTTCGATTATTTCGTCAAATCCTCGTCGGTAAAAGACATCCTCAAAATCGTCCAGTCTGCCTTAGATTAATATACCATTCAATATACCATTAATAAACTTAGTATACCAATCGCTTCCATTTTGCTGATTGTCCCTTGCCAAGGCATTTAATCTTTTTATCTTTTTGCATTTGAAGAAGCACTTTCTTAATCATAACCCGGCTTACATTAGGGCAGGCGCGCTCAATGTCTGATATGGAAAAATTGCCATGTTGACCCTCAATAGAGTTCGTTACGTTTTCTGTCTTGGCCCCTCGAATGGGTTTAGCATTACCCGCACGCTCTTCAAATTCCTTATAAGCTCCTAGAACAGTCCCAAGAAAATAATTGAACCACGGAATCGCATCATGCTTTGCCTCGTGCCATCTTTGAGAACTTTTGTTGAGCGCTTCGTAATAGGTCTCCTTGGACTGTTCAGTAATACGTTCAAGGCTGATATATTTGCCGACTTGGTAGCCGTGTTGATACAAAGCCAGTAAGGTTAAAAGCCGCGACACTCTACCGTTGCCATCACGAAACGGATGAATGCATAAAAAGTCCAGAGTCAAACACGCTATTGCATAAAGTTCTGGATATTTCAACTGCGTAACGCTGTTTTCGTACCCAAGGCATAGTTGCTTAATCATGCGAGGCGTCTCTGCCGCGCTTACGGGTTTAAAAATTACCTCAATATGGCCATCGGGATATTTGCGGATAATATCGTTATCTTTTTCTTTCCATTTGCCGGCGTCCCAACTTTCCCCACGACATAGACGATGCAATTCCTTGATCGTTTCCGGGGTTACCCGCAGGCCTGCATGCTTTCGGTGTATCAAATCAAGGGCTTTACGATAACCCGCCACTTCTTCCTCAGAGCGGTCACGCGGCCTGCTGTGGCCGATAAGCAACGGCTTAAGCCGGCTTCTCTCAACAGTTACTCCCTCAATCCTATTAGATGACTCAGCGCTTTCAATAAGAGCCATCTCAATAAGCGTTTTCAGAATCTGCGGCGATTGTTTCATATACAATTCCTGTTTGCCCTTGTATTCAGAGACAGAATTCATCAGCCACACAGAACTTAAAGGCAACTCAATATTATCTCTCCTAAAAGAATGCATATCTGCCTCCTTACTGTAGCCGCCGCGGCGGCATTTCCCATTGCCTTGTTAATCCGCCCTAATTCCGCTGCAAAATTGTATTAAACCGGTCAAGAACTTTATCGAGATTAAAACTCTCGCCCAAACGAATAACAGGTATCAATTCTGTTTCTATTTGCCTATAAAGCAATTCTATGGATCTTTGATCCAAGCCGAAATTATGTGCATAATCCGCCCTGTATTTCTCTTCTTCAAGTTTCTTTTTGAATATGGAAAGGAAATGCCTATTTTTAAAGTCAAACTTGGCTTCCGATATAAACCATAAATCATAATAGTCACGAATAGCCACACCTTTTCGTGTGATCGCGGCCTTAAGTTTCTCTGCCACGGCCTCAATTAATGTCAGCGATAATATCTTATTTTTTGGGATTAAATCATCACCAGTAAAAGGATCCTTATAAAAATGCGTGATTACATTATGAACTGGCTTATCGATAGGAGTTTGACGAAGCGAGATTTCTAATTTTATATTCTCATCCTTGCCTGAGATAAACGACGGATAAGAAATATTAAACACATACTGGGTAGAATTATTAAAGCCTTCACCTTCGGGTTTTCCGCTCTTTAACTCCAATAGTTCTAACAATTTGGGCATCTTCTCTCTTATTGGAGTAATCACCCGGGATCGCCTAGAACGGGTATCGAGGCCTTCAGGGTTAAAGTATGTAAAGTCGATATCTTCGCTTAACCTGTGATGGTTAAGGTGAATCTTATTTAAAAGCGTTCCGCCTTTGAAGACGATCTTGTCGCTTAAATGCGACTCAACGCTGTTTAAGATAAGTGTTAAATAATAATCCTTCTCGATGGTCTCGAGCCTAAAGTTATATTTTTCCGCGATAAACGGTATTATTTTTGCAAGCTTATCTTTATCCATTAACGATTATTCTCCATCTTTTGTCGATTTTGCCTTTTTTTGCCTCTGTATCGTATAAGAAAGAATTCCCTTTTATTCCTACGTCGATTTTGCTAAGTATTTTTTGGGGCACTCCAAGCCTTGCCAGAAAATATCCCATACGCCTGCGAATGGCACAAACTGGATATCGCGCAATATAATCCACGAGGACCGGCACATCCATCTCACTAAGTTGTTCGGTTAATATATCTAATCCTTTTTTTACGCCATAAAAATCAAACGCGTCTATCAACGCGCGCTCTTTGGAAACGAAAACAATATCCTCCTTGTCTATCCTGCGAGTTTCTAGGCCATATAGCCTATCGGACAATACCTTAATAAGCTTATACCTGATACCGCCAAAATCTTTCTTTAGTGAATATTTGTCATTCACAATATGTATCATTTGCGCGACTTGATCGGTAAAGCCATACGAATTAAAGACACTAGAGTATCCTATATAGTAATTCGCTCTCCTAGCCAAGGCTTTAGCGATCACATATTCGTTACCTGCCCATCTACCTCCGGGAGCTTTCATTGGAATAAAAAAATAGACATTCTTTACAATCTTCCTAAGCCTCTTTTTTTCCAGTAGCTTCTTTATTAAGTAGGCGCCCTTTTGCTTATTGCCACAAAAGAAATTTATCTCTTCTCTAGCATAAACTTCCTTTCCCTCAAACTCAAGGCGGCTTAAGAGATCTATTTCCCTGGTAGAAAGTGTCATTTTTGTTGTTATTTCTGATTTCATATTTAACCCCCTTGGGTGACTGTTGATTAACTATAAGTAATATACCATTTTTAGCCACCTATGTCAATCAACCTTAATCTTTTAGCCTAATTTTTTCTACAGCTTCCTCGACCAAGACACCAAATTGAAGCGATTAACAAAGTTAATCGCTTCAATATCTGATACAATTATAACGTCTAATCGCATCTAAATCGAGGATTATTTTTTTAATAGCCGGGGCGGACTTCGATTTTGACGGCGGGCTTATAGGTGGGTTTGCTGTCTTTTAAGAGAAAACCGCGGTTTCCCTCGGCTAACTTATAGGCGTCAATTTGTTTCTGCATTTCTTTTTTGACTAAAATCTGCCGGTATCTTTCCTGCCACATCTCTTGCTTTATTTCCCCGACGGCCTGCCTTAATTCCTTCAAAGAATGCAGCCTTGCCTCCAGGGCCTTTTTCTCCTCAATTAACTCGGCGTTATTACTTTCGGATGCGGCAAGTTTGCTATTCACCTCGTTAAGTTGTTTCTGGGTATTGTCTAGTTCGGTCTTGACTTTATCCAGTTCATCTTTTGTGGATGAAAATTCTTTCTGCATGGCCGCCTTGAGAACGTGCTCTAACTTCAACTCCGCCTGCAAACTCTCGATATCCAGCCTCTTCTGATTAAATTTTATAGCCAGCCAAACCGATACGCTAATTAATAACAATATCAGGATTATTAACCCTATTCTGATTATCGTTTTTTTCACTTTGCGACGGTGAGTTACGGTTGCGGCATCATCCGGGGATGCATCATCTGCTGCTGCATCATTGCCTTGCGGGGGCCAGGCCGCATCTTTTGACATTTAACATTCGCCTGCATCAAAGCACCAAAGGTTAAGAAAACTGCGGCTAAGAGTATAATTATATAACCAATAACATACCCAAGAAATTGCAGCCCTTTTTCTTCTCTTTTGGCGGCATAGAGGACTAAATAGCCGATGCCTAAAGCCATCAAAAGCAGGGCGTCATTGATATTGCTAAATAATAGCATATTGCCTCCCTTCAACCCTAAATTTCGGCGTCCTTTACCAGTCTGCGGTAATATTCAATACATTTATGGCAGGTTTTTTTATCCTCGTGCCATTCAGGATGGTCGCGCCGAATTAAATCCAACAGGTATTCTTCCGTCTTAATATGCGAGATACTGACAAAATCATCAATGTCTCTATTGCAGAGTTGACATCTATATTTCATCTTGATTTTCTTTCTCTTTTATTTCAAGCAGTCGTCTCTCCAGCAACAAGCCATTTGGTTGCAATAATTAGCGGCTGTGCCAAAGCAATCAAAATTGCCCTCTTTGTGCTGGATGGTCTTGATTAGGTCTTTCTTGGAAAATTTCCAGGTATCCTTAAGCCCTAATGTCCTTGCCTTCTTTTCTACTTCTGCTAACCTCATCTTACACCTCCTTGTGTACCAACACAACACCGGCGCAATTCCGATCAGCGCCGGGTGTCTATATCTTATAAACTACGTCGTGCTGCCTGACCCGTGAATCTGCCAAAAGGCCAATCTCCTGCCCCCTTTTCGCCTGATTTATGGGGACGCGGTCAATTTGCATAGAATTGACAGTCTGCGTAAAATCCGTACTATGGCCCTTAATCTTAATCACATCGCCTACTGACAAAGGCGCCTTTAACTTTATCACTCCTGCCCTGACATGAGGAAAATAGTGCGTCACTATTCCCACGACCTTTCCTTTCTCTTTGGGCTTTAGAGCCGCTGCTTTTTTCTTAGCCGGCGCTCTTTTTAGCGCCTTCTTCTTAATGGTTTTTCTTTTTATTAGTTTTCTTTTTACTACCTTTCTTTTTACTGCCTTCTTTGCCATTAGCTACCACCTCCTCTAAAGACTTATCTTATCCGCAATATCCGAAACTAACGGGATGCGGCTAAAATTACCCATCAATGCCTGCAGGACTCCCCACAAAGAAACCAGCATAAAAGTTATCGTGCCGAATACCCTGATTAACCAGCCTAACATCGGAATAATAGAAAGAATAAAACTCGCCACCTCAAAGACAAAAAGCACCAGGCCTTGCTTAGCATGAAAAAGGGCAAATTTATTGTCTTTCTTTAAGACCAAGGCAACTATACACAGGAAACTGATATAAGAAATTATGGCGAAGAATTTGCCTTCCTGTGTGTCTTTTTCTTTGTGCGGCTCAGCCATCAGGTATTCCTTTGATTATTTTTTAGTTGCGACTTCTATCAGCGAATCCGGTTCGCCGTAAGGATTTGTTTCGTGGCTTGGATTATCAGGGTCCTCGGTCCATTTGCCATCAATGATAAAGCGGTAATGATGTTTTCCCGTCGTAAGCCTTATTTTTCTCTTCCAGGTGCCGTTATCCTGCTCCATCCGGCTACTATTATCCAACTGCCAATTATTAAAATCTCCGGCTACATAGACTTCTTTTGCCTGCGGCGCAGATAGGGAAAAGACTACCTCGGTTAATTTCGGCAGCCTCTCTTTTAAGATTTCCTGCATTATCTTTTGGAGTTGCTCAGGCGCGACGACGGTAGCAGTAGGAGTAGCCACTTTCTCCTGAATGATGAGCTCGCGGGAAAGGCTAAAGTAGTCCTTTGCGCCCCGGCAATATTTGTCGTAACCTAATATATGACAGCCCTCACTCTGCGCTTCTTTGAGTTTTACATTTACGTGGACGATAGTGCTAAATAGCCTGTCTTTAAAAGTCATCCGGATGCGGTCTAAAATCCTAAACGAATGCCGCAGGCGCGAATCAAAATTAGTCACCAGCACATTATATTTAACCTCGTGGTTTAGCCTGTCCCTCACCAAATTTATGATTTCAATCAGTTGGCTCAGGCCCTCAAGGGAAAACCTGCTGGCCTCCACCGGCACAATTATTTCATTGGCGGCGCGGATGGCATTAATGGTTAAAATCCCTAAATTAGGCGGGCAGTCAATGAGAATATAATCGTAGTTACTCTTCAGGCTACCGATGGTCTCCCAGAGCCGCGATTCCCTGCCGATTTCACCGGCTAATTCCTGTTCCAATGTGCTTAAGATAATGCTGGAAGGAGCCAAATCAAAATTATCATCTACATTTTTTATAATCTCTTTTAACTCTGCCTTTTTATGGGTGATTTTGGAGAGGACATTATAAATACTCAAGTCGGCTCTGATATTCAGGCCTAAGGTGGCGTGCGCCTGAGGGTCTAGGTCTATCAATAAGACCTTGCGATTATTCGTTGCTAAAGACGCGGCTAAATTTATGGCCGTGGTAGTTTTACCGCAGCCCCCTTTTTGATTTGTAATAGAAATAATGCGCATTTTTTCCTCTCCCTTTTTTAGCGTAATAATCTTATATTATCTATATAGACTATGCCCTTCTTCTCTTTTGCGTTCCATTCCTCAACAATAAAAGCAAGGCTGCGTATATTAGACCAGTCGCTGATGTTTTTAAAATCAGAAAGGTCTATTTTATAATCCTGCCATTTGGTGGATATATTTTTAAAATA
>CAYHAI010000048.1:0-8052 GCA_964354585.1 uncultured Planctomycetales bacterium
AATTCCGCGCTTGCCGCTATTCCGGCGAACTCTGAGATGGTGTTAAAAAGATTTGAAAATATCAAAAAAATCATGGCATAAAAAGTAACCCTTACCCCGAATTCTTCTCTAATCAGGTCTGCCAAACCTTTGCCGGTAACCACCGCCATACGGCTGCACATCTCCTGAATAATCACCAGGGCAATAATAATCGGGATAAATGACCAGATGAGCGAATACCCAAAATGCGCGCCTGCGACCGAATAGGTAGTAATGCCACCGGCGTCATTATCCACATTGGCGGTGATAATACCCGGGCCCATTATAGAGAGAAAGATGAGAAACTCTCTCCAGTATTTTCTTATTCTTATGCTCATGGTATCGGTTTTATTTTAATTTTTTTCAGCCGGCGCCAGGCAATGGAAATGACCTGGCTTAAAATATCGTCTACCGTAATAATGCCTTGCAAAATATGATTTTCATCCACGACGGGAATGGCATAATATTTATATTTCTCCATCAAATAGGCAACCTCTTTGACGCTACTATCTAAATGTACAAAATAGGTTTTGGGAAAGGCTACGTTCTGAACCGCATCTGCCGGATTAGCTAAAATCAAACGCCTGAAATTCGTTGAGCCAATCAAACGGTTATTTTCATCTATAATGTAAACAAACTGCGCTGGCTCTACCTTAAAAGCGCGTTCTTTAATCTGCTTTAATACCGCATCAATGGCTGTATCTTTAGTAAAGGCGATGTATTCTGCGGTCATCAGGCCTCCGGCAGAATCACTGGAATAGCCTAATAACTGCGATAGTTTTTTCGCCTGCTTGCTTTCTATAAGATTTAAGAATTGCTCGGTCATATCCCTGGGCAATTTCTCTAAAAAGTCCGTGGCCTCATCCGAAGGAATGCTATTCAAGATTTCCGCTACTTCTTTATGCTCTAATTCTTCTATCAGTGATTTTTGGGCTTTAAAACCAATATTTATAAAAATTTTTGCCTTGGTGCCTAAATCTAAAGATTTAAATAAGGCAATCTGGTCCTGCATGTTCAAATCCAAAAATATCTCTCCCAAGTCAGCGGCAGGAATGTTGCTAAACTGCCTCTGGGGAACATCTACCTTTATGGTCATACTTACGGGATTTATAGATAAGGGCTGGATGTGTTTCCAGGAAATTAAATGTTCGTCTTTTAGATAATCTGCGTTTTTGTGAAATAATCCCACCCAGAAATCAACGAGCTTTTCAAGGCCTAAACGCCGAATTAACCCTCTTAAACTGATGTCCACATGGGCAATCATCAAACAATGGTCCACTTTAAGGAGATGTATATCATTCACCCGAATAACCTTATGGTTATAGGTATCTACTACCTGTTGGTCTAAGATGTCCCGGCGCAGGGTTAACTCTTCTTTATTATTATGTTTTTCCCTGAAGACAATTTTTGCTTTATCAATTTTTAAGTTTATTTCTTTATCTTCCAAATTCGCAATATCAGACCAATTAATTATGGCATATTTGCGATTAAAAGAACCTTTGCGGATAATTAGACTGGCGGATTGAGGGTAGACTTCCGTTGGCTTAACAATAATATCATATAATTCGCCGATTAATTCGCCGTTATTATCAAGAACCGGTTTATCTATCAAACGCGAAAAATACACGAACATTCGCTTTGTATCCTCGCCTTCTAATGTAGGCTTTACTTGATTATCCATATTCACTGATTTAATTGGTCTTCTTGGCCTTTAAATAAATTTAAGCGCGCCTGTAATTCATCAAAGTCAACTTTGTGCGCATCAAAATCCGGGCCGTCCACGCAGCCAAATACGGTCTTGCCATTGACGCTGCAGCGGCAAGAGCCGCACATCCCCGTCGCATCCACCATTATGGGGTTAAGGCTAACTATGGTCTTAATATTATATTCTTTCGTTACGCCGGAGACTGCCTTCATCATCGCAACCGGCCCAATAGCATAGACTAAATCCGGGTATTTTGTATGGATGGATTTCTCTATAACACTAAATAATTCTTTCAAAACATCTATCACAAATCCTTTTTTGCCATATGAGCCATCATCGGTAGTAATAAATAATTCGTCGCAAACTTGCCGCATCTGGTTTTCTAAGATAATTAAGTCTTTTGCGCGAGCGCCGATTATTCCTAAAATACGATTACCTGCTTCTTTGAAAGCGCGTGATACCGGATAAACCTCGGCAATACCTACGCCACCACCGATACAGACAACCGTACCTATATTTTTGGTTTCGGTAGGATGGCCTAAAGGGCCAAGGATATGTATCTTATCTGCGATGTCCAACGTTCCTAGTTTTTTTGTCGTGTAACCTACCTCCTGAAAGATTAAACTAATCGTTCCTTTATCTTTATCCCAGTCAGCTAAGGTTAAAGGTATGCGTTCGCCTTTTTCATCGACAATAACCACCACAAACTGACCTGCCTTAGCTTTTTTGGCAATCAGCGGCGCTTCTACCGTAATCTTATTTATATCTTTAGCTAATTCTTGTTTGTCAATTACTTCGAACATTCTTATTTTCCTATTATCTTTACTTCTACATTGGGAAATTTTTTCGCTAATTCCAGGCCCTTTTCTTTTCCTAAAACAAAAATGCTCGTGGCAAGGGTATCGGCAGTTAAACCGTCCGGGGCAATCACCGTTACAGAAATGACATTTGATTCTGCCGGATATCCTGTTTTGGGATTAAAAATATGCGCATACCGTTTATTGTCCTTAATAAAATATTGTTCGTAATCACCGGAGGTTGCCACGGCTTTATCTTTTAATTCCAAATAACCAATAAAACCTTGCTTGCAAGGATCCTGTATCGCTACTTTCCATGGTTGTCCTAATTTATCCCCTAAACAATGTATCTGGCCGCCGGCATTAATCAAACAGCTTTTTACGCCCGCCTTTTTTAATTTCTTTATTGCGCAATCTACGGCATAACCTTTAGCAATTGCGCCTAAATCTATCTTCATTCCTAAAGTTTTAAATTCTATCATATTATTTTCAGGATGCAAAATAATTTTATCTGAACCGACCAGTTTTAGGGTATTTTTAATTTCTTCTCCTCTAGGTAAACAATATTTTTTATCCGTAAAACCCCAAAGTTCTACCAGCGGCGCTACGGTAATATCAAAAGCGCCATCAGTAGCCTGCCAGAATTCCTTTGCTCTTTCTATAATATAAAGCGTGTCTGGGCTGACCGTTAACTTCCCAGCCTTATTTAGTCGGGATACCTCGCTATCCTCTTGATATTTACTGAGTAGATTTTCGATGCGCTTGACTTCCAGAAAGACAATACCGGTTGCCCTTGCGTCGGGTGATGTTACCTCCACAAAAGTCCCCATCATTACGCGGCTGTCTTTATAGAGTTGCCGGCCCTGACAACCGCACAATAGAACAATAGAACAATAGAACAATAAATCTTTTCATTTTTTGATAATTTTTAATAATTCTTCAATTGACAGCGTATTAATCACATCTTCTTTAGAAAGCCAGCCGCGCCGCGCCACCGAAATACCTAATTTCATTGTCTCCAATTGCTCAATTGTATGCGCATCTGTACCGATAGCTAATTTTACCCCCGCCTCTTTTGCCCGATAAGCATTCAGGTCATTTAAATCCAATCTCTGCGGAAAGGCGTTTATCTCTAAGTAAGTATTTGTCTGTCTCGCCACTTTCAGGATCTCTTCTAAGTCTAAATCATAAGCCTCGCGTGTTCCCCAAAGCCTGCCTGTAGGATGCGCGATAATATGCGCATATTTATTTTGGCAGGCCTTAACTATCCTTTTAGTAAGTTGCTCTTTAGATTGTTTAAATCCTGTATGAATTGCCGCAACCACTACATCAAATTCTTTCAACACCTCATCTTTATAATCTAGGTTTCCGTTAGAATCTATATCCACCTCTGCCCCATAGAGAACCCGAAAATCTTTTAGTTTTTTATTTATTTTATCTATTTCCTGCTTTTTCTTTTTTAAATCCGCTATACTTAAACCGCCCGCTATTCTTAGGCCCTGAGAATGGTCGGTAATCGCCACGTAAGTATAACCTTTTTTCTGGCAGGCACGAGCAACTTCTTCTATGGTATTACCGCCGTCTGACCATTCAGAATGCACATGGAGGTCTCCTTTTATACTTTTTAGTTCGATTAAATGGGGTAGTTTAAATTCTCGCGCTAATTCTATTTCCCCGTTATCCTCTCTTAATTCGGGTTCAATATAAGCCATGCCTAATAATTTGAATATCTCTTCTTCGGTTTTTCCGGCTACAAATTTATTTTTTCGAAACATCCCGTATTCGTTTATCTTTAACCCTTTTCTTATCGCCAATTGCCGCAGTTTGATATTAAAATTTTTTGAGCCGGTAAAATATAAAAGCGCTGCGCCAAAAGATTTTTCCTCTACCACCCGGCAGTCTACCTGAATATCTTCTTTTGTGCGCACAGATGCCTTAGTCTGGCCTTCTGCCAATATATCACTGACCAAGGGTAAGCGCGTAAATGTATCCATTATCTTTTTGGGTTTATCGGAAATTACTAATATATCGATATCGCGCACAGTTTCTTTTTGGCGGCGCAGACTTCCGGCAGTAGAGATTTGTTTTATTTCAGGCATTTTTTTTAATACCCGGATAAATTGCTCAGTGACTATCAGGCCTTTAGCCAGGGTCATTCTTTCTTTGCCTCTTTTTAGTATCTCTATCCCCTTTAAAATATTTACTACGGTTTTTTCTTTGATGCCGAAGATTCCTTTTAGCTTATTTTGCTGAATCGCCTTCTCTAAATCCGAAACATTCTTTATCTTTAATTTTTTATATAATAGTTTTGCGGTCTTTGGGCCTACTGAAGGAATTTTGAGTAATTCTAATAAGCTCTCAGGTATGGTCTTTTTTAAATCTTCAAAGATTTTAATTTTACCTGTTGAGGCATACTCCTTAATTCTTTTGGAAAGGTCCTGACCGATCCCGGGAATTTCTCTAAGCCTATCTTCTTTGATAAAATTTTCTATATCTTCAGTTAGGCCTTCGATATTCTGCGCTGCCCTTTCATAGGCACGGATACGAAAAGGATTTTCACCCTTAATTTCTAATATCTTAGCAATATCGCGAAATATTGTGCTAATCTCCAGATTCTTCATAGAAGACTTCATTCTTGGGGTCTAATTCTCTTGCCCGTTGAAGATAAAAATTATATTTTTCCAAATCGCCCTTCTTTTTATAGGCCTGGGCTAGCCGCGCATTGGCAGTAGCAAAATCCGGAGCAATTCTTACTGCCAATTCTAATTCTTGGAATGCCCCATCCAAATTCCCGCCTACAATTGCCGGCGCCTTGAGATAAAAAATCCCTAAACCCAGATGCACTTCGGGTAAATCTGGACCTAATTTTCTGGCCTTTAAAAAATAACCCTTTATGCGCGTGCCGTAGGCTATCTTATTAAAGAACCCGCCTTTTTGAGAACGCCGGCTATTAATACTACCCAACATCATATAAGCCAAGGCCTGATTTTCTTTATCTAAAGAATCGATTTTTAAAACCTGATTTATCAACTCCAGCGCCTCGTTTAATTTATTGTCTTTATATCTGATGTAACTTAAACTGATTAAAGCAGGAACGTGCTTGGGGTTTGTGCTCGATATTTTATTTAATAATTCTTCTGACTCTTTATACTTGCGGCTTCTCCTTAAAACCTCGGCCTTCCCCCACAGCGCATCCAGATTATCAGGTTTACTGACAAGAACTTTCTCAAAAATTACCAATGCCTCTTTGTCTTTTCTATTCTTTAACAATACAAAGGCATCCGCTATTATTTTTGCCGGTTTATGTTTCTCAACGTATTCTATTTTGTCTACGTTAGACTTAAGTGGACACGTCCCTCTATTTAAGCCCGCCACATACAACCCTGCAACCAATCCTATAATCACTAATGTTACTAATAAACACTTTTGCATATCTTAATTTATTTTAGACCACAAACTCAATAACAAAAAGGGGTCAGGCGCTTTTTCTATATACAAAAAATGGGCTTGGCCCCTTTTTTGCTTTATTTTTCTACTGCCAGATTATAACTTTGCTCAATAGTCTTGACCAAATCTAGCAAGATGGAATTTACTGGAACCGGGATACCTAATTCCTGGCCTTGGCGCACAATTACGCCATTGATAAAATCTATTTCCGTGCGTTTTTTTCTTAGGACATCCTGCAGCATCGAAGATACATTAGTTGCGGTTGCCTCGCAAACCGCCTCTACCTTTGCCAAGGGGTCGTCATAAATAAGTTTTATCCTTTTTCTTTTGGCAATGCGTACTGCCTCTGTAACTGCGTTGCGCAAAATCTTACGCGTGCCTTCAAAATCAATTAACCTTCCATTATTGAGGCGCGTTATAGCAGTAAGCGCATTTATTCCTACATTAATAATCAGTTTTGACCACAAGATACTTTTTATATCTTTGGATATTCTTGTTTCCAGCCCAACCTTATTAAAAATTTCGCGGATGGAACGCAATTCAACCGGAATTTTACCATCTATCCGCCCAATTATAGTTTCGCCTTTACCTGCGTGTCGGATACTGCCTATATCTAGAAGCGTTGCGCCCTCATTAGTCACTCCTCCAATTACTTTGTCCGTACCTACTACCTCTCCAATAATCTCAATATTGCCGATTCCGTTTTGCAACGTAAGTACGCTTGTATTATCTCCTATCAAGTCTTTGGATAATATTATCGCACCTTTGGTATCGTAAGATTTTACACAAATAATAATTAAATCTGCTTTACCTATTTCTTTTATATCCGCGGTTGCTTTTACCTTTACCTGCCATTCGCCGGAAACGCCTTTTACAATTATTCCCGCCTGATTAATCTTTTCCGTCCGTTCTTTTGACTTATCTAAAATCCATAATTCTTCTTTGGTTTTTGATAAATAATGCGCCAATAAACAACCCATTGCCCCCGGGCCAACTATCACTATCTTCATATAACCTCCGTGTCACCAAGTCACCACGACACAAGGTCACCAGTTAAGCATTTACTGGTGACCTTGTGACTCCGCTACTAATTTATTTAGAACCTTCTGAGACTTAAGTTCTTTTTCCAAATGGAAATTTAAAAATGCATTCAGTATCGCATCTAATTCTCTTTTAATCTGCGGGTTCATCCCCAAATTTAGAGTATTTTTAAAGTCGCTTTTTTCAATATGCAATATTGTTGCTATTGTTCCCCTGAAAATAGAACGCGCACCAAGGTCTTTCCTGTAACAAGATGAGCAAAGCAAGCCTCCCAGGCTAAGGCTAAATTTTGACTCTCCCAGGATCCTTGAGCCGCAGGAAACACAAGAATCAAAATGCGGCTTAAATCCTGAAAGGGCTAATAGCTTAATTTTAAATATAGTTATAATTTTGTCGGGATTATAGCTTAATTCTAATTCTTTAAGGCTGGTCAAGGTCAAGTCAAATATCTCTTCATTTTTATCTTCGGCGGGCATAATGGCATCAACGAGTTCCATCATCATACTGCTCATGCCTATCTTGGAAATATTTTTCCTAATCATATCGAAATTATTTTTTACATCGCATTGAGAAATTAGATGCAGCGATGAATTTCTCTTCTTATAAAATATGACATCGTTTAAAGAAAATAATTCCAGCGTGCTGGCAAATTTAGCCGGCTCTTCTTTTATTCCCTTTAAGATACCGGAAAGTTTACCAAAATCCCGGCTATAGAAATTAACAATCATGGATGTCTCGCGAAAATTGCGCCTATTTAAAACAATCGCTTCGGTCTTGTATATCGACATATTCCCTTTCTTTTTTATGCATTAGCTGTCTTTGTTTTAGCGTACAGTCATCATATCCCAAGAGATGCAGAAGGCCATGGATAAGGTATAAATTTAACTCGTAAATTCGAGCGGTCTTAAAATTTTTTGCATTGCGGCTTGCCGTATCCGTGGATATAACTATATCAGCGAATATATTCTTTTTATCTTTGGGGTTGCTGAAATCGAAAGTTAAAACATCTGTAGGATAGTTTTTGCGCAAGTATTTCAAATTAAG
>CAYHAI010000049.1:0-20631 GCA_964354585.1 uncultured Planctomycetales bacterium
TTTTTGCCGTCTGCTTCGGTTTACGCCTCGCTTTCGGCCAGTATCCTTACGCGGGGTCAATGCCTTTCGCTCGGCGTAATTCCTCGCGAGACAAATGCCCAAAAATTTCCTAATGTGCGCTCACAAACCCTCCGCAAAACTTATTGAGGCTCGAAACACGCCTCCTTACCCGCAAAAAATTTAAGCACGCGGAAGCAAAACCATAAAATTAGGAAAGATTATGAAACTACTGCTCCATACCTGCTGTGCGCCGTGCTTGATTTATCCGGAGGAAAAATTAAAAAAAGATGGCTTTGCAGTAACCGGATTCTTTTATAATCCCAATATTTATCCAATGGATGAATATCAAAAGAGAAGAAGGGCAATAGTGGATTTGACCAGCACTAATAATATAGAAATTATTTTTCCTGAATATATTCCATCCGAATTCTTAAGTGCCGTGCAAGAGAAAAAAGAGAAACCCCAAAGATGTTCTATCTGTTGGTCTTTGCGGCTTAGTAAAACGGCTCAACTTGCCAGGCTGAATGGATTCTATGCTTTTTCTACTACTTTATTGGTTAGTCCTTATCAAGATCAAGAATTAATTAAAAAGATAGGGGATAAGATTTCAGAAGAAGAAGATATATTTTTTCATTACGAAGATTTCCGTCCAGGTTTTAAAAAAGCACATGCAGAAGCAAAGGCGAAAGATATATATTGTCAGAATTATTGTGGATGTATTTATTCAATGAAGCCCAGACTTACGGAACAAAGTGAACGTAAGTCTGATGGCTGAATTGATCCTTGACATTTTCCACTGCTCTCTTAAGAATAAAATGTCAAGGATTTAATTCGCCCAAACAACTTATGTTCGCTAACGCTCCATAAGTTGTGGGCTCATTAAAGATGCAGGAAATCGGAAAAACAATAATTATCTTTGGAATTATTTTGATTGGCATGGGTTTATTATTAACCTTTGGGCATAAGGTGCCCTTTATTGGGAGGTTGCCCGGGGATATATATGTTCAGAAAAAAAATTTCACTTTTTATTTTCCTTTAGCAACTTCTATATTAGCCAGTATCATCCTTTCTCTAATATTTTGGCTATGGTCTCGCCGTTAAACCACGGATTACACGGATTTAAAAAGCAGATTACACAGATTTTTTTTCTTGTGCTCTTGTGCTCTTGTGCTCTTGTGTCTTTCGTTTCTAGCCAGTCATCGAATTATATTCGGGTTGCGGTCCTAGAGGATGCTATTTCTCTAAGACTCAAGATTAAGGGATTTTATGAAGTTATTGATGCGCTAAGCAATAAATCTTTATACCGCGGGAAACATCTCAATACGACGGTTACGGCATATAAATATGGTATTTTAATAGGGGATAGTAAGGCCAAGGTAGATAAGTTGCTGATTAAGTCAGATGACCCCGATGCCATTATTATCAATGGCCGAGTATTCCGGGGCAATATCCAATTTATCAAAAAAGACAATCTGCATCTTTTGGTGGTAAACCACATTGATTTAGAGGATTATATTAAGGGTATTTTATACCACGAGGCATCGCATTATTGGCCGATGGAGGCATTAAAGGCGCAGGCAATAGTCTGCCGTACTTACGCCGTTTATCAAATGCAAGAAAGTAAACTTAAAGACTACGATGTAACTTCTGATATTTATTCCCAGGTTTATGGAGGCAGGACGTCTGAGCGATATCGTACAAATAGGGCAGTGGATGGGACCAAAGGAGAAATACTTACCTATCAAGATAAAGTATTCCCCGCTTATTTTCATGCTACCTGCGGTGGCCATACCGAAGATGCCTCAATGCTTTGGAATATAAACATAGCGCCGCTTAAAGGAGTGGCCTGTGATTTTTGTAAAAACTCTCCGCATTTTAACTGGCATTACGTATTAACCTTAAAAGAAATTGAAGAAAAATTAGTAAAAGCTGGCCACAAGATAAGTAATATTAAAGACATGGCTATAGTAGATAAAGATAGTTCCGGGCGGATTATAAATTTAAAAATAACCTCGGATAAACAAGATTTAAATATTTCCGCCAAAGATTTTAGGAATATAATCGGCCCCAACATTACGAGAAGCACCAATTTTCAGGTAAAGGTTATTGAACAAGATGTAGTATTTGAAGGCTTGGGGTGGGGGCATGGGGTGGGTTTATGTCAGTGGGGCGCTTATTTCATGGCGAAACAAGCTTATAAATACGACGAGATTCTCAAATATTATTACCCACAGAGCAATGTTAAAACTATCGGATTTTGATTATACCTTGCCCAAAGAGTTAATTGCGCAGTATCCTCTAAAAGAACGGGATAGCGCTAAACTTCTGGTTTTAAATCGCCATAGCGGTGCAATTGAACATCGCGTCTTTAAGGATATCGTTGATTATTTGCGTAAAGATGACCTCTTAGTCCTGAATAATACCAAAGTTTTGCCCAGCCGCCTGAAAGGCCGCCGGTTAACCGGCGGCAAGGTTGAACTTTTACTCTTGAGTTGCAAGGACGGGCTGGTTTTTAATTCCTTAATCAAACCCAGCCGGATAAAAATCGGCGAGAAAATAATCCTTAACGGTAACAAATCTTACGCCATAGTAAGCGCAAGAAATGAGGTTACTTTTTTCAGCCCGGATATAAATGCAGTCTATAGGCTGGGCCAGATGCCGCTTCCGCCCTATATCAAAAGAGAACCCCAAGAGTTAGATAATATTTATTATCAGACCGTCTATGCCAAAGAAGAAGGCGCAGTTGCATCTCCTACCGCAGGGCTACATTTTACCCCAGAGTTAATGAATAAGATTACATCTTGCGGAGTAAATCTTGCTTATATTACTTTGCATATTAGTTATTCCACATTCAGGTCGGTAAAGGTAGATGATATTACAAGGCATAAGATGGAGGATGAATATTTCAAGGTTTATGATGATACAGTAAGGCTGATAGACCAAGCGCGCGCAAAAAAGGCGCGCATATTTGCCGTGGGCACGACGAGCTGCCGGACATTAGAAACTTATGCCTCGGGACAAAAAGAGGGACATACGGATTTATTTATTTATCCGGGCTATAAATTTAAGGCCGCGGATTGTCTCCTGACTAATTTTCATCTTCCCCGAACAACCCTCTTTATGCTGGTTTGCGCCTTTGCCACAGAAGAATTGATTAAAAAGGCATATCAGCAAGCAATTGATAGAAAATATAGATTTTACAGTTACGGTGATGCGATGCTAATCATATGAGGGAGGCAAAAATGAAGAAAACTTTACCTCTATGGCTGTTGCTTGGTATTGTGATAGGCGTGAATATATTTTTTAGAATAAATACGGCATCTTTGTCTTTTACAAAAGACATGGCTAAAAATTATGTAATGGCAGATTTGAGGAAGGACGCCCAGAAACAGATAGACGAAAAGTTAAAGGACCTGCCGCCATCGGCTAAATTTAAGGCTACACAGCAGTTGGTGAATATTTGGAAGCGAGAAAGAAAAGAGTCTATAAATGCCGCCATTACCAACAAAGAAAAAGAGTTAAAGTCAAGTTGGCAGGATGAGTCCGGGCATACCTTTTTGCTGGAGTTAGATCCTTATCACTGGTTCAGGCTGGTGGAGAACCTGGTGACTAAGGCCAAGTTAGGCGATAAGGTCATAGGCACAGCCCAATATGATAGTTTTATGTTAGCGCCGGTGGGTATGAAGATTGAACCAAGCCTGCATCAGAACTTCCATGTATATTTAAGTTATTATCTCTTTAAATTAGTAAAGATATTCAATAAAAATATTTCTCTTATCCACTTTGTCTTCTATATCCCGATATTTATCTCTATTCTTGCGTTGATATTGGTATTCTTGGCGTGTTTAAGCCTCAGCCGGAATAAATTTAATATTGCTGGTTTTTTTGCGGCAATGAGTTTAGGATTAGCGCCCATATTTCTTCAAAGGAGCCTTGGCGGTTGGTTTGATACCGACCCCTATGTAATCTTGTTTTCAATATCGTCTGCGTGGATATTTTATTTAAGTTTAAACTATGGCATATCCTGGACAAGAAGGTCATTATTCGCCGTCCTTAGCGGGCTGAGCATAGGATTGTTCTCCTTTACCTGGGATGGCTGGTGGTACATATTTGATTTAATGGTAATTACGACGTTGCTTTACCTTCTCAATTTGTATTTAATAAAAAAAGAATCCCCAGAAGAAGATGTGCGCTTAGATATTCCATTGCTGTCGTTGGCATCATTTGTTTTATCTTCCCTTTTCTTTGTGGGATTATTTTGCGGACCAACGATATTAAAACACCTCATCTTTGGGCCTGTTAATATCGCCTTTGCCAAAGGTTATTTACAGCATCAATTCTGGCCGAACACATTCCTGACAGTTCAAGAATTAAACAGGGCGAGCCTGCTGGAAGTCATTAATAAGGCAGGAGGGGGCATTGTGCTTTTTTTGGGCCTGCTTTATTTAATTGTCACCCTGGGTGACAAGAAATCCAAGGATTATAAACAAAGACAGTTTATCATTTTCTACTTTACTTTCTGGATTATGATCGCGTTATATGCCTCAATAAAGGCATCAAGGTTTAGTTTGCTGCTTATTCTGCCCTCGTCTATTTCTTTCGGCCTATTTACAGAATGGGCTATTGATTCCCTAAATAATCTCATCCACCGCTTCATCAAGATTCGTAGGATTAATATAAAGATGATACTGTCCTTTATATTTTGTCTTATTTTTATTCCTGCCTTTTTGGCGCAAGCCTTGCCATTTAGGAAGACCATCCCGCTAATAGATAAGAGTTGGTGGGAGGTATTAAATAAGGTAAGGACAGAGACCCCGCCGAATAGCATTATAAATTCTTGGTGGGATTTTGGTCATTGGTTCAAGGCCATCGCAAAAAGACGGGTAATCTTTGACGGGGCTACGCAAAACACGCCTATGGCTTATTGGATGGCTAGGGTTTTCTTGGCCGATAATGAGGCAGAGGCAGCGGGTATTTTAAGAATGTTAAATTCTGGCTCTAATAAGGCATTTGAGGAATTAGAAAAATTAGGCATAGATAAATATAAGTGTTTAGATATATTGAATGAAATTATCTTACTCGGCGATAAAGATGCTAATACCGCCTTGGCTAAATTTGTCTCTAGGCAAGAAGACAGGGAAAAGATTTTAAGGTATACACATCATCCTCAAACTGCCTATTTTATTGTGGAGCCCAGCCTCATCTATAAGATGTATCCGATATCCTTTCTGGGAAACTGGGATTTTAAGAAGGCAGACATATATCAGAAATTCAAAGAATTCAAAAAAGAAAGGTTCATTGAATATTTAAGCAAAGAATATAAATATAATAAACCTGATGCCTTGAGGCAATACGATTCTTTATTGTTTATCAATACCGAGGACGCACTTGCCTGGATATCCCCTTCCTATAGGTATTTTAATGAGTCCAGAAGTTTTCGCAAGGAAGGCAATCTTTTATTATTTGACAATGATTTTGTCGTAGACCTGAGCAACCATAATGTCTACTTCAGCGATATCCGGGACGGCAAGTGGAAATTTCCCAAGAGCCTATTCTACCTTGAGGCAGATACGCTTAAAGAGATTAAATACCCCGCAAACGATTTAGACTTTTCAGTATTGCTCCTTGAAGAAAAAGATAATTATAAAATAGTTGTTCTTGATGACAAGTTAGCCAAGTCTATGCTTACGCGATTATATTACTTGAAAGGATTAAAACTTAAATATTTCAAACCTTTTATTACAGAAGAACTGAAGGACAATGCCGGACGCATAATCGTATATAAGATTGATTGGGATAAGAGTGAATAGATTTTGTCTTTTGCACATACAGAAAGATAGCGGTTGTCGTTTAGCAAGGCTAGAGACCGCACATGGCGATGTAGATACCCCTTGTTTTATGCCCGTCGGCACTCAGGGTACGGTTAAGACTTTGTCTCCCGAGGACTTAGAAGATTGCGGCGCGCAGATTGTTTTATCCAATGCCTACCATCTTTTTTTGCGTCCGGGTATAGAGGTGGTTAAAAAGGCAGGCGGGTTGCATAATTTTATGGGGTGGCAAAGGCCTATCCTTACCGATAGCGGTGGTTATCAGGTATTCAGCTTAGCGCTTTTAAGAAAGATAAATGATCAGGGCGTTGAATTTCAATCTCACATTGACGGGATGAAACATTTTTTAACTCCCGAAGATGTGGTTCAGGTACAAAAAGATTTAGGCTCGGATATCATGATGCCGTTAGATGAATGCGTGCATTATCCCTGCAGCAAAGACCAGGCAGAAGTGGCGATGAAAAGGACAATTGATTGGGCCAAGCGTTCTAAGTCGGTTAATAGTGAATGTCGACAATTATTGTTTGGAATTGTACAGGGGGCGACATATGAGGATTTACGTAAGACTTGCGCTCAGGAGTTAAGAGAGATGGATTTTGACGGTTATGCCTTAGGCGGAATTTCTGTTGGCGAGCCTAAAAACTTACGCTATAATATTATGAATTTTAGCGTAGGCTACCTGCCAAAAGATAGGCCGCGATACCTTATGGGCGTGGGCTTACCCGAAGATATTATTGAAGCAGTGGAATGTGGCATTGATATGTTTGATTGCGTGGTTCCTACCCGTTATGGCAGAAACGGCACTGCCTTTACCAGCGCGGGAAAATTAACTATCAGGAATTCGCCGTACATAGAAGATTTTAAGCCCTTAGATGACCAATGCAGTTGTTATACCTGCAAGAATTTCAGCCGCGCGTATCTGCGCCATTTATTTAATACGGATGAAATATTGGGGTTAAGATTAGTTTCGCTGCACAATATTCATTTTTATTTGGAGTTAATGCGTAAAATCAGAGAGGCAATTAGTCAGGATAAATTCTTAGAGTTTAAAAAAGAATTCTTAAGAGGTTACAATAATACGCTAAATTAATATGCGCATCGACATCATTACTATTTTCCCTAAAATGTTTGCGCCGGTATTGAACGAGTCTATTATCAAACGGGCGCAAAATAAAGGTAAGGTTAAAATTTATATGCATAATCTTAGAGACTATTCTTTGGATAAGCATAAAAAAGTCGATGATCGGCCATTTGGTGGCGGTTCGGGTATGGTGATGCGGCCAGAGCCGATTTTCCAGGCAGTAGAGAGCATAAGGTCACAAGGTCACAAGGTCACAAGGTCACAAGTAATTTTATTATGTCCTCAAGGAAAAAGACTTGACCAAAAAATTGCTAAAAGATTGGCAAAGTATAAACATCTGATTTTAATTTGCGGCCATTACGAAGGCATAGATGAAAGAGTCAGGCAATACTTGGTAGACGAAGAAATTTCCATTGGCGATTATGTTTTAACCGGAGGGGAATTGCCGGCAATGGTTTTGGTGGATGCGCTGGTGCGGCTTATACCGGGCGTCTTGGGCGATAGAAATTCCTTGCATTTTGAGTCATTTGAAGATAATCTATTAGAATATCCCCAATATACCAGGCCTGCTAAATTTAGAAACATGCGCGTTCCTCAAATTCTTTTATCCGGAGACCATAAGAAAATAGAAACCTGGAGGAAGAAGCAATCTTTAAAGAGAACAAAGCAAAAAAGGCCGGATCTTCTACAGGGCAAAGCAAGCAAAAAGGAGAAATAAGATATGGATAAGATAGGACTTATCGAGTCAGAATTTACTAAGAAAGAAGTTCCAAAGTTTAATGTGGGTGATACCATAAAGGTTTTCGTCAAGATTCCCGAGGGGCCGGATAAAGTGCGCCTGCATCCGTTTGAGGGCGTGGTTATCGCCAAGCAGGGCAGCGGGATAAGAGAGAGTTTTACCGTCAGAAGAGTCTCCTATGGCGAAGGTATTGAGCGCGTTTTTCCCCTATATTCCCCGAGCATTGAACGGATCGAAGTTCTGCGTTCAGGTAAAGTAAAGAGGGCAAAACTTTATTATTTACGCGGCAAGGTAGGAAAGCACGCCACCAAAATTGAGACTAAAGAGGAAAAAACTCAGTAACTAACCAATGCTCTATTACGAGCGGAAATTTAAAAAAAAGGGCTATAACCTAATCATTGGCGTAGATGAGGCAGGCCGTGGCCCCTTGGCCGGGCCAGTGGTGGCAGCAGCAGTAGCCTTAAATACCTACCGTTTTAATAATCGGATAGACGACTCTAAAAAATTGACCGCCCACTTAAGAGAAAAGGCCTTTGCGGAAATTATCCAAAAGAGCGTTTTTGGTATTGGTGTTATAAATGAGCGGATTATTGATGAGGTAAATATCTTAGAGGCAACGCGCCTGGCAATGGAACAAGCGATTAGCGTACTCATCAAGAAATTAAAATCTCGCCACCAAGGTAATCGCATACATATTATTGTAGATGGAAATATGAATCTTAAGATAAATTTGCCCTGCACCGCTATTATCAAGGGTGATTCTAAGTCTAAAAGCATTGCCTCGGCATCAATTTTGGCAAAAGTAACCAGAGACCATATTATGCAGTTATACCATAAGATTTATCCGCAATACGGGTTTATCAGGCATAAAGGTTATCCGACCAAGGCGCATCGTAGTATAGTAAAGAGGCTGGGCCCGTCTTTAATTCACAGAAAGAGTTTTTCTTGTGTCTAGACAAAATTTAGATTTAAGCAGGACAGGCGAGGACACCGCAGCTGATTTCTTGAAAGCCAATGGTTATAAGATTATTGCCAGAAATTATAAGACGAAATTAGGAGAAATAGATATTATAGCCAAGGATAAAGACGGTTATTGTTTTATTGAAGTAAAAACAAGGCATTCGGATAAGTTCGGTTTGCCCAGCGAGGCAATATCAGCGTTTAAACAGAGACAGATTTCCAAGGCCGCGCTGGTGTTTCTTAAAGAAAATCGTCTTCTAGATAAAAAAGCCAGGTTTGATGTGGTTTCAATAATTTATGCGCAAGAGCCACCGCAAATAGATTTAATTAAAAATGCCTTTGAATTAGACCAGAGTTTTGTTTATTAGGAGGAAGGTATGTTATCCGACATAGAGATTGCCCAAAGTGCCAAAAAAGAACCCATAGAAAAAATCGCCAAGAAGTTAAAAATAGATAAGCAATACCTTATTCCTTACGGTAAATATATTGCGAAGATAGATTTAAATATTTTGGAGAAGATTAAAAATAAGCCACAGGGTAAATATATTCTCGTGACCGCTATCACGCCTACGCCTTTAGGTGAAGGTAAAACCGTCACTACCATTGGTCTTTCGATGAGCCTAAATAAATTAGGTAAACTTACCTCAACTTGTATTCGTCAGCCTTCCTTAGGCCCGGTTTTTGGGATTAAAGGCGGCGCTGCCGGAGGCGGATATTCTCAAGTTTTACCGATGGAAGATTTTAACCTGCATTTTACCGGCGATGTGCACGCTGTGGGCCTGGCGCATAATCTGGCCGCAGCCTTTTTAGATAATTCGGTATTTAAGAGTAATAAACTTAAAGTTAATCCGGATAGAATCTATTGGCGACGGGTAGTGGATGTAAGCGATAGATTCTTAAGAAATGTAAGAGTTGGTTTAGGCTCTAAGGACGACGGCATCCCGCGCGACAGCGGATTTGATATTACCGTGGCCTCGGAAATAATGGCGATCTTAGCCCTGAGTAATGACTTAAAAGACCTGCGCCAGCGTCTCAGTAGAGTTGTTTTAGCCGATACTTTTGAGGGTAAGCCGGTAACCACAGAAGATTTGCGCGTTGCCGGCAGTATGGCTGCGCTTTTAAAGGAGGCGATAAAACCAAACCTGATTCAAACCATTGAAAATACGCCTTGTTTTGTGCATGCCGGGCCATTTGCCAATATTGCCCACGGTAATAGTTCGATATTAGCGGATAAAATCGCACTTTCTCTATCCGATTATGTGGTTACTGAAGCCGGTTTCGGCGCTGATTGCGGGGCGGAGAAATTCTTTGATATCAAATGCCGTTTAAGCGGGCTTAAGCCGGATGTAGCGGTGATTGTCTGCTCTATACGCGCCTTAAAGGCGCACAGCGGCAGATTTAGAGTAGTGGCCGGTAAACCCTTGGACGAAGACCTGGTTAAAGAGAATATACCGGCAATAGAAGAGGGATTATGTAACTTAGCCAAGCATATAGAAAATGTGAAGAGTTTCGGCGTGCCGGTAGTAGTGGCGATGAATAAATTTAGCGCGGATACGGATAGAGAAATAGACTTAGTCAAGAAAAAGGCGATTGGGTTGGGGGCAGATGATTGCCAGATTAGCGAGGTCTGGCTGAAAGGCGCAAAAGGAGGCTTGGATTTAGCCAAGAGCGTGATTAAATTAGCCGATTTCCCTAAGAATTTTAAATTTCTTTATCCTTTGGATATCCCGATTAAAGAAAAGATTAAAACTATTGCCACTAAAATTTACGGGGCAAAAGATGTGGAATATGCGGAATTAGCCGAAGAAAAAATTAAATTATACACCGAGCGCGGCTGGGATAAATTACCTATCTGTATGGCTAAGACGCATCTATCTTTATCGCACGACCCGAATATTAAAGGCAGGCCCAGAGATTTTATTTTGCCGATCAGAGATATCCGCGCCTCCATTGGTGCGGGATTTTTATATCCCCTTTGCGGCACGATGCAGACTATGCCGGGCTTACCCAGCCATCCGGTAGGCGAGAATATTGATCTTGACGAGAAAGGTAATATTATCGGATTATCGTAAAACCATGAACTATAAAGAATCTACCCTTACCAAATATTTAGAAGATTTAGCAGCGAAACTTCCTGCTCCGGGTGGTGGTTCGGCTGCCGCATTGAGCGCTGCCTTAGGCGCAGCTTTAATCACTATGGTGGTAAATTTTACTTTGGGGAAGCCCAAGTACCTTAAATACGAAAAAGATTTGCAGTTTATCTTAAAGGAAGCTGAGGCCTTAAGGTTGCGCTTCTTGGATTTAGTGGACTTAGATGTGGTGGCATATCAGAGCAAAGACATCCGCGAGGCATTAGATGTTCCCTTTATGGTCTGCCGGCTCTGTTTTGAGGCGATAAAATTATGCCCGCCTTTAATTAAAAAAGGAAATCCTAATTTAGCGAGCGATGTGGCAGTAGCGGCAGTTCTTTTAGAGTCTGCTTTTACCAGCGCGAATTTCAATGTAGAAATAAATTTAAAATATTTAAAAGAAGAAGACTTTAGCGTCAAGGTAAAAAGAGAATTAAAAATTAAAGCAAAACGGGTAAGAAAAATCCGTCAGCAAACGGAGGGACAAGTTGGCAAAATTATTAGAGGGTAAACCGATTGCGGAAAAGATAAAAGAAGAAATAAAACAGGCAGCGCAATCTTTAAAAAATAAGCCGGTCCTAGCCAGTATTATGGTCGGTGAAAATGCAGGCGCAGCCAGTTATGTAAAATCGCAAACTAAAGTGGCTGAGAATTTAGGTATTGAGTATCAATTGCATAAATTAGCGCAGGATACTTCTGAGAGCGCGCTTATTGAATTTGTGCAGAAATTAAATGCCGACAAATCCGTCAATGGCATTATTATCCAGATGCCACTTCCAGCACAAATTGATTATAAAAAAATCAGCCAATTTATCTTACCAGAGAAGGATGTAGAAGGTATGCATCCGGCTAATATAGGTAAGATTGTTTTTGGTAAAGCAGTGATATTACCTTGTACGCCGGCAGCAGTAATGGAATTGTTGAAAGAAACGGGTGTGGATTTATACGGAAAAGAAGTAGTCATCGTTGGCCATAGTGAAATTGTAGGCAAGCCCTTAGCGCTTTTATTATTAGAAAAATTTGCCACGGTTACTGTTTGTCATATCGGCACCAGTAAGGCCGGAAAGTTAGAAGAGCACGTCAGAACTGCAGAAATTTTAATTGTGGCTGTGGGTAAGGCAGGCCTGATTAAAGGCGATTGGGTCAAAGAAGGCGCGATTGTGATTGATGTGGGGATAAATAGAGTAGGTGATAAAATTGTCGGCGATGTAGAATTTGAAGCTGCAGAAAACCGCGCCTCTTGGATTACTCCAGTTCCCGGCGGCGTCGGCCCCCTAACCGTCACCATGCTCATGCGCAACCTGGTTGAGGCAGCGAAAATTCAGCAGGGACTGTTCCCGTCGTAGCTCTTAATTGAAGCACAAAGGGGACTGTCCCTAACAATGTTCTTTAGAAATTTTAGTTTTGCTGCGGGTTTGTTCGCGCACTGGAAATTTTTGCCGTCTGCGAAGTAGCGGGTCCTGTCTTGGGTATTTTTTCGCCGCATCACGCGGCTCAAAAACACCCAAGCCACCCGCTACCGAGAAATCTTGCCAAAAATTTCCTAATGTGCGCTCCCAAACCCTCCGCAAAACTTTCAATCGGTGGCTCCCCGCTCAAAAACACCCAAGCCACCTGTCAAAATTAAAATTTGGGGATTTAAGATTTTATGAAGCGACGGATCAAAAAAAGAATGTCTTTGCAGGATAAGGCCGAAGCAGCGTTGAAAAAAGCGGTAAGAGAAGTTGTAGAGCGGCATAAGAAGACCGGTCGTCCGCTTGCGGTGTGGGAAAATGGAAAAACTGTGCAGCTTTCTCCGTATAAAGTAAAATAGGGACGTTTCTGAAACCAATCGAAAAACGTTTCTAAAATTAATCGGAGAAGTGTCCCCAGTTATAAATTAGCAATGTTCTTTTGATGTTTTTGCGGGTCCTGCCGTGGGCATTTTCTTGCGCTCACGCGCTTCGAAAACGCCCCCGTCACCCGCAAAAATTAGCTAAACTTGACATTCGCTCAAAAACTGTCAGGTTCATTGAGGCGATAAAGGAGGTTTTATGGGAGATAACAGAGGATGGCGGAATATAGAGATTCTTACTTCTAAAGATTTTAAATGTGGTTATTGTGGGCAAAGCTTAGCTAGTAATGTTGGTTATTCCAATGGAGCAAATTATTCTCAGAAGATATACATCTGCCATTTTTGTTCCCAGCCCACTCATTTCTATGACGATAGACAGACTCCGGGTCCGATATTTGGTGAAAATATAAAAGGTATTAATGATCAAAGCATAGCGAATCTTTATGATGAAGCTAGAAGATGCATGAGTTGTAATTCTTTTACAGCAGCAGTAATTTGTTGCAGGAAACTATTGATGAACATAGCAGTGGCTAAAGGCGCCACGGAAGGCATGAAGTTTATAGAATATGTAGAGTTCTTATCAACAAATAACTATGTTCCTCCTGATGGCAAAGAATGGGTAGACCATATTAGAGATAAAGGTAATGAAGCGAATCATGAAATAAAGATTATGATTCGTGAAGATGCAGAAGATCTCATTACTTTTATTGGAATGCTCTTGAAATTTATTTTTGAATTTCCAGAAAGAATCAAGAAGAAAAAATCTCCTTAAAATAATTTTTTAGCGGGGGGCGTGGCTTGATTTCGTTAGAAATTAGGGACAGCGGGCGGTTTTCCGTAATAAAATACTCGCTGACCCTCCATTTGGTCTCCATTTAGGCCCCATTGTTTACGGAGGATATAAGATGAAAAAGAAATTTGGCACTATTTCTATACATATAATTATTCTTTTGTCATTCTTTATTTTTAGAAAGTTATCTCTTGTAGGAATTTATTTTAGTATAATTATCACTTTTTATTTAGCTTTATTAGTTAGTTATTGGTTCAAGAAAATTCAGGAGAATGAAGATTTTATTCCACCAGAAAGAATAGACAAAGAGTTCTGGAACAAAACTTTTAATCTACCTGAAAATAAATTGGTAGCGACAAAATATATTGGAATACTCGAATCCTTCTTATCTTTGATTTCTTTCGTTAGTAAAAATTATGTATTGCTTGTTGCATGGCTTGCTTTTAAACAAGCATCAAAATGGGCAGCATGGAATACGATCTTAAAGCTTCCAGAAAATATAAATACTATCGAAGAATTGCAATATTTTAAGGCAAGGAATATAATTGGGAGTCATACATTACAACGTTGGCTTTTAGGTACGCTTTCTAATATTATGGTAGGTTTTATCGGAGCAAAACTAGGTCCTTTAGTATACAGATTTTTATATATAAATTAGGGGGCATTTCGATTTTTGATAAATGCACCTGGCGGGTTTCGAGCGAATGGTCGATTTTAGCAAAAGCAGCTTGAGCAGTGAGGGTATCCCCGTGGAGCGAAGCGACAAAACGGGGACGGCGATGCTGTTTGAGCCCTATTTGCTAGAGTAAATAGGGCGAGTTCAGCAGCCGCCGAGCTGCGAAAGACCTTTTGCGTTAAAAAATCGACCTAGCGAGAAAGCCGACAGGGGCATTAAGAGGTGAATATGACTTTTAAAGAAAAATTACAGGCGGGGAAGTTTTTGGTGACCTCGGAGATTGGGCCGCCAAAGGGGATTGAGACGAAAGTTCTCTTAGAAGATGCGGAACTGGTGCGTGGCCGGGTGGATGCGATTAATGTTACGGATTTACAGAGTTCAGTGATGCGCTTGGGCTCTTTAGCGGTTTGCAGTCTATTGGTGCAAAAAGGTTTTGAGCCGATATTTCAAGTGACTTGCCGCGATAGAAATCGTCTGGCTTTGCAGTCAGATATTTTATCTGCTGCGGCTTTAGGCATTGAGAATCTTTTGATTTTAACCGGCGACCATACAACCTTAGGTGACCATCCCGAGGCAAAACCGGTATTTGATTTAGATTCAGTGCAGTTATTGCAGGTGGTGCGTCAACTTCAGCAAGGTGCGGATATGAAAGGCAATAAATTAGAAGGCGCGAGCCCTAAATTTTGCGTGGGCGCAGTGGTTAATCCCGGGGCAGACCCCATAGAGCCGCAAATCTTGAAGATGGAGAAAAAAATTGCCGCCGGCGCAGAATTTTTCCAGACCCAGGCCATTTACGATATCAAGATTTTTGAGAATTTTTTAAGTAAGATTAAACACTTAAAAACTACGATTTTAGGCGGCATTGTCTTATTAAAATCAGCCGGGATGGCCAAATATATGAATAAGAACGTCTCCGGCGTGTTTGTGCCGGATAATTTAATTAAAGAGATGGAAGAAACCAAAGATAAAACCGCTAAGTCCGTGGAGATTGCGGCAAGACTGATTAAAGAATTAAAGCCGATGTGCCAAGGCATACATATTATGCCGATAGGTTGGGATAAGAAAGTTCCTTTAGTTTTGGATGCCGCAGGATTATAAATAGATGGAGGAATAAGATGTCGGGTATTGAGAAAAAATCTATAGACTTAGCCACGCAAGAAGTACTTAAGAAAGCGCAAGCGGAAAATATCAAGACTGCCTGGGATAGGCTGGAATTACAAGAGCCGCAGTGCGGTTTCGGGCAGTTAGGCGTATGTTGTACGGTCTGCGCGATGGGTCCTTGCAGAATTGACCCTTTTGGCGAGGGCGCGCAAGTCGGTGTTTGCGGCGCCAATGCCGATACTATTGCGGCGCGCAATTTAGCGCGTAAAATTGCCGTGGGCGCCTCAGCGCACTCTGACCATGGACGGGATGTAGCGCATACCCTGGCTTTATTAGCCGAAGGCCACACCCACAGGCCAGAAGGCAGTGGTTTGGCTTCCGATAGCCAAAGCCACGATTACGAAATTTTGGATGTAGAAAAATTCAAAAAGTTAGCCCAGGAATTCGGCATAGATTCTAATAAAAGTAAGGAGCAAATTGCTAAAGAACTCTCCAAGAAATTATTGGAAGAATTCGGCAAGCAGGAGGGAGAATTATTATTTACCAAACGCGCGCCGAAAAAACGGCAACAGATTTGGAAAAAATTAGGGATTACACCGCGCGGCATAGACAGAGAAGTAGTAGAATTATTGCATACTACCACGATGGGCGTGGATAATGACTATAAAAATATTATGACTACGGGAATGCGCTGCAGCCTTTCTGATGGCTGGGGCGGCTCAATGATTGCCACGGATGTGCAGGATATTATTTTAGGCAGCCCTGTTCCGGTAAGAGGCAAAGTAAATTTAGGCGTATTAAAAGAAAATTGTGTAAATATCGTGGTGCATGGCCATGAGCCGATTTTATCCGAGATGGCAGTGAAGGCAAGCCAGGACCCAGAATTGCTCAAGTTAGCCAAGAGCAAGGGCGCAGAAGGAATAAATTTAGCCGGCATTTGCTGCACGGCCAATGAAGTTTTGATGCGCCATGGTATTCCCGTAGCCGGAAATTTCTTACAGCAGGAGTTAGCGATTATTACCGGAGCAGTAGAGGTAATGATGGTAGATGTCCAATGTATTATGCCGGCACTACAGGAAGTAGCCAGTTGTTTCCATACCAAACTGATTACCACTAGTCCCAAGGCGCGTTTTCCCGGAGTGGTGCACGTGGAATTTGAAACTAAACGTGCCTATGAAGTAGCTAAGCAGATTATCAAGTTTGCCATTGAAAATTTTGCCAACCGAAATAAAGAAAGAGTAAATATCCCAAAACAGGAGATGGATTTAGTCGCGGGTTTCACTAAAGAGGTCGTCTTTCAGATTTTAGGCGGCAGATACCGCGCTACTTATAAACCTTTAAATGAGGCAATTATTTCGGGTAGATTGCGCGGTTTAGCTGGAGTTGTCGGTTGTAATAATCCTAAGCAAACGCACGATTATTTTCATACTACTTTAGTGAAAGAATTAATTAAAAACGATGTGTTAGTTTTACAGACCGGCTGCTCGGCAATTGCCTGTGCCAAACAGGGCTTGCTCATCCCGGAAGCAGCAAAGACTTATGCCGGAAAGGGCCTGCAGGAGATTTGCGAGGCAGTAGGCATTCCACCGGTTTTACATTTAGGTTCTTGCGTGGATAATTCGCGCATTCTTACTGCCGCATCCTATGTAATTGAAGAAGGCGGATTAGGCGAAGATTTATCTGATATCCCGGCAGCAGGTTGCGCGCCAGAATGGATGTCGGAGAAGGCAATTACTATTGGATTTTATTTTGTGGCTTCAGGGGTTTATACTGTATTCGGCGCCAGCCCATTTGCGACATTAGGAAGCAATAACTTAACTAATTATTTGACTAAGGAATTAGAAGGAATTGTCGGCGGTAGATTTGAATTTTGCGACGACCCTCTCCAGATGGCGAAATTGATGATTGAGCATATTGATAAGAAAAGGAAAGCGCTGAATTTAAAGCCAATGATGTATTAGTATGAAACAACTCTATTACGAAGTCAAAAAATGTTTAGGTTGTAAGTCCTGCGAGATTGCCTGTAGCCTGGCGCATTCAGTTAGTGGCGAATTATTTAAGGCGCTGCGCGAGGAGATGCTATCTTTACCGCGAAAAAAAGTCCTTTCGGCAAAAGGCAATAATTATCCGGTTTCCTGCCGTCACTGCAAAGACCCCAAATGCGTGGATGCTTGTATGGCTGCGGCGCTTGTTTTTGATAAAGAAAAAGGCATGGTTTTGCATGACGAGACGCGCTGTGTGGGTTGCTGGATGTGCGTGATGGTCTGTCCTTATGCAGCAATTAGGCCGAATATCAAAGCCAAAATCCCTGTGCGCTGCGATAAATGTAAGGATAAGGATGAGCCGGCTTGCGTCAAGGCCTGTCCGACAGGTGCGATTATTTGGCAAGAGGAGATAGCAGTAGAAAAATGAGACAGTTTATAATCATCGGTAATTCGGCAGCAGGAATAGCCTGCGTTGAGGCAATCAGGCAGAGAGATAAGGAATCTAAAATCGTCGTTATCTCAGATGAGGATTATTCTGCTTATTGCCGTTGCCTGATTTCTTATTATTTAGCCGGCGAGGTAAAAGAAGATAAGATTTTATATCGGCCGGAGAATTTTTATCAAGAGAATAATATTGAACTTTTATTAAATAAAAAAGTCAGCCGCGTTGACCCAAAAAAGAACCGCATCATTTGCGAAGATAAAACCAGCCTAAGTTACGACGCTTTATTAATCGCTACTGGCGCCAGTCCGAAGTTTCCCGAGCTAGCCGGAATAAAGAAAAGAGGGGTATTTGGATTTCGCACCCTAAAAGATACCAAAGAGATAGAAGGGCAAGTTCCGGTGACCAAGACTGCCTGCGTCTTAGGCGGAGGCCTGATTGGCCTTAAAGCAGCTTATGCTTTAAGAAAAAGAAATATCGAAGTGAAAGTAATCATTAAATCCAAGCAGGTTCTCTCGCAAATGTTAGATTTTGAAGCCGCCACTTTAGTGGCGGGAAGATTACAAGAAAATGGGATTGAATTAATTTTTGGCCAGGATGTTACTGAGGTCATCGGTAATGGAGATATCAAAGCCGTAAAATTAGATTCAGGTAAAGCCATCGGCGCTTCTTTAATCATTGTAGGTAAGGGAGTTTCGCCGAATATGGATTTAGTTAAGGAAACAGAAATAAAGGTTAACGAAGGTATAATCGCCAACAATCTTTTACAGACTAATATATCCAATATTTATACTGCTGGTGATGTCTGCGAGAGTTTTGATTTAACCCTGGATAAGTATTCCATAAATGCCCTCTGGCCAATTGCCGTAGAGCAAGGAAAAATTGCCGGCCTAAATATGGCTGGTGACAGTGTAAATTATGCCGGATCTTTAGGGATTAACTCCATAGATTTTTTTGGCCTGCCGGTAATCTCGCTGGGTATATTCAAAGTAAAAGAAGGAGATGCTTCTTTTGAGGAATTAAAAATCTCTGACCCCAAAAATAATCTTTATAAAAAATTAATCTTAAAAAATAATGTCCTGGTAGGCGTAATATTAGTCGGTGATATAAAAAATAGCGGTGTTTTCTTGAGATTAATCAGAGAGAGAATAGATGTATCTACGATAAAGGATAGATTATTTTCGGGAAATTTCGGTTACCCTGAGATTATGGAGTTAGTCAAAGAGAAGGAGAATATTTATGTCTAAGGTGGTGGCAGCATCGGTTATCAGGGGAGCCCAGGAGATTTACAAACAGGCAGCGGATTTTTTAGACAAGGCCATTAAGGAAAAAGGGCCTGCGCAAAAAATCGGTTTTCCGGAAACGGCATTTTATCTGCCGATGGCTAATGCTCTTCTCGGTGCAAAAGTAGAGACCTTAAAGGATGCCTTGCCTATTTTAGAGCATGCCAAGTCTTTATTGCCTAAATTGCCGTCGGAGAAGGTCTGGCTTCCTTATTTAGGCGATGCCTTAAATGCCGGGATGTCTTGCCTTTTCTCTGAGGAGATAATTGTTGCGCTACGCTATCTCTACGGCCAAGAACCGCAGAAAGATTGCAACGGTTTTTTTACCGATACCATTATGCGTTCCTTGGGGATACAACTGGTAGATGGCCGTATGCCGGGATTTGCCGCCATATTAGGGGCTGCCCCGGATAATAAAACCGCAGTTGAGATTGTGCGCGACCTACAAGAAAGAAATATCCTGACCTTTGTCGGCTCCTCGGTTAAAGGCCGTTCCATCATTGACCAGTTATTAGAAGAAAATGTCCAGATGGGTTGGGATAATTATATTGTCCCTTACGGCCGCGATACTATTTCGGGAATATACCCTTTGAATTGGGCAATCCGTTCGGCATTGACCTTCGGCGGATTAAAACCCGGCCAGGCGCAAAAATGTCTTCTCTACACTAAAGAACGCGTCTTTGCCTTTGGTTTAGTTTTAGGCGAACTTGACGATATAAAATATGCCACAGGCGCAGGCGCAATTAATATGGGCTTTCCCATCATCGCAGATACAGATATTCCGGAAATAAAGCCCTCAGGCATTACTGCTTACGAGGCATTAGTTAAAGAATTTGATTATAAAAAGATTGTGTCCCGCTGTATTGAGGTCAGGGGCGTAAAAGTAAAGGTTGCGCATATTCCTATACCCGTTTCTTATGCCGCTGCCTTTGAAGGCGAGCGTGTCAGAAAAGAACAATTATACGTGGAATTTGGCGGCAAGGCGAGCGCTGCCTTTGAGTATTTGACGGCGAAAAATTCAGACGAGGTCCAAGATGGTAAGGTAGAATTATTCGGCCCGGATATTGACCGCGTAGAGGAAGGTAAAAAATCTTCGCCTTTAGCAATTATTGTAGAAGTCTATGGCCGCAAGATGCAGAAAGACTTTGAGCCGATATTAGAACGCCAGATACACCGCTTTGTAAATTATGCCATGGGCCTCATGCACGTGGGCCAGCGGGATATGAATTGGATCAGAATTTCCAACGACGCCTTTAATAAAGGTTTTCGGCTTAAACATATCGGTGTAATTTTGCACGCGATGTTACATCAGGAATATAGCGCTATCGTAGATAAGGTCCAGGTTAAACTTTATACTCAAGCATCCGATGTAGAAAAACTCCTGCCTCAGGGAAAATTGGCATTTGACGAACGCGATGAGCGCATCAGCGGAATGAGCGATGAGAGCGTGGATACATTTTACAGTTGCACGCTCTGCCAGAGTTTTGCGCCTAATCACGTCTGTATGATTACACCTGAGCGCTTAGGTTTATGCGGTGCGTATTCATGGTTAGATGGAAAGGCCTCTTATGAGATTACGCCTACCGGGCCAAATCAACCGGTAGCCAAAGGAGAGATGACGGATGAAAAATTAGGGCAATGGAAGAATATAAATGACTTTGTTTATAGCAAATCCAATAAAACCATTGAAAAGATAAGTATGTATTCGCTGATGGATTCGCCGCAATCATCCTGTGGATGTTTTGAGTGCATTGTGGCCATTATCCCCGAAGCCAATGGTTTT
>CAYHAI010000050.1:0-5866 GCA_964354585.1 uncultured Planctomycetales bacterium
GGCCCGGCGCATAAAGTTTGGCATACCTTAATACTATACCTTTTTTATTAAATATGGTCTCCAGATGCCTACCTTTTAGCGTAATCACCTTCTGGACTTTTAACCCCAGGATATCCCTATAGAACCGAAGGGCCCTGCGCATATCCCTGACTAGAACTGCCGCATGCCTGAAGCCTTTAACCATCGCCTCTCCTTTTAACCTATTATACTGCCTGCCACAAAAAATCCCAAGCATTTTTAGCGCTTGGGACGATAATTTAATGCCCTGTCGATCTTCTCGCTCACGAACTGCTTAACGGCTGTCTTCGTTTGTTTCTCTCCGCACCGTTTGCTCGCCCCAGCGTGGCTCGCTGCACTTCGTGAAAATTCTCGCTCGTCCCGACTTTACGTCGGGACACCGTGCCCGCTCGAATTTTCTAGATGCGTCGAGAAATCAAACGAAGACAGCCGTTAAAGAGCTACCTACAAGCTCCATCCGCTAGCATAATCGCCAGCGGACATTTTAGAAAGTAACAAGCTAACTGCTAAACATAAGTTCGGGGAATTAGGTTATTTTGAGGGACAGTTCTGACAGAACTGATTAATTGGTAAGGAGTTATATAGAAACGGTCTGGTTACTGTGTGCTTTTTCTAATTAAAAACGTTTCCACGTATCATCTCTTTTACCTTCCGTCTCTTCTCTTTGTGTTTTTCCCTTATATTTCCAATACCACACGGCAGTAATTCTATCATTAGGCCATGCATTGTTTGCCTTTTGAAACTCAAATACATAGCTATATAACTTACCCGGTAAAACATCCTTACATTTAATTGTGACATAATCAAGGATTGATTCACGAAGAGTTGGTGTTTTCTGAAAAGAAACGGCGGGTTTAATTTCTATATTGCTATCGTTCGGCTCAACTTTTGTTATTTTGCCTGCAGCCATAAATGTAACAATTAAATCATCAATTATCTCTTTATTGTCTTTCTTCGCTCCTATTAAAACCTCTATCTTATTGTTATCAAAGTAATTATATCCGATACCCACATTGGGACGTAATTTTTTAGTTTCTTTTAATTCCACGCTTTTCTGGCGTGCATCATTCAAAAGAACCCCTCCCCAAATAGTACATAATGGCCCAACGATACACAATAAATAGGCAAATATCAATTTTATCGTTTCCATCTACTCTCCCCTTAACTAAAACAAGGCACATCCTTCTCGAGAGTGCCTTGTGAAGTTACGACTATTTTAACCTCATTTCTCATATCCTTATAGCACCATATATTCTACCCCTCGTAAAATCCTTGTCAACCCCGAAAATGCCCCTGGATGAGGTTTCGAGCGGATGTCGATTTTTAGCCAATGGAGCTTGAGCATTGAGGGCATCCCAAGGCCGCCCGAGAGGGCGGCAATCTTGGGATGGCGATGCTGTTTGAGGCCGTCTCCGCTAGAGCGGGACGGCCGAGTTCAGCAGCCACCGAAATGTGAAAGAACATTGGCGTTAAAAAAATCGACTAGCGAGAAACCTTAGCCAGAGGCATAAACATATCCAAGGCAGGACCCGCAAAAAATCATAGTCTCTGGGGACACCTTTCCGATTGGGTTCAAAGACGTCCCTTGTATTTTACCTTGACAATGGGCTAATTTCAAGTATACTCTCAATGAGCGCATAACTTACAGAGCGAACAAAGTAAGCGAATGTAAGTTATAAGCGCGAATTGATCCCGAAGCCTGCGTAGTCAATTTCGCAAGAAATTGACAAGCGCTTAGGCAAGGGATAAAGTTAATCAACCAAAGAACAAAAAGATGCTAAAAATTTGTGCTATCTGCGGAAAAGGTCCACTTACCGGAAGAAGTATAGTACGAAAGGGTTTAGCTAAGAAAAAAGGCGGTACGGGTAAAAAGGTAGTCCGCTCAACTAAGCGCGAATTCCTTCCCAACCTGCAGAAGATGCGTATCTTAATCCATAACCACCCGCAAAGAGTCTACCTCTGCACCAAGTGCATCAAAAAAGGTAGTTTTCAAAAAGCTTAATGAGCAGACGACTTACGGAAGCGTAAGCGACGTAAGTCGTAGCCCCGAAACTTCGGGGCGTCTGCGAACTTACCCCGCTGCTTTCTTGCGAAAGCAAGAAAGCAGCGGGGTAAGTTCGGACAGATAACTTATGTTCGTCCGCCTACGGCGGACTCCATAAGTTATGTCCTTACTTAAAAAATATATCCCTGATTTCCAAAAGAATGCTCCCCTCATCCTGCCAATTATCCATGCGCGGGGTATATACCAAATCAAAATTATCTGCATTAATCAGGCTATCTTTAAAATTACCTAATCCGAAACCAATGGCCTGATAAGTAATATCGCCGTCGGTCACCCAGAACTTTAAGGTATTCCTGCCTAAAACCTGCGGTTCGCCTTTTCGCTTAAGATTTCGGGTATAAAATAACGGTTCAGTGTTACCCGTGCCAAACGGCTCTAATGCCTCCAACTGCGCGATAGCATCCTCATTTAAATCAGAAAGAGCTAATTCCATATCTATATCTAAACTGGGCAATAAATCTTCTAAGACTAATTTCTCTTTTGCCAGACGATTAATGCTCTTTTTAAAATCCTCTATGTTATCTTTAGCAATTACCAGACCCGCAGCATGGGCATGGCCGCCGAAGTCTTCTAATAAATCTTTACATTCCCAGAGCGCCTGAAATAAATGAAAGTTTTTTATGGAGCGGGCAGAGCCCTTGCATAAGTTGTAATTTAAGGAGATAACAATGGTAGGCCGATAAAATTTATCTGCCAGTTTTGAGGCTACTATACCCAAGACCCCCGGATGCCAGCCTTCTTTGGCAATGACAATAATTTTATGGTCCTTAAAATTAATTTCTTTATCAATGATGGCCTCTGCTTCTTCTAAGACCTTGCTCTCTATCTTTTGGCGCTGGCGGTTATGCGTCTCAATAATCTTGGCAAGGCTTTGTGCCTGCGACTCTTTTTCACTCAGCAGTAAATTTAAGGCAATTTCTGCAGAATCCACCCGTCCACTGGCATTCAGGCGCGGACCAAGGATAAAACTGACAAAGCCAGAAGTAATCTTTTTATCTTTTATGCCGCTAGATGCTATCAGCGCCTTAAGACCCATTTTTTTCGTTTGAGAAAGCCGCATTAATCCTTCCTTGGCAAAAATTCGGTTCTCCCCGGTTAAAGGAACCACATCGGCAATTGTGCCCAAAGAAACTAAATCTAAGTCCTCAAATAATTTTTCCTTGGTAATTGCCTGACACAGCTTATAAGCCACGCCTACCCCGGCCAAATCCCTATATTGATACCGGGAATTTTTCACCTTAGGATTGATAATGCTATTTGCCTGCGGCAAATCAGAATTTAGCGGCTCATGGTGATCAGTGATAATTACATCTATATTATTATGCCTTAATTCCTTTATCTCTTTATGGTTATTAATCCCACAATCCGCAGTAATTAAAAGTTTTATCTTATTGTCCCTAGCGAAATGTAAAATATTTTTATTTAAACCATACCCTTCTTTAACTCTATGCGGGATATAATGCAGCGCATCCAATCCCATTTTAGAAAGGGTAATTTTTAATAAAGCGGTGCTGGTTATGCCATCTACATCGTAATCGCCAAAGACCATCACCTTCTCTTTATCTTTAGCTGCGCGCTGGATAAGGCCGACCGCCTTAGGCATATCTGGAAACGAATAAGGGTCCAGAAGATGGCCTACCTTAGCCTCTAAGAATTTTCTTGCCTCATCTTCTGTTTTAATGCCGCGGTTGACTAATATCTGGCTAAGAATTTTAGAAATGCCAAGTTGCTGGCTTAAAATATTCTGAAGATGGGGTTCTAGGGGGGCAATATTTAATATCTTATGGGAGTGCATGCTACATCTTTTCTGGCCGAGACACACCCAATAATTCTAAACCGCAAGCAATTACACTACGGGTGGCGGCAATTAAGGCTAGTCTTGCTTTAGTTAAATTTTGCTCCTGTGCCAATACACGATGCAGGTCATAAAATTTATGAAATGCCTCGGATAATTCCTGCAAATAGATAGTCAGCATATAGGGGTCTACTGTTTTATAACAGATGTCGAGTATATAGGTAAACTGCAACAACTTCTTGATGAGTTCTAATTCTTCCTTTTCTTTGAGCAAGGTTAAGTTGGCATCTTTGTTTGCCGAAAGATTGGCATTGCTTAGGATACTACAAATCCGCGCATGGGCATATTGCACATAATAAACCGGATTTTCTAAGGTATGTTTTTTGGCAATATCCAAATCAAAATCTAAGTGGCTGGAAGTGCGGCGCATGAGAAAGAAAAATCTGGAGGCATCCGGCCCTACCTCATCCAAGACTTCTCTTAAGGTGATATATTGGCCTTTGCGCGTAGACATCTCCAGGGATTTTCCCTCTCTAAATATAGAAGCCAATTGCACAATAATAATGGATAAGGTTTCTGGCTGATGTCCCAGCGCCTGAACCGCTGCCTTTAGTCTATTGATATAACCGTGGTGGTCAGGCCCCCAGAGGTTAATCAACCATTTAAACCCGCGTTTATATTTTTCCTGATGATAGGCAATGTCCGGCGCCAGATAGGTATAAGCTTTATCGCTTTTTATGACCACCCTATCTTTATCATCTCCAAACTGCGTGGACTTCAACCAGAAAGCGCCTTCTCGCGCGTATAAAAATCCTTTTTTCTTTAATAAGTTTAATATCTTCTCTATCTTGCCGCTTTTTCTTAATTCCTTCTGGCTAGACCAATAATCAAATTTTATCCCAAAGTCGCACAGCTCTTTTTTGATTATATCTAAGATATATTTCACGGCAAATTCACTTAAGCCTTGTGACTTTGTGACTTTGTGACTTTGTGACTGCTTAGCTATATCATATATATAGTCTCCCTGGTAATAATTTTCCGGAAGCTCTATCTTTTCACCATTTAATTCCTTTAGTCTTAATTCTACAGATTTACCCAAGATATCAATCTGGTTGCCTTCGTCATTAAGATAGTATTCTCTTTTTACCTTGAACCCTAAAAATTCTAATATGCCTGCCAAGACATCGCCCACTGCCGCCTGCCTGGCATGGGCAACGGATAAAGGGCCGGTAGGATTGGCGCTGACAAACTCAACGAGCACGCGCCTTTTTTTACCTATATCTATCTTAAGGGCTGACTTGCCCTTTATAACTATATCTTTTAGTTGCGCATAAAAATAATCATCATTTAAATAAAAATTTATAAAACCCGCGCCTTCAACTTTTATTTCCTTTATATAATCCTTTAGTTTGCTTTTCTCTAAATCTGTTTTTAAGCAAGCGACAATATTATGGGCGATTTCATAAGGAGGATTTTTTGTAGATTTGGCTAATTGTAAAGCAATATTAGTAGATAAATCGCCAAAACGTTTATCAGAGGGAAAATCAAGATGGGATTCTTCCGGGGAAGGTTTATCTAAATCAAGGCCTTTTAAAGCAGTCTCTATTAAAGCGCTTAGTAAATCCTGAATATTGTTCTTCATTATACACGTCGGGGAATCCTTATTCTCTTTGCATCAGACCACAAGCGCTCTAAAGAATAAAACTCTCTCAACGGTTTATAAAAAATATGCGCCACCACAGATACATAATCTAAAACTATCCAGCCTGATTCATCGAAGGCGCTAACCTTTGAGAGAGATTTTATTCTTTCTTTATCTAAATCTTCCTGTATCGCTTGGGCAAACGCATTTACCTGCCGTAATGATGTCCCGCTTAAGATTACAAAATAATCGCAGAAGCAAGAAACATCGCGCATATCCAAAACCAATACCCTTTGAGCCTTTTTAGATTTTGCGACTGCTGCGATGCGTAGCGCTAATGAAAGCA
>CAYHAI010000051.1:0-3207 GCA_964354585.1 uncultured Planctomycetales bacterium
CTGCTCCAATTACTCCAACACTACTAATATGTACGAAGCGTTCAACGCCCTCACAAACCGCAGGAGCTAACAAGTTCTCCGTTCCCTGTACATTTACTATCGAGAACCGAGTCACGTCTCGCTTCTCACCCGCAGCATGAATTACTATATTTACATTCTCCATTGCACGACGGCATGCCAACGCATCTGTCAAGTCGCCAACGAAACAATCTACCGAAGGCAGTTTCCAATCTGGTTTGCGAGTCAAAATTCTAACATGGTATCCAGAATTCAGCAGCAAGCGCTGTAAACGAGTCCCGATGAACCCAGATGCGCCTGTTAACAAAACGAGTTTGACTAACATTTCAGGTTCTTGTACAATGTAAAGATTAATTCTTGGAATTTACCACTAATGCTTCCCTCAATACGCTTTCTACCCTTCTTGTTGTTCCTTCCCAACTAAACATCTTCTCTATCAAAGTTCTTCCATTATTTCCTAATTCAATTAGTTTGTCTCTTTCCCTATAGCTTTCGATAATCCTTGCAGCCAAATCTTCTACGACATCAGGTTCAAACAGATAGCCACATTTCCCATCGTCAATTACTTCGCTAATGCCTTCCAGTCGACTGGCAATAACCGCTCTGGCACAAGCCAGATATTCATATAATTTCAGAGGAGACAAACCTATTCTTAAGTTTCTTTTTCTTTTAAAAGGTGCCAAGCAGACATCAAAGCTATTTATAAACAAAGCCACTTCTTCATACCTTATACCCCCTGTGAAAATAACCTCCTCTTGCAAATTATGCTGCTTGACTATCTCCTTCAAATTACCCATTAAGCCTCCATCTCCAACTAGGATGCATCGTATTTTATCGTAGCCCTTGCGTTTGATCATGCTCAGCGCCTCAATCAAGGTATCCAGACCTACCCATGGCCGGAAGGAACCGACAAAACCCAGATAAAAATGACCCTCCTTTAAGCTTAACTTTCTCCTACAAGCAAGTTTATCCATTGGTGTAAATAGATTGGTATTTGCACCATTGGGAATTATCCTGCATATTGCGTTCTTTACTCCATAGCTTTTCACCAACTCTCTCTTTATTCCTTCCGTAACGCATATTATCCTGTTTGCCAAGAAATAATTCATCCTCTCCCTCAGTTTCAGAAAACAACCAACAAGTTTAAAGAAGTAAGGCTGTCCAATTTTAATCTCATCCGGGTATATGCCGTTTGCTTCGGCTACAGAAGGAACACTGAAAATCCGAGAAATAATTCCGCCTAGAGTTACTCCTCGATAATAGACTATATCGGGTTTAAGGACCAGCAAATAGAAGATTAAATATAGAGACGAAAATAAATCTACAAATAGGGTTGTAAGATACTTAATTTCAATATTGGGAATATATTTGAAGTTTAGATCCCTGAGCTTACCCTTTCCTCCTTGACATATTACTAAAACTTTATTCCCAAAATCTTGTAGATTTCCCGCTACTTCTAAGAAGTGTGTTGAGTCTCCTTTTTGAACGTTGACATTAATAGGTGCAAAATATAGAATTTTCATGAGAACTATTCGCTAAAAATACATTTTAGACAGAAGCTATTATTCTCTCTTATGGTTAAGCTTAATAAGGAAATCAAAATTTCCTTATTCTTTTATTTTACACCGCTCTATTCAAAAAGTTGTTTTTGTATATTAAATTGTTTTCGCCCATTTTTGTGAAATAAAACTAAAGTACATTCGCCGCTCTTCACCAGTGGCAACAACAGTAAAATATATCGCAAGGTAGGTAGCTACAATAAGGATTCCTTTCAACCCCAGATAGAAAAAAGTGTCATTTGGAAGAAAATCTCGTATGAACACCCAGGTTATCACCCCGGCAGGTATCCCTGCTAATAGAGGTGGCAAAATACCCGATAGAAGGTATCTCTTAACCGCAAGCCCCGTATGCTTACATGCTAGCAGGGGAACGATCCAAGAACTTGTACATGCACTGGCGATGAGTGTCCCTAGTGCGACTCCCATTAAACCTATTCTTCTAACTAAGATTATCGATAGCAGAAGATTCAGGCCAGCATTAAGCATCTCTGAAAAAACGAATGTCTTATTCTTCCCAACAGCCTGTAAAAGTAGACCAGGGGGAGTTCCAAAGGAGTGCAAGAAGTCCATAAAAATAAGCACCAGGAGTACATTTATACCCACAAAATGTTCCTCCCCCACCCAGAGATTGATAAACGAATGTCCAAAAAAACCGAGAAAGAGACCAATCGGCACCATAATAACCACAGATATCCTTACTGTCTTTAGGTACAAGGATTTCAACCCATCAATATCTCCTATGGTGTATAACTTAGTGAATGTTGGAAACATTGTCTGTGTAATGATAGAAGATATATACGTCGCAAGAAAACATAATCTATATGCAATCGAATACATTGTCACCAGTGAGGCTCCGAGGAATATCCCAATAACAATATTGTCAGTGTAATAAAGAATTTGGGAAGTTAAGCTCAACACGAAAGATCGGATACTGTAAGGTGCAATCTTTTTGAGCGTGTTGACATCAGCTAATCTAGGATCAATAACAGTTTCATAGTTGCTATGACGCATGAAAAGGAGATATAAACTAATCAAGATCAAAATACTTAAAAAAGAGGCAACAACAACACCTATTAGGCCAAAACCTAAGCGCAAAAATATTATAGTGAATGAAGCATTAGCGGTTGCCCGAATTAGGCAAAATGTCTTCCACACATCTACTCTTTGGTAACCATAAAGCATATTACCAAAAGTCGCTCCTACAAGTTCTAAAGCCACGTTTACTCCCATAATTAAGAAGGCTATCCGCCCCACAGATATCAAGTCCTTTGGAATGTTGAAGAGACCTGGGATAAATGGGGTCAATCCAAAACAAACCAAAATAATGAAAATTCCAATAAAAATAAACATTATCAATACGGTGGAAATATACTTATTTAGATTATCCTGCTCATTCCTCGCATGATACTCCGAAGTATATTTGATGGTTGCTGTATTCATTCCAAAATCAAGCAAACCAAAATATCCTACAATGGAGCCGAAGACAACCCACAGACCATAGGCAGATTGACCAAGGTGCTGAAGTATAATTGGGGTTAAGACAAAAGATAGAATTAAACCCACGAACAGATAAAGATAGTTAAGATATATGCCTCGTATGATAAGTTTCTTCTCCAATATCTCAATCTCT
>CAYHAI010000052.1:0-74066 GCA_964354585.1 uncultured Planctomycetales bacterium
CAAAAAGGTCATACAAATCTAACTCTGAAAATATTTCAATTAAGTTCTTGTCGGCTTTTTTCCATGGCTTACGTTGCGTTACTTCATTAAATTTAGCAAGCTCTATGTCGTTTATTACTATACGCAGAAAATCCATATAACTCTTTACATATTTCGATATAGCTTCTTTTGTAGTTTCAGGGCGCTGCTGAAGCATACCTTTAATTTGTCTTGTTAAATATAATAGGACTGGCGTAATAGCGGTGAATTGGCCTAATGAACTGCCATTAGTAACTGAGGGCCCTACTGATAATAAGGTAGAGATGATTAACTCTTTTAAAGTCATGGCTTGGGCATTTTCATAAAGAGGGTAGGGGTTATGAATAATGTCGGCTTCGGCTGGCCCCTTCCCTTTAATCTGTCCCAGCAAGTCCAGAGATACTATCTGTCCCAGCAAGTCTGGAGATACTGCTATTGCTTTATATATCCTGACAAAAATAGTTTCAAAAACTTCTGACTTGACCTGCTTATCTTTTAAAACCCCTTCATATGTCCGGGAGAAAATATAGTCAAAAACAGGCTGCTGAACTTTTTCTCTGATAATTGCCTGCACAAAATCAACCATACCTTTATACGAACGTGCGTTAGAAAGTTCGACAAGCTCCTTTTTACAGAATATTTTCTCATTTAATATATATCTTATAATCCTGGCTTCGGGAGTAGGGGGCAATTTATTAATCCTATTAATATCAATATCAAAGTTAATATTCCCTGCTTGCAACTGAGAAAGAATTGCATCCTGAACTTTATTTACCAGCACCTTCTTAACATTATTCCACAATAAAGCGCGAGGTTTAATTGCCCTATTCAAGAATGTCCTGCGTTTAAGCTGATCTTCTACCGCCTGCTTAAAATCTGCTTTAGTGATAAAATTTTCTTTTATTAAATAGTTTATAACAACTGCCTTGCGATAACCCTTATTGACCGCGGCTTCAAGAAGTTGGTCAGCTGATATAGAACCAACGGGTGCTATTTGAGGGGCGGGCATTAGAGAGCGCGGATTAATAAATTCTTCCTTAAATTCAATCCTGCCTTCTTTAGTCAAACCTACTATCGCTTTAGCTTCTTCTTCAGCAAACCCTCCTGAACGCAGGTAATTGCGAAGCCAAGCCATCTTCTCTTTTTTTGATTTTATAAGTTTAGAAATAACGATCGGCCCGGAAAGCTCACAAAGTAATATGATTTTTTCAGCAAGCGCTGGATTCCCGTATAATAATTTATGTAATCTGGCAAAAGAAGCGTAGTTCAAATTCTTTTTACCTATGCCTCTCCTTACCCGAGCATAGATACCCACGACAAATACAAACACAACAAATAGTATCGGCAGAGCATATTTAGCCAAGCCCAATATTTGCCTTTCTCTATCAATAAATATATTATTCTCAAATTTTGCCGAAGCCTTAACTTCTTTTTGATCATTCTTTATCGGACCAATATCTATATTTACATGGCGCTTACCAATACTAAATTGCCAATGAATATTGTTTTTATTGTTATTTACAACTGGATTATCGTCAGCCATAAAAGGTAACTTAAACTGCGGCTTAATTTCTGTGCCTTCAGTTTTTATTTTTTCTAATATAGCCCCTACATCCTCGTTATCCTTTATAAATCCCCCTCTTATTTTTCCATATACTAACCCCGGCAATGAATTTGCAAATTTATCTCTTAAAGTGTTATCGTATACATCCCTATGGATAAAGTCACCGCTAATCATCGCCCAAAGTTTTCCGTCTCTGATAATCCGACCGCTATTTTCAACAATAGGCGTTGGTGAATCAACATGTTCAAAATTAAGCACATAAGCATGGTTTTTACTCTTATCGAACCATGCTCTCGTTACAAAGTCGCTATACATATATTCATGGATATCTTTTGTTAATTGGCTATATAAAACTTCAGGCCCAATGCTATATTTATCCTTAGCCTCTTTTATCCTACTAATATAGAATGGGATCCCATCCTTAGTATAAAGTTTCCAGCCTTCGTTTACATAATGTTCCCAAATAACATCAGTTTTGTAGTTATAGCCGATAAATATGGGTTTATTTTTATATTCGCGGCCTTCCCTATATTCATGAGGAACCCTATAAATATAGTCTGTGCCGATTGTCTCGCAATATTCTGTTTCTCTGGTTATTTTTTGTATTTCGGGAGTAACTACGACTTCTCCCCCTGAGACCCCAAACGGAATATTGTGATTATTATTTTCAAATTTTATGAGCCTCACAGCGCCTCTATCCAATCTAGCATAGTCTCGCTTTAATGGATCATCGCGCATAAGATATCTTGTGAGAATAGGAACCGTGATTTCTTCTTTGCCGTCAACTAAAAGCTCCTGTTCGACTTTAGCCAAAGATAGATCTCCATCAATTCTTATGCCTTTTATTTTCAATTGATTTATTACAGATTCTTTAAATTCCGCCAGAACATCCCTAGGAGTTAACATCCCTTTAGTAGAATCGAGCCTGAATATAAGCCCCATATGCGAAAATTGATAACCCGCCCAAACATCTTCGCCATTCCAGAGTGTATTAATAGTAGTATCTGCGTCAGTATCGCTAGAAACATAAACAAGAACTCTGGCTAACGGGTCTTCTCTGACTCTATAATTAAACTTGGTGCCGTCGTCTTTTATCCTAATCTCTTCTTTTATGATATGGACAACGTCGCCCTGCTTTAAATCTAAGCTATTAATTATCTGTTTTAAACCGTAAACTAATTTTTCTTCGGCCTGAGTTTTTAAGTGTCCCCGCACTTTACTCAGCAAGGCTGCGCTGATATTCTTTATATCGCTTCCAACAGTATAGCTTAATTCTTCCCTGTAGAATGAATCCGCATAGAGATCTTTAGCAGGATTATAGATATATAGAGACCCATTCTTAATAGCCTTAAATATAGACCTCTCTGGGCTATTATCATTGCCGATAGTCTCTTTCTCGGTTATAAGCTGAATGAGATAATGATTATCACTCTCAACGAGTTTAGTTATCGTTGCTTTTTCTTCGCCATCATTTTCATCTATTGCCCTTGCAATGACAAATTTCTCATTATAGGTTGAGTCATTAATTATTTTCCAGTTGTGAGGATTTTGGGCATTAATTTCTTTAATTTTGTCCTCTGTTTCTACAGCCCAACCAGCTACTCTGTCAGAATAAGTAGCGGTTAATGACTCAACTTTGCCATCGCTCAAAAGTTGGTGCTTTTCATTATAATAATATTCGCCGGTTAAAAGTTGGTAATCTTTATCGTAATAATATTTGCGCTTTATAGATAAGCCTTCTTTTGTCTTTTCGCCAACATCAACAATCACTTTTCCTTCTATTGGGGTTCCATTTTTCATTTGCGGTTTTCTGTAGAAGGGAATTTCTTCATTAGTCTTGGTATCCAAACCAAAGGTGCGGATTATTTTTCCGGTTTTCGGATTAATCAAATCCTCCATCCAATTATATTTAATAAAGTCTAAGCCAGAGAGTATCTTAGGCGCCCATTCTCTGGATTGCATTATCCTGGCGGTCTTTGGCTGAAAACCTATAACATAATTAACAACTTCTCCTGTAGGAAATGTCGTAAATAACGGCTGCTGGCTTAATTCTCCGCCTAACTGTTGATACTGATAAGTCCATGTGCCGATTTCATTTTCTTCAGCATCGCGGAAGATTTTATGCGCCAAGCCTTTTTGGCCTTTATAAGATTTCTCTAGCTCAATCCGCCAGGTTTCTTTACCGGTTTCTTCGTCAACCGCATAGTAGCGTTTAAGCTGATATTGCCCATTTTTGTCCTTAAGAATATCTACTATAATTGGGCATCCTTCTATCCTCTTGTCCGTCGTCACTGCCCAGCCGAGGTGGGCGGTGAGGGTGTAGGCGTATTTGCCAGAGGCGTCGTCGCGGTCAAAGTCTTTGAAGATACACTCAATTGCTTCGTCGCCGGTTAATTTCAGGCCTTGAGCATTTAATTGCTGTAATAATTCTTGACCTAAGTCTTTTGCGGTTTTATCTATTTTGTCTAAGCGCAGAGCAATGCTTTTAATCTGGCCGTCTTTCATCAAAGGCCGGACAATCACCTTGCCCCAGAAATCCAAGCCGGTATAAGCAATAAAGTTACCGCCTTTCTCCGCTCCATAGAGCCTAAAATCTTCGGTATAAGCCTGGGAGCCAATTTGATACTTAGCCGTAAAAGTTCCTAAGTATTTGGAATTATGTTGGAATACGCCATTAGGGCCGCTGCCGTCTTCTTGCATACCAAATACTTGAGCAGTGGCAATATCCAAGACAGAAGACATTTTTATGTCCTGATTTGGAAAATAATATTGAATGGCTTTCCCATCTTTGCCCAGGCGCATTAAGGCGGCGCCATCATCAATTATTCTGGCCAGTTCAGCTCGTGTGGCGGCAGTGGACAAGTCGGAATTTGCATACCATTTTGTTTCCGTAGGATTGTCTATTCTGGCCAACAAGAGATTTTTCTGATAAACCTTTTCTTCCAACTCTGTCTTGCCAGCCGCATTTAAATCTACGGGATAGAATTGTTCCTTGTTAGATTGGTCCTTGATATATATGCCTAATTCTTGAAGCGGCAGCCAACCTGTCTTTAACCTTTCTTTGGCCTGAATGTTAATTATTCTTTTCCCTTGTTCATTAACAATGTATTTATCCGCTGGGAAAGATAAATCTTCTTTTGGCTCGCTTTCTTTCCATTCGCCGTTTCCATTTTCATCTTTAAACCAGGTAAAGCTTCTTGTTTGTACCTGTCTGGTTCTTAAAGCCTCGACTTTTTGTTCGGTATCCACAGTAATGGCAGTAACCAGAAGACCTCTTGCAAAGTCAACTTTTCTAACCAGCGCTAAAACAAGTTTACCTCTTCCTTCGGTATTGAAACTCTCACCATCAAAGTAGAGATTGCTGCGCTCAAAGGCCAAATCTCTTTCGATAAGATAATCGGGAATATTTATCGGCGTGCCTTTAAATGGACTTGGGTCAATTGATATCTTAGGAATAACCACCAAAACCTTGTCATTGTTATAAAGTTCTTCTTCTAATTTCAGTTCACCTTTCTGAATTTTTTCAACCACTGCTTTTTCGCCGAAAATTAACCTGGCGGCATCTGTAACTCCGGGAACATTTTCCGGCACAATAAGATATTTCTTGCTTAGTTCACTTAATTTTTCAAAGCCTGCGCGGCCGAATTCGCAGTCAGAGGGTTCGGCATTGGGCTCTGACCTTAATTGATAGCGCCAAATCGGCCTCTTTAACTCATCATATTTTACCTTACCTTTTTCGATAACTGGTGTAATCCAAATATGGCCTGCCCGGGCTTCTTTTTCTAAATCCGTGATGTCCTTCCTTCCTTCTGTCCAGCTATAACCTACACCTATACCTTTTAAATCTTGTTGCGCCCGCTCAATGGCTTTCTGGCCAGAGAGAACAAGTCCTATAATTTTAGATTTATCTAAGGAATCTTTTCCTACAATCACCAGAGCATCGCCTTCTAATCCGCTGAGCCGATAATTTGTGCCTACAAGGTAATAGCCATCTACTCTGCCTTCTTTCTTCTCTATCCGCTCAATGCCCAATGCCTTCAGAAAACCTTTATCGTCAATAGTCTTTACTTTCTTTACTTTAGGCGAATCTAATAAACTCTCATCAGTGAGAATCTTTGGCTCAAGGAGCAAGCCGTCTTCATTCCTATCAAACCACAGCGCCATTCCCCATTGTTCATTAGCCTTAAGGGAATTCTCTGTTGCTTTTTTATCAAAGATGACGGGGTTACCTTTATCTGTAACCGTAACAACTCCTTCTTTTATTTCCGGAACAGAAGACTCATACGTAGCAGGCCTGCCATTCTCGTATAACTCCTCTGGAATTAAAGACAACTCTTCCGGGCTAAATTCTGCGGGTAACTTCGCAAAATCATTTTTAGCAGCGGCTGCTTTTTTCTCTTTGGGATGGTATAAACCTAACCATTCCAGCGGCGCAGTAATCGGCAGCTTTAATCCAGCGCTGGGGCCATAACCACTCATTCCGGCAGATAATTCCGCGCCATTCTCAAATCCTTGCGTACCCCTTAAGATATACTGTGTGCCGGTAGGCATCTTTTCTATGCCAATATCAATGCTTCTCTTATTTCCTGTATCGCGCAAGAGCCCATAATTTAAACCCCAAATAGAAGTGCCATAGACTACCTCATAACGGCCAGAGAGCCGGTCATAATTAAATTGCACGCTCTTTCTCTCTGTGCCTATGCCTGCCTCTGCGCCCACAGCAAGCTTTCCTAAATTAAATCTTACTCCTGCCGATGGAAATACCTCTTCGTTCTTACCCCAAAGGTCATCTACGCCTTCGCTAATTCTATTGGCAGCCAAAGTTAAAATTACCTTCTTTGATTCTTTTTCATAGACTTTTATTTCCGCGGTTAACTTCTGATAATTATATGCGTCATTGACTTTCAGGCGCGTCGGTGATACTTCTATCACATCATAAGTTAAGAAATCAATGATACGCGCTCCGGAGGGCTCTTTACTTTGGGCAATACCTGCGCCCGCATCAAGAACCAAAGCCACGCGCGGAAGCATATCATATCTTACTGTCCCTGCTACTGCTGCTACGCTACTTCTGCCTTGCGCCTCGGTTTCTATTAAACCGGTTATGCCCAGATAAATCTTTTCATTGGCCTGCCAACCAAAACTATCCACAATCAGATAATAATTCCTCTTCTCCATCTTGCCGGTTTCTTTATCCTTTTCTCCATCCCAACTGGTGAGGTATCTTTCCCGGCTTTCTACGCCAAAGAGAAGATTATTCAACCATTTTGCCTGTTCAGGCTCAAGCCGCAGGCCTACCACCACATATTTGCGGCTAGGAGCATCCTTGGCATTACCTTGCACTGAGCCCACATAAGCATCAATACCAATACTATTTAAGAATCTCACTAAATCATAGGCGGCTAATTGCGTGGAGACGGAGAAGTCACTTTCTTTACCGTGCTGGGGAGAGAATCTTGCTTCGGCAACCTGTTTCATATCTCCCATAAAGATTAAAGGCTGGATATCGGGACGGGAAGGAACAAGAATTTTCTCACCTACTTTCACGATCAAAGGCGGACTGCGCTCTAAGAGCTTAAAGACGCTGGTTAATTGGGGAATAATGCGTTCTTGCGCTTGCGGCTGTAGGTTACCATTATCTTTTATATAATTTTCTACTGACTTTCCTAAGCCCTTCACCTTCTCGTTATATTTCTTTAAACTTTCTGCGTATGCTTGATAAGCCGTTTCGGCAGCCTCTTTAGATTTATTAGCAGCTTGCTTTGCCTTATTTATCTGGCTGATGGCTTCTAAGCGGTTCTTATTTATCGCTGCCATGCTATGCAGGTCTTGCATTATCCTATTCCAAGGCGTACGGCCAAATCCGGAGCGCGCTTCTACTGTGACCAAGGCTTGCTCTACCTGCTCTCTAATCCAATTCTGATATAGTTTAAGTTTCTCTAATTTATCGCCAAAATATTCTTCTAACGCGCCTTGTGTTTCTTCGATGAGCGTCTTGCGTTCAGTATAAATAGCGATTTCTTTTTCGCGGTTAGGTATCTTGCGCGCCACTACCTCAGCCGGCGTCTCAGAGGCGCCATCAGTGAGTTGATACTGCTCATCTTTGGCTAATTCCGGAACTAAGTAATTAACTAAATATTCTCTTTCTGCGGCCAGATTATTTATCCAACGGTTGGCTAATTCTTCATGTTTTCCATGTGCTAAGGCTCCTTTCCAATAGTTCGTTTCTTCAGTAATTCTGTTTAAACGACCCATCTTCTGGGTATAAGTCGGATCCTGGTCATCCTCATAGATATATCTTCTTATTTCTGGTATAGTGTGTATCTTAGATTCATCAATGGCTGTGTTGGGGTCATCTGTGAGTTGCTGAAGCGGGAAAAGCGGCAGACCTTTGTAACTGGGCAAGACTAAAGCCTTGATTGCCTGGAGGGAATCTATCCGGTTATTCCAGACTTCAATTTCTTGGGTGCGTATGGTCTTCTTTCTGGCAATTAATTGCTGAATACTCTCAGAAGCACCTTCAGTCAGCTGATATTGTTCATCTTGATTAACTTCCTCCAATACGGCATTGCCATAAGCAAGCTCTGAGGTTAAACTATCCATTATCTTCTGAAATGCCTGCACTGCCGCAGGATAATTATTAAATATAGTCTGTTGCCTCTGCCAATAAGGCGTCTCTTCATTTTGAATTCTGGCTAATCTTCCCATCGTCTGGGTGGCATCGGGGGAGTCGTCATCGCTTAACCAGTATTTTCTTATTTGCGCTACAGTATAAATTTCCGGATGCCCGGCAACGGGATTGATGGGAATAATCTTAAGATTCTTATAGCCGGAAACTAAGAGGTCCCTTAAAGCATCCAGGGCATTTAACCTTTGTGACCAAAGATTAATCTCTTGACTCCTTATCGCCTTCTTTCTGGCGATTAGTTCTGAAATAGTCTCAAAGGCGCCAAGGGTCTGTTGATAACGTGCATCCCTATTGGCTTCATCTAAAACTGCATTACCATAACTAAGTTCGGTATTTAAACTGCCTATCATTGACTGCACTGCTGCCTTCTGCTCATCCGTAGCATTGGGGCTGTTGTATTCTTTCTGCCAATAAGGCAGGTCTTCATTTTGAATTCTGGCTAATCTTCCCATCTTTTGTTTGGCACCGGCTAAGTGGTCATCGTTTGACCAATAATCTCTTACTTGCGCTACAGTAGGAACTTCGGGATGGCCGTCAACGGGATTGATAGGGATAAGCCGAAGATTATCCTCTGGCCCGGTGTTCCAATAATTGAGTTCGCTTTCGGCATTGGCTTGCTTTGTCTGGGTATCGGTTATCCAATTGTCTTTGACGTCATAGGGATTGCTTACTGGTTCGCTTATTTCGCTATTCCAATAATTGAGTTCGCTTTCGGCATTGGCTTGCTTTGTCTGGGTATCAGTAATCCAGCTATCTTTTACCTCATAAGGATTAGCCATTGATTGGCCTATATTCTTTAACTGCGCTAATCCTTCCTCTGCCTCTTTTAGGCGCGCCTCTAAATCGGCTGTGGAGTCCTTAAGTTTATCAATAAGTTCTTGCACCTTTTGTTCCTGAAAGGCAAAATATTTATCCAATAATTCTTTCATTGCTGCCTTCGGGCCGATTTCTTTAGCGCGGGCTTCCATCTCCTTACATAACTGCTTATAAACCTTATCCATTTCCAAGGCAATCTGGTCTATCCATTGATAGATATAGAGCTTAGAATCCATCTTAATCTGCAGTTCTTCTAAAGAACGCATCAGGTCATTGAATGACCTTCCTGTCTGCTCTAAAGATGTGCCTCTTAATTTCTTTTCCGTATTTAACCAACTAAGTTTATCTTTCTCAAACTGTGTTTGCGCCTTAATAAATTCTTCTCTTTGGACTTTTAACTGCTCTTGAATGGCCTTGAGCTGGTTAATCCTCTCCTGCATCTGGCTATCTAAGTTAATCCCTACACCGGCTAACTGTCTATCCAAATTGCTGAGGTCAGTAAAATCCAATTGCGAAAGCACAGAATAATTGAATGTATCTGTGGTCTCTGGTTTAAATTGCTCCCTCTTAACTTCTTGGGTAAAAGGAACTCTATCTTTGTAGACTTTTAGCCTGCCATCGGCAGTAATCTCAGCAGACAAAACGCCTTCTTCTTGCATCTTTTTATAAATATCTTCCGCATTTACTCCGTATTCTACAACGCCAAATTCGCCCTCCTTTAAACCAAAACCTGACCTAAGAATCGCTACTTGCGGCTTGCCGGGTTCATTCTGGATATCTATCCTGGCTATCTCGGCATTATTTCTATCTTTGTCTTTGTAACTGATAGTTGCCTTCTGGCCATCTTCCAGCAATTGAATATTTAACTTGCGCACTTCTTCGGGAGTATAAAGATAAGCAGTGCCATAAGACGTAATTACTCTGGCTAAAGGTAGGCCGGTGAGACTATCGGGTTTAGGGACTAAAACTCCGATGCGCCCCTTGCTGCCTATGATATCTTGCGGGATTATCTTTATGTCTTGCGGCCAGATAAACTCGGTATCGCCAATCTTTACTTTGATATCCGCAGGTAAATCTTTTACCTTAGTATCCAAAGATAAACTTTCTTTTAAGCTCTTTTGATACTGAGAAATTTGGTTTAACTCATCAAAAATAGGTGTTGAACCTAAAAATTTCAACGTCAGAATATCTTGGCCCTGTTCGGTGTCAAAGATAAGCAAATCTGCCTTAATCTGCTGCCACTCTTCACCGTACATCTTTCTCTGCATCCAATAACTATATTGGCTAGCCACTGGGCTATAAATTGCCACTCCTAAAATGGGTGTTTTGTCCTGGCGATAACCATAGACATAGGGAAGAACTTCTGTATTCACTTTCTTACACAGGTCTAAATTCATCTGCGTGCGCTCTGGCAATTCCTGTAGAGCGCTTAGAGGCATGTTAAAAGGCGAATAGAATATCTTTTCTACATCACCGGTAATAGGATTAACTACTCCGCCAAATATAGTGCGGCCTTCATGATCCTCACCGCTATAAATCATACATTGTTTCTCTAGGTTATCCAGCATCCAGGCCGAAGGAATGATATAAACGTTATTTTCCTCTAACCAAAGGCCGAATTTCTTACAGAATTTCTTAGTCAATGGCTCAGCAAATCCTTCGGGCTGGTAGAACCACCTCTCACGAAAGGCTAAATATTTCTTCGGTTGCTTTAAGTTCGTTAAATCATAAAAATATCCTTCGGCATATTCACCATTGCGTTTAATCATATAAAGATGGTTTCTGTCCATATCCTGCGGCGCCAGCCGGGAAAATAATATTGCATTCTTGCCAAATTTTACAACCGCCTGATATTCTGCTTTTTCCCAAGGCGCTTGATTATTCGGGTCGCCAAAGAGTCCACCTATAAGCGGAAATCTTCCCAAGGTTTCTTCGGGGATAGATTTGATAATCCTAGCCGGGGTCAGGCCTAAGTAATCGGCTACTTTTTGCAATTCTCTCGGTTCTTGATTATCAATCTCAGAATTAGGAATAAATCGATTTTTAATCAATAATCCGAAAAATTCAGCTTCGTTGGGAAGCCATACTCCGCCGTTTCCTTCGTCTCTTCCTTCAGGGTCAAATTCATTATCCAGCAGAAGATTGCGCACCCCCAATATTGCCTCGGGAAGGAAAACATAAGTTAAAGGAGTTACATTCTTCTGGGCTACTCCTAAGCCCATCTGCACCAGATTAGCTGGTTCTTGGAGTTGACTGGGTACGGCTAAACTCAGCATAAAGTTACTGCCCAGTTCCTGAGAAAAGATGCTTCCAATAGGAGAATATTGATAACCTATGCCAATAAAGAGATTGGATTTGGGTTGTTTGAAATTTATCTTCTTCTGTTCTGCCAGATTTGCGCCTGCTAATCTCTCCGGGCCAAAGAACCTCGCCATCCCATAACTATACAGATAGCCCTCTATCGCCTTCTGATATTTTTCTTGTGAAACCCAAGTCAGGTTATCGAACCTCTCCAACGATTCTCTTAATTTTTTATTTTTTTCTTCTAATTCTTGCTGCTGCTTATCTATTTTTGCTTTTCTTTCTGCCAGTTCCTGCTCTGCCTTTAATACTTCATAGCGGCGGGTCAATACATTTTCTCTCAGCGCCTTCCTGCTTTTCTCTTCAGGATTTTGCGGCTCAATTGCCCTATTTTTATTTATCTCGTTAATCACCTGGTTTATACCAACTTGAAGGTTAGCGCCCTCTTCTGGCTCCAGCCATTTATTAGCCAAATTAACCAAATCATCTAATCTATTACCAATTGACTGCGGTAGGCCTGCAATAGCTTGAATCTGCTGTTGGATATCCTGGATTTGCTTTTCTAATCCCTGAATCCTTAGCTCTCTTTGGGCAATACACTCCTTGGCCTCGGCTATCTTTTTCTCAACTTCATCAAGTTTTGCTTTCAGTTCTGCTTCGGTTTGAGGCACAACTCCCAACATTGTCGCCAAAGCAGCATTATAGGCAGCATTGGCAGCTGCAGTGGGATAACCCTTAAATTCAAGGGCTTTCTGCTCGGATATAGCAGGAGAGATAAGTGAATTGAAGGCTGAACCAATACGAAATCCAGTATTAACCGCAATATTTTGAGCAAAACGCTTAAACCATCCGGGTTGCTTTGTCTTAGGAGGACCTCTAATGTGAGGATTCTCCATTCCTGCTTGCGTGACCTTTTCTGAATCAGCAGCCACCAACACACCATTAGATTCAGGCTTAATCACGGTAGCCGCCTCTTGCCCAAACATCACTGGCTGGGGCTGATTTGGCAAAACCTTACTCTGCGGGATGAGGGTTTCGGATTTTTGTTCAGTTTTTCCGCCGCCCAGCACGAAGGGACTAAAGTCCTTATCTATTAGATACATCCAGGAAGTGGAAGTAGTGCTCAACACATCCGGTGAATGTGAATTCCAGCCAAAAGGTATAGGCCCGCGCCTTGAACTATAAGAGTAGGCTACTTTATCAGGGGCAACCTGATACTTATATGCATCTACGCCCTGACGCATAGATTTTTCGTCTTCTTTTACCTCTTTTGCCCAGTCAGGATGGGTTTTCTGATAGTAGTCGGCAAGCGTGCGGCTGGCTAAAATAGCTCCGGCTGTCCATTCAATGGAAAGACGATCGTGTTCGCTGGTAAAACCAACACCGCAAAGCTTCTCATTTAAGTAATAACCTGCCAACTTTTTAGTTCCCTCCCACATCTTCATGGCTGAACCTTCACCAAACCATGAATCAATTAGTTTTGGCCCTAGCACAGCTATAGCCCAAGTCTGACAGTCGGTGGCAAAGTGCTCTTTATTAACTGTCCATTTACCTCCCCAGAACCTACCTTCCTGCCAATGCATACCCTGGTAAAACGTCTTGGCATTAGAATCCCAAGCCTGCTTAAAATAGTTTTCGATCTTTCCCATAGCATTTTTATAGATTCCCTTGCCGGTTGCCTGATGCAACATTCTAAATGCGGCATACCAGGAAAGATTATTTTCTGTAGAGATTTCATTATAATACCAACTACGTTCTGTATCCGCATCCGTATAATGCGTTCCTATAGGCGCCATACGAATACCGCCTACGTCAGACTGAAGTAACATTGCTGCCCGAGCAATCTCTTCTGCCAACGCAAGCTCAACCGAGTCCTTGGGAGCGGGATTATAATTTTCGGTCTTGATATTGTAATATTTGGCGTGATAAAGCTGCAAGGCAGCCATGGTTACCCAGGCATTTTCTCCGGCAATCGGTTTCCAGTCCTCCCAGTGAATGGTCGGCCAAGTGGGGAATCCTTGCATTTCGGTTTTATTGTCAAGCGGGTCGGCTAAATTATACCGACCGTCAGCCGATATAATCCTGAAGATAAAGCCTCTTTTCCCTTTATCGCGGAAATAACCGGAGATGGTATTCGGATTATCTTTATCGTAGATAAATTCTTGGACTTTGCTCCCTTTCTGAAAACCAGCTCGAATAGAATCTAAAACAGAACCTCTCCAATAGATTTCAACCGGAACGCTTGCCTTTGCCACATTGTCCTTGTTGTCTGAGGCGATCAAAGCCATCTGCCAGCAAGCACCGTCATAAATTTCTAACCCATAGGCGACAATAAGGCGTTCGATAATTGCCTCTACAGTATTGGTTGGGCCTATCTCTTGATAAACTTTATTTTCTTGCCCTTTGCGCACTTGGAAACTATAAGGCAAGCCGCTATCAGCACAGATACTATTTTCCAACCACTTGAGTGCTTCATTACTCTCCCCTATTGCTACAGTGGATAAAAGCTGGCCTAATACAAGGGCATCATTACTTGCCGCGGCAAACTGAATGGGCCTTCCGTCGGGATAACTAAGGTGCAAAATATCGTTGCTCTGGGGCTCAAGGGTTTCGGATTTTGGCGCCCAAACCTGAGCCATTGCTGTAAGAACCTTCTTGGGTGTGCCATCAATTTTAACAAATCCCCAATATTCTTCCGAGAAACGGTCTCCTGCATTGGGTCCCGACAGACTGCTAATTCCGTGCTTATCCTGTTGTTTGGGATTGCCTGCTTTCCACCACTCATCCTGCCAAGTCATAAAGGTTACACCCGCACAAATATCTTTACCTTGATCAATCGCCTCCCATATCGCCACATTTGCCTTGGCCTGAGCATCTTCATCTTCTTTTGCTTCAGCATCATTAAGGGAATCAATGCCTGTCTCCGAGATATACATCGGTTTATTGGAAATCTCACGCCACTGTTCAAAAGCAGAAGTAATATCTATACCACGGTACATATTCAGACCCCAAACTTGCACCGATGGGCACTTATTCACAATCTCTGCCTCAGGCACTTCACCATGAGCAGTTGATACGGGATGACGAGAATCTAACTGTCGTGCTGTCTTAGCTGCATTTTCTAATATCGGATACCAATTATTTACATTTCCGCCAAACCACTCAGGATGATAATTATATTCATTACCGAACTCCCACATTAAGATTGCCGGATGCGCTTTAAATCTTCTTATATAATCTTTGTAGCCGCCTCCTTGAATATCCGCTCCCGGACTAAATCTGTCATCGTAATTAGGAAAGTTCACAATCACTCTGATGCCGTGCTGTGCAAAAGTGTCTAATAAATCTTTTTCCGCTGGAACATAGGTGCGCACAGTATTTATTCCCGCATTTGCCATCTTTTTGATGTTTTCTATTTTTACTGAACTTAAATTCAATACTAAATTCTGACGGTCTTGACCGCGAGGAACAGTGGATAAAGTTACGCCACGAATTTGGTAGGGTTTACCAGCTACTAATAATTGTCTATCTTGAATAGTTACAGGTTGGAATTGAAGAGGTGTTGCTTTTGCTTCAAGCAGTTCTACTTTAGGCTGCGGCTCTTTTGCTTTCTTTAACTCCCCTAATTGCTTAAGGATCCGTGTCTTTTCCTGCTCATATTTCTTTAATTGCTCTTGGTCCTGCCCAAGCGCCTTTGTTTCCTGAGCCAGTTCTGCCTCGAGATTAGCTAATTTGGCTTTAAGCCCCTCAACCTGCGGGGTTACTGTGGTTGAGGACGGTTCTATTTTTCCTGCCGGCGGGGCGGTGGCATCATAAGCTTTTACCTGCGGATTAACAACATTTTCTTGATTAGTCGGATTAATCTGGCTATTATTTGCATCGGATTTAATTTCTATGTCTTTAACGGTTTGGGCGGCTAGCTGTTTGCCTATACCGGAGTTAATGGCCGTGTTCGAATCCTCGACAATCGGTTTTTCTTTGGGCATGGCCGGGAGTGCTGGATTAGCTTCAGAAGCAACAGCAGTTAAGATTGTTTTTACTGCCTTAGGGAAGAATCCTTCGAAATCTATATGTTCGGCTGTATCTTTTGGCCCATTAAAATATGTATTTTCTGCTCTCAGCTCTTCTGCTGTATCTTCGGCAATGACTATTGTAGGAATATTTTCTCTCTGGAATTCATCATCATCGCTGTCATAACCGGAATCAGGAGAAATCTTCACGGCCAAATCAAGAACATGCTCCCTTATAGCGTCGGAGGCTCTTTGAATCAGCTCTTTAGATACTTCTGGATTACCCTTATCATACATCAAATCAATGTTTTCTAGTCCAGCCGTTTCTTTTTCTCCTTGATTATTTCCAATCATATCCACGATAAATACTCCAAGGATGTCTTGCTTTTCTTGTTCGGACAATTGTTCTAAATAGAATTTACTACCTAAATCACCTTCTTCCTCTCCGGTAAAGAAGGTAATTTCAATAGTATTTTCAAAACTAAATTGGGAAAGAATTCTTGCGCCTTCTAATAAAGCGGCAACTCCTGTAGCATTATCATTAGCCCCTGGCCCACCCTCGCAGTCATAATGAGCGCCAAGAATAACTTTCTTATCAGGATGCTTTGTCCCTGGAATCCTTACAATAATATTAGTTGCTGCGCCAATTAAAGAATTATCAACCAACTCACACGAAAATAGCTTTGGGAGGTTAAGTTCTGGGAGGTTTCCCTTGAACTTCTCAAAATCGAATTGTCCAGAAAGCTCTGCAGTTCCCCTTTCTGGCGCTAATGATGCAGATAAGTCATTTTTGATCGCATTTAAATGATATCCATGACCTCCGGATCTCAAAACCAATTCTCCCGTTATAGTAGTAGGATCGTCTATAAGAGTACCCCAATTACTTGAAAGATATTTCATATCACTTGGGCTCGTGCGCTTAAAGTCGTGCTCGCGCACTTTATATCCCTGTATAGTAAATCTCTGCAAGGTGTATCCCTTCTTAATCTGATCCTCTGTCTGTTTTAATCCATATGCGTTTAACTGACCGACTATATATTTTTCGGCCGCTTTAATATTGTTAACATCTTCCGTGTATGTCTTTCTCTCGCCAATATTAGCCAAGTTTTCCACGTGCAATTTCAAGTTTTCTTTTGAGACAGCATTTTCTATAATAATTGGGGACGGTTCTATTTTTCCTGCCGGCGGGGCGGTGGAAGGATGGCCGAGAGATGCAAGTAACCTATTGAGCTCATTAAAATCTATAAGTGGCCTGCCTAACATATCTGGACCGGCTAATCCATAATTACCGCCTAAGTAATAATTATTAGCACCCAAACCAAAAAGACTATTGCCATTCTGGCCAGAAGCAGCGTTATTGTTTGTAGAAGCATGGGTAATGCCGGCAAAACCCACAAGCGCTACCGCTGCCACAGCTATGCCGGCAGCAATTTTTAATGGGCTGAAGCGCGGCATCCTAACCGGCGCTACAATATCCTCTCTTAACGCCGTGAAGGTATTACGCAGTTGCGACATAACTGTTTGTAAATCTAATAACTGCCTCCTGAAAGTATTTCTGATTTCTGCGAGTTTCTGCTTAATCGCTATCTCTTTCTGCGCGGCTTTTTCGCGGCCCATCTTTATTCTGCGCCAAATCTTGGCTAAAAATCTCAGGGCTAAAGTGTAATCTCTGGCAATGTGGGCATTGGTGGAGAGATACTGCCTGCATTTTATTTCTGCTAATACAGAATCAATGATTTTCTGACGGCCAGCGCTAATTTCCATCTCTGAAATATTCGCCGTATCTCCTCTGACAGTGCCCAATAATTTCTTCAATGTTTCGCAACTAAGGGTTCCTTTGGCAAGCTCCACAGCTTTTGCTTCATTGAAATCTCTCGCCATTTCTTTGAACAAGTAAGCTATGAGTATTCCCATGAACTTCTTTTCTCTTTCCTGTGATAGAGGCTGCTGATTATTGTGCGAAAGCAAATATTCCTTAATCCATTCGTAATAACCCTTGAATACCGTGTACATTAACCATTCAGCCGAGGAAGGAACGTCTTGTTTTAATAAAGAGTTATTTAATTCGGAGTTTCGGTTTATTCTCTCGCTTAGCTTATTTGCAAGATTCTCTAATTTGCCAATTCGTTTCAAGACATCTTCCTTATCAATTTCAGCGACTCTATTAACATCCGCCTTCAATTCTGCTAATATCCTGTTTATCTTGTCCAATCGCCCGAATAAGACTGCATTAGGTCCTTCAAGCAGAGATTCTTTAGCAAGATATGCTTCAATCTTGGGTATTAAATCTGCGTAAGGGGCTCTTAAACCGCTTAAGAATTTTAGCGACTGGCCGTTAAGATAGATTTTAGATTTCTTGCTTAATATCTTAACTAACCCGACTACCGCAACCACTGTTCCTATAACCCCAACAATCCAGACCCAGGGAAGCGTAGCCACTACCGACACTAGCGCAGCTGTGCCATATGCTTTAACTGCCCACGCAGCCAACGCTAATACCACCCCTGCGCCAGCCAGACAAGGAACCATCTTATCTACCCAGGTAAAGCCGTTGGGGCGCTGGCGTGCCTTTACTGCCGCTCTACAGTTATCCAAATAGTCTCTATAACCCTGCATATGTTTCTTGCCAAGCTTTGGACGATTATTCGATCCTCTCTCATAGTTTTTCAATAAAGCTTCGTAATCTTCCAATAAAGCCTTAGCCTGCGACCAGTTGGCTTGGTCTATTGCTTGCCTGATTTGTTTTCCTAACTCCTCCAACTCCACTATTATAACGTCCTTGCTAATCTTGGGTCCTGCGGCTTGTGCTCCAGAAACGGAAGGAATTCCATTCCTATCTTTTTTGGCTTGGGCTATGGTTTGAGCAGTAGTAATGCAATTGTGTAGCTTTTCATATTTTCCTAATTCTTCCAAAAGTAATTTACGAACTTCTTCTGCTTCTGGTATACTCTTTAATTTATCGGATATCCTCAAAAGCTCAGAATAAATTACAACAAACTTTCCGACCATTTCTTTAATCTTATCCTTAGCGTTAACATTACCTGCTTGTATTAGTTGCGCTGCTACCTGCTGAAGCTGTTTTGTTCCTGTGAGAATTTTTTGCTGTAACTCTATTGTCTCTGTCATATTGGTGGCAGCTGGTTGAAAAGTGGGTTTTACTTTTTCCGGTTTTAATTCCTCAAGCCTAAGTATTACTTTGGCAAAATTATCTTTGAATTGTTCCGGATTCATTTTTCGTTGTTGCTCTTCAAGTATTTCTTCGGCTTGGAGATGCCCCGCTTTATAAGAATCCCAAAGGTCTTCTCTTTTTTCTGCTGTATTATTTAATGGTATTTCTTTTAATATGCTCTCAAGGCCTGAAATTATAGAGTTTATCTCGTTAATGGGTTCTTCGTCCGGGTTAAGCACACCTGTTATAATCGCCGCCATAGCGAAGAATCTTTCGCCTGCTGTCTTATCATGATACATATAAATCAAAACCGCTAAAACACTAATTATTAACCAGGGAAGCAAGCTAAATAAAGTCGAGCCGGCATCAGGGTTATGTTTTGCGCCATTTTGATTTTGCCGCCTGCGGTTCTGTTGGGCCTGTATCCCCTCATCAAGCAATGCATCTGATTTCTCTTTTGCCTTTTGCGCTTTTTCTCTGGCTAATGGAGTCCCGATATACTCATAATATCTGGCGGCTTGGTCAAATATAATGATCGCCTTTTCAGCTTCTCCGTTTTTACCATAATTCTCTGCAGTGTAATAAAGAATATCCGCCAAGGAATACAGAATTATCGGATTATCTGCACCCAAAATCCCTACCTGATGCATATATAAACCTTGCGCTTCTTCAGCTACAGCGATTCCTTTTTTGATATTACCTGCGCTAGCGTGAGCCCTAGCTAATCCCGCAAGAATAGCTATACTATCAACGGGATTTAGATCAGGAAGGTTATAAGTAGTTTCCCAAACTTCTGTGGCCTCAGCAACCTCTCCTTTTTCTAAAAGATCGCCGCCATAAGTTACGCAGGTCTCTTGAAAATCTGAGCTAATCGCCCTATTAAGCAGAGGAATCTTATATGCCTTATCCGAAGCCACCCGATAGATTTCTAAGGCTTCGAAGGTGCTATTCGTTTTTCTAAACGCCCCGGCTTGAACGCAAAGCTGCTCAGCTTGGGCGGATTCTAACTTATATTTCGCCTCTTGTAAATAAACCTCTGCTACAGCATCGCCTTTACTTGCAGACTCAAGTAAAGGGACCGCATCTTTAAGCAATTTTATTTTTGCGATATGCTCTGATATATAATTACTATTTTGCAAATCCGCCAAGGCTAAATATGCCATACCCAACTCAAAGCTGATCTCTTGCCGCTTCTGGATATTCTCTGGCTCTTTGCGACTATTTCCTAAAAGACTACGCCCCTGCTCTAAGAATCCTACTGCCCTCCCTATCTTTCTCTTGAGTAACCCAACATTAGCTTTTCTGCCAGATAATAGAGCTTGAGCTTCTCTTAAGAATATCTTGCCCAAGAGAAGCTGAGTAGCAAAATCTTGAGCATAACGTTTTGAGTTGACAATATTTTTTGCTGCACGAATAGCCTCTTTATATTTGCCTTCGCTATAGAGCCTCTTTGCCCGCAAAAGGGCTATATACTCTATGTCACGCCCAACGTCTCCCTCGCTCCCTTCTGCGTTAGCAGGCACTAGCGGTATCATCGCGGCTAAAAAGCCAATACTTGCTTTAGGTTCACCTAACAAAGTAGAAGCCAAAACACCCAAGCCCGCGCCAATAATGAGTACCCAAGAAGTTCTCCTATTAGATGTGTGCTTAAGGCAATAATACAAAAGCCATACTATTCCAATAATTGCCACTATCACCAATATCTGTTGTTGGGTTAAGCCAAAGAAGACCTCTTTCTTCTTTGGACTAAATATCTTGAATAAAATACCCCCAATACCTAGATAAGACCAAATTGTGCCCCCGCCAATATGCGCGATTAAATGAGCAATAGGCGGTATTAATGCCAGAGGGCTCTTTAAAATCTCACCCAAACCATGGGCTGCTTTGATACCGTGAATTGTTGATACGATATCGTCAAAGTAAAAATATAAAGCGCCTAAAATACCTATAGTCATTGCACCAACAATTAACCTCTTGAGACTGAAGTGACTCGGTTTTATCACGCTAAGTGTTACTGCCCGACCAACCGCCTCATTAAAATCCATATTACTTTTTCCGTCTTGGTAAGCTTGTTTACTATATCGCATAGCTTGTTTCCAGGTTATTCTCATTCCAAATACTCTCTTGACAACCTTTGCCACTTCGCGTATTCGTTGCTCGAGATGGTTTATATCATTTTTTATATCCTGATTTTTATAGAGCCAGCCAGAAAAAAATAAAATTATACCCACAGTTACTATTGCGATTATCTCATTTCTGCTTAAGTTTACCTGCCGCAGTGCTGGAACTGCAGCACCGCCTTTCAAAAGGAATAGGGCAGTTACAGTAGCGGCCGAAAGCAATATAATGGCTAATCTTTTGAGGCGAGCGTGGCTACGCTGTTTCAGGTAAAACCTTACTGCCCTGCCCACAGCTTGATAATTATTAATGCCCTTTCCTCCCTCTTGGAAAACCTGTTCAGTGATTTCTTTGGCTCTTTTTCTACTTATTCTTAATGCCTTCTTGACAATCGTGGTCACCTCGGATATCCTAAGATCGATTCGGTCTTTATCTTGATATTTTTCAAGAAGATAAGCTATAACTCCCATAAGGACAAAAATTGCTATCGCTATGCCTGCCCAAACACTACCTGATAGCCCTATAACACTTGCTTCTTGCGTAACCGCTGTTGAATCTTTAGCCAAAGCATCCCAGCCCGCTGCGCCAATAATCAAAGGTAAGGTGCTAGAGGGAGTTTTTGCATCTTGTTTACTGCCTTGAATAGCCCTTAGTACTTTAAGGCCAAAATAAGTTAATAATACGGTTCCTACCAGCCATCCTGCCAATTCCTGTATCAGGTCGCGGGTTAACCAAGTAGGGATATGGATAATATCAAAGGCATACATGCCAACTGCGGTGGCAAAGCCAGCTAAACTAACCAATGTCTCTTTGATATATACCTTGCCCGCATTTCTCTGCAACCGTATAAATATAGTAGGCGGTTCATTTACTTCCTGAACCGGTATCTGATGCTCCGGGGCCGCCTGCTTTATTCTCCCATAAATATTCGCACCTCGGTTCAGTGCGCGTAAAAGACTATTTGGGTCTTGAAAGATGACTTCCTCTGCGCTGGGAATTAAATTCTGCTGGCCACCCACTGCTTCCAGGAGAACTTTCCCTATTTCTGCTGTTTCCAGCAAACCTAAATCAAGTCTAATGCGGCGATATGCTTTATTTTCTGGGGATAACTGTAACCTCACCGGTGGCGGGTAAGAAGAAAGATTGAACTCTTTGCGTGAAAGAATATCTCTGGCAGCTTGCCTGAGTCTGTCTCTATAAGGACGCTCTACAGAAATCCAAACCTCAGGCGGCATATATTGGTCATCAACTATATATTTTCTGACAAAACTATATACTGTTTCATTTGCTGGCCGCGATGAGCTATTTAGGTATAAAGTTGCCTTTTTATTAACCAAGATAATTTCTATCCTGTCAGGATATTCTATTGCCGGATTATAATCAAACTCTATTCTATAATTACGGTCTGCTCTTAAAGAATACTCGCGATAGATATCCTTATCCTCTAAACCAACCCCTGCTTGTTTAGCAATTTCTTCCAGTAGGCCCTTAGCATACTCATTATCATCGCGCAGACTTATCAAATCCACATCTATACCGTATATTTCTGCGGCTTTACAGATTGCCCGCGCCACTATAGTTCTTTCTATGGATTGAGGTATATGCGTCCACTGGGATAAAGCCGCCACCATTTTTTGCTCATCAGTGTAGATATAACCCGCGTATCTTTTTTCCACATAGCGGAATAAATTATCGATATGCCATCTGGCAATCTCATCAGCAAAATGGGCCACGGCGCGGTCAATATCTGCCTCAGTTATCTTATCTTGCTTGTAACCCTTCTTCTCCACCAACCATTGGGCAATCAAGGATTTTTCCATTTGATATGGCCCGGTAGAATTATCTTCGTTGAGGAAGGCAGCCCCTGCCTTGGCTAAGTCTCTTAAGCCAACCCGGCTATCTTTTTCCATTTCTCTGAGCGCGCGTAAAATATGGTTTTCAAGTTCTGAATAAGACATTGGCATGGGAGGGGCAAGTCCTGTAGTCCGCTTGGCTTCCGGCTCAGCTCGCGCTAAGTTAGGTTCTTGGTATGATTTAGCGGCGACACTATCTTTGGGTACAACTATGCGCGGAACATCCTTTTGGATATTTCTTGCCGCGTTTTCTTTTATTTTTAAGAATATCTTATGAACGAACACTACCAACAATATACCCAAAACAAATCCCGTCACTTTATATTTTTCTTCCCATATCTTCTTTAATATTGCTTTTCCTATCTTAACCAAACCAGAAATTCCCAGCAAAACTATATAGGGTAAAGAAACAATTAGTATTATACAAACACAAACAACACTGATGATTAACTTAACCACAGCTGGTATCGCTGCAATGACCTTCTTCACGGCTTTGATTCCTATTCCTACCAATACGACTCCTATCTTTACTACTCTGACTCCTATATCTAATATTCCTGCGCTTATCCGGGCAACCACGAAAATTATGGTTAAAACTGTAGAAGCTAAGAAAACAACCAGTAGCGGCGTGCGGAACCAATTAGTGGACGCGGGATTTATTGGAGAACCAGGGAAGGAATGCAACAATATTACGGCAAAAACAGCAACTATAGCCGTTACCATTGAGCCTGTCCTTAGCGTCTTTTTAAATCCTTTCCAGAGAGTAGATATAGTATAATTCTCAATCTGCGGCTCAGATTCTAACTCGGGAGATTTTACCACCGCAACTTCTGATGCGGGAGATTCTGCCTTCACGGATTCTGCTTCCTCAGATTCTAACTCCTCACGCAATCTTTCTAATACTTTCACCTCTCTCCTTACCTGCACCAAGAACACAATAATTATGCCCAACGCGATAAGAACCAGGCTCTCGAATCTAAAACCTGCGTGATAGGTTACCTCTGGGGCACTTGCGGCCTGAGCACCCGCCGAGCCCAGCCCGATAAATGCAATTGCTATGGAAACGATAAATTTCGCTAATTTAAACTTGGGCATGGTCACTCGCTCAATAAAATGGAGTTGCTTCTTTTCTACATCCTTATTGCTGCCATTAAATGCCTTATGCCATATCTGGGCTACCAACTGGGCAAACTTGACTTCAATCTCTTCTCTAATCTCCTCTTCTGTGGGCTTACGGCTCAGTCTATATTTAAGGTCATTTATCACCGTCTCTCTAATTTCTTGTTGTGTGGGCAAGCGCTTAATCATTTCGTCCGCGCGGGCCTTATAAATCAATCTCGTAAAAGTGCAAGAAAATTCATCGTTGGTCTGAAGCAGGGGCTTGGTTTTTCCTTCTGTCAGGGCTAAAAGTTCTTCTCTGGTTATCCCCGCATACCCCGCTAAAGCATCAAGATATCTATGCTCTACGCTATAAACCGGCACTCTTAACTCCTGGCCAGGCTGCAATACCGGATCTTCACCTTTTAAATCGTTCTCTTTCTTAATTGCTTCTGGTGTAGAACCATATCTTTGGGCAATTTTCCAGAGCGAATCACCCTTTATAACTGTGTGTTGCTTCAGCGTTACCGTACTGAATTCTTTTTCTTCCAGATTAGGAATCTCTATCCTAAGAAAAGAAATTGCTGTCTTTGGCTCAATCTGCCACCAGCCACAGCCTACGCCATCAACTAACTTTCCGCGTCTGGTTACCACCTGTTGGCGCGCTTTCAAGTCGGATTCATTAATCGGAGTGGATAACAGTAGATAAATAAGGTGCGTGTAGAATTTTTTATACTCTAACTTAACTGCGCCTTCTTTAGTAAACATATATCCATCGGTTTTCTTAAGTATCCCATCAATCATTTTCCAGATCTCATCATAGTTTGCGCGCTGAAACTCATCCATCTCTCTAAATTCTTGAGGTATGGTAACCGCGACTTTAATATATTCTTTTTCGCCCACTGCTACTTTGGCAACCTCAGTAAATCCTACTTTCTGGGCTGCTTTCTTAACTTCTTCAAAAGTTGCTCCTTCTACGCTAATATACGCCCAGAACATTCCATTATTTTCTTTACCTATTCTGATCAGCTTTCCAAGTTTATTTCTTAGCCGCTGTAACATTCCCACCAAATATAAACTTACTGGATATGTAAATTCACTGGAAGAAAAGTTCGGGGCTAAATCTCCGGCAATGAGGTCTTCTAAATCAGCAAGCGATAAGAAGAAAATGGCTCCTATTGTCTTCTTAACGAATTTTCTTCGCGAAGCAACATCATTCTTATGTTTTTTAGTATCTTTCTTATTTGGCCTACCTGGATCTATTCTTGGCGCTATTACAAACAAAGCTATAGCTATTGATACTACGCTTATTATCAGAGCCACAATACCGATTGTGCCTGCGGTAGGCTCAGGTGTCTCTGACGCGCTAATTTCTCCAGCCATAGCCGGAGCCGCGGCAAGAGCCAAGAAAATCATCCCCACCACCGCACCTAAGCCCATGCTTGTTGTTAATGCCTCTTTTGTTTGGGTATTTGTCTCTATAAAGACTGTGGGTTCGCGGGACAGCTTGACATTGTGGTCATTTAATCGCACTCCGTCTTGTTCGGCTCCGTGGCAGAAATGAATCTGTGAGGTTACCTCAATACCAGAATCAAGCAGCTCCTGGATAGGTATGACTAGATGATACTGGGTAAGGGACTTACCATCGGGTTGCTTTATCTGGGCTTGCACTACTTTTGCCTGCGTGGCTCTTCCTTGATACTCTCCAAGCAGTTGATAATCTGAGGTATTATGGCGGCTGAAGTATAGCATATATGCTTTTGGACCCTTGATGAGAATGGCAAAACCTAAAAGCTTTTCTTCAACATCAAATTCCATAACCAAATTGCCGCGAGAATAGTTGCGTAAATCTACTTTGAAGTTTGCCCATTTGCCAGCCCAAGTCTTTCCTTTGTAATGGTCAAATAATACTGTTTCTTCGGTTCGGCCCAAGGGCTGACGATGTTTGGCACAACCTGTCTCAAGCAAAACTACTCCTACCGCTGTCGCGAACACTGTCTTTAAGAACCCTCTTCTTGAAATTCTCCCTACCTCGGCAGCAGGAGGCCCACAAATCGGATTCTCTCTTCTGGCTCGCAGGGCTTTGACGGCCTGGATAAATCCTAAAACTAACAAAGCCAATCCCGCAGTCAAAATCGTGAGCATTTTCAGAGAGACAAATCCTGAACGCTGAGAGTCTTTCGCTATGCTCTTCATTGCTCGAGCACGTTGCTCCCTTCTCTTTGCCCGGCCTCTATGCGACATAAAACAAATGAGCGTAAGAATAAGCAACATTGCAGCAGAGCCATATAACCTCCCATACTCATATTTGGGAACTAGGGCTATATACCTAAGTTTCATCTTTTCTAACGCCGGAACCAATGTGCCTGCACAAAGTTCAGAACCTTGTATGTGTCCTGCGTTACCGATAAAGAATATCTTACCTCCTGTTGAAGATGCGCATTTTGAAATCGTCTCTGCAAAGGCCCTTTCTCTTTCCCTGTTTAATTGTTTCATCGCTTTTATCAAATTTTCTCGTTTCCTCTTATCGCTGGATGTTGCCTCACCCGCCGCAATCAATTTATCTATCTCTTCCTGCTGCCTTATATTATCTACTGATTCATTCATTAACACCGCGTCATCTGCCCCCATTACTTTGCCTTTGGCTCCAGAAATCAGAGACTGAAAGTATACGGCATCAAGACTTTTATCTCGCCATAGTCCGGTTGTTAAGTCTTTTCCTCTTGCTACGCCCTCTAATAAAATGATATCTCTATCCTGCGCATATTTAGCCAATAACCTAGCGACCTCTTGGTTATTTTCACCACGGCTGCCTATCAGGATAACCTGTGCAGAATCTATATCTTGGACATTCTGAGAAAAGACCTCGAAATATTTAGGGTAAAGCCCTTCATCACCTAGCGCCGCGGTTGATTTAACCGCTCTGGGGATAGCCTTAGCCTGGCCAGCTCCGACTGCTAATATCAATAATACAATTGGAACAACGGTGAATGCGCTAAACAACGATGCGGCGCAATAAGGAGTAGTTTGTGCTTGCCCGAACCCATAAGCCAAAACAGCCGCAATGGCACTCACCAACGCCACTATTACTGTACTTAAGGTAGAACCGTTACCAGTCAAACTTTCTCTTAAAACATTATTGTAACCAGGCAGGCCATATATTCGATTTAATACCTCTTCTACAAATTTATCAACCCTTTCATTTAATTCAGCCGCGTCATAAGGAATGCCGGGATAGCCGATTACTTCTCTGGCTTCTTTTCTACTGACGTTACGCACAAACTCTCTCAATGCCGGGACAAGGCTGGGGGCAACACTGCTGAATATCAATGGGGTATCATTTTCTGATACCGCAATATGAAATACCAAATATTTAAAGGTGCTGGCGAGCGTGCCGCAGACACTGATGTATTGTGCTTTCCTGTTTTTATCTTGCCTTAGTTCGCTATAGAAACCGATAATATCCCTGAGTATCTCGGGTTGCAAATCAAAGAATAATCTCTGTTTTGCTACGTTAGAACGTAGAGTTGCGAATTTAGATTTGGTGTAGTCGTTTGTGCCTACGCTGACAAAATCAAATTTTCTATAGACATCGGCTAATAAAGGCACAAGTTGTGTATCTTCTATCATTACCCCGAATTGCATATTATTTAATATCTCGCCGGCAATTTCTCTTTTTACCTGCGCAATACTCTGCAACAAGAAATCTACATCTTCTTGTGAAACTACCATCGGAAACATCACTGCGATTTTGTGTCTTTCGCTCTCTATATTAGCCCTCATCAGAGCCCTTAATTGGGTAAGGAATATATCCTTGCCTTCGTCGCTTAATCTATAAAATGCTACGCCTTCCAATTTCTTTTCGTTTCTAATCCAGGGAAGCCCTTTATCCGGATCTTTGGAGGGGTCTACTACATCTAAGGTGCGCATCACAATTATTCCAGCCGCAGCATTAGCTAAAGTTAAATAAATACCTTCCTGGTAATTTTCTGCTGGCACTGCGGTTAAATTGAAAAATGACTTTATGGCTTCTGTCCTGCATAACCCCACATCAAGCAACAGGCCCTTACTTAAATCTACTTCTTCTTTCTGATTTGCGTTTATCTTAAAGTTTACCTTAACCCCATCTTTTGTTTTTACTGGCTGCTCTCTCTGGGTAACAGTATATTCTTCCAAAGCCCTCAGCTGTGTATCCAGCGTTTTGCTTTCTTCTAAAGTTTTGGTGCTCGGATTTAAGATTACTTCGCCGCTTAAGCCGTTGACTACGGCGTATTCACCCTCACGCACCAAGCTAAACCAGTTTATCTCTTCTGCGCTGTCTTCTACGCTGGGATGAGTAATTACTAAGTAACCAGCCTCTTTGGCAAAAATAACCCAGTGCTCGGCAACCGAAGCCTTATCTACTACAAAGGCAAGCACGTCTTCGTAAGTACCCACAATGCGGTAGTAGTCGCCAATATCCATATCTCTGGCAAAAATTATTGCCTTTCCTCGAGGCGCCCTGTCTCTTAAGAAATCTTCTACTATATAATCAATTATTTCTACTGCTATGTCATTTATGCGTTCTTTTACCTCGGGATCTACTCTTGCGTGGGAAATATATTCTGCAGCCCCATCCCTGATTAATTCTTCTGCCTCTTTAAACCTAAACTTTGTTTCTGCGGATGCCCAGTAACCTTTGTATTCATCTAAATAATTCCTTAAAATAGGAGGAATTTGTTCGGCTATCTGGTTGATAAAACTCTTTACTTTATCATCAACGCTAACCCCTGCATCTATCCGCTGCCTTATTTTTTCTATTACATTATTAAACCGCCTAATCTCATCATCTATCTTTTGTTGGGCTAATTCTAATCTATCTCCAGATAAAATTAAACTATTGTTGCGGCTCAATCTCAACTCTATCATTACCCGCTTTAAGGCCTTATTCATCTCAAGCACATTATCTCTAAATCTGCCTGCCGGCATTTTAGCGGCACCTTCGTAATTCTCATCTATCCTATGCAGTAGAATATGCTCTGCAGTGCTGGGGTCAATATGTCCTTCAATCGCTTTAACAATATTTTTCTTTTCGTATAAAACAACACCCATCAATGCCCCTACGCGAGTAGCTGCTTCCTTATGCTTTTTGTGTTCTAAAGTTAGCTGGGTTGTCTTTAATCTTGCTATTTCTTTCCTAAACACAGTTCTTGCTCTTAATATTTCTTTGTGTATTAATTCCTCTCTTGCGTCTTTCGGTATATCCTGAAATGGTAAAATTTTATTGCGCCGTTCGATGCGCGTAAATAGCGCCTGCTCCAACTTATCAATATCTATCCACTTGTGTGTGTCGGCGCTAAATATATCGGCAAATACCTGCGCTTGCGTATCGTTTACGAGTGTAGCATCAATCTCTTTTTTCTTAAGCTCGGTAAATACCCTCTCTATGGCTGCTTCCGCATTAACCTTCTCTGCTAAGATAACCTTATCTATTCTCTTCTTAAGATAATCAATGATTATCAATGTATTAATGCCCACCAATCCTTGATCTACCTGAGGCTTAATAATACCCTTAAGATAATCCAGGGCTTCTTCCGCAAAGACTTGCTCATTGCGGACCAAGAGCGCTAACTCATTTTCTTTTAAGCCAGGTATGTTTAAGGCATAGAATAACGTTGTGTGGCTCTCAGGAAGGCTGGGTTTTACCGCAATGGGAGCTGCAGGCACTCTCAAGCCTAAAGTACTCAATCCTCTTAGCCTTATTTCTCCAGCCAAGCCCAAAAGCCCCAAGCTGGCAAGGCAAACCCCATCCGCGCCCTGCCCCAGCCCACAAACCAAAGCCACCACAACCGCAGCCACCACCACTCCCGCCCCCACCATTGCCACCAGCGCGCCAACAACCTGCCTGCTGGTGATGCCGGAAGGAGACTGACAGGCAAGATGTTCTCTTTGCCTCGCCCTTAAAATAGGAGCAAGTGCTTTTAAGATTCCAGATTGTCCTGCCTCTTCTAAAGCCCAAATTGCTGTGCTGTGCAAATCTGAAGGGAGTTGATCATTTTCTACAATCGCCTTTAAAATAGAACCAAGCTCTTGCTCTCGTAAAATTCTAAATTGTTTTGTGATTCTTAAGGCCTCAATTGCTGCTTGGCATAAATCTGGATGGAGTTGGTAATTTTCTACAATCGTCTTTAAAGTAAAACCAAGCGCTCTTAAGATTCCAAATTGTTTTGCGGCTATTAAAGCCAAAATTGCTTTTTGGCGCGAATCTGGAGAGAGTTGGTCATCTTTTGCGTATGCTTTTAAGGTCTTAAATCCTCCTGCGTTCTCTGAAGCCCAAGTTGCCGCTTGGCGCAAATCTGAATGGAGCTGGTTATTGTTTTCGCATACTATTAAGGTCTTAACGTAGCTTTTGACAACGGCTCGCCTCATTAAATATACCACCCCCGCCGCAGCTAATATATAAGGTAAGGCCTCTGGCTGCTTTACTGCTAAAGCAATGCCTGCACCCACAAGCCCAACTACTGCCATGGCAAGTATAGTCTCAGGCAGGGTAAAGCCGGATTTGCGGCGGTCGCTATGAGAACGGCGGCTACGGTCATCATGTCTAATTCTGCTTTTTATTTTTTGCCGATAGCGTAAGTATAAATATAATCCTACAAAAAATACCACAACTATTCCAGCAACTAAAAAAGGATGCGATAGGAAGCCCCTAAGAATACGCCATCCGATATACTGTTCTGTTGAATCAAGCCACATTGCAATTAAAATAACGCCTGGAGCTAACAGGATTAAACTTACTATAGATAATAAATTCCGAAGTCTACTTCTCTTTGGAAACAGGTAACTTATCGCTTTCAGTGCTCCAGCAAGTGAACCCATTATAAGAGATACCTTGAGCACAGCAATAATGATACTGCCTCCCTGTGATGCGGCATAATCGCCTTGCCCGCTGACTGTCCCTGTCGCTCCCCAAGCCAAGTCAGCCAAGAATAAGACGAAAGCAATAGGAAGGAAGGAGAAAGTCATTCCACTAGGAAGAATAGTAGGACGTTTCCAGAAATCGTCCATACTAGCTTCTTTTCTTCTTGCTAGTGCCTGCGCCTCTTTGAATTTTCTCACTAACCAGCTGATACCTCTGGCTATCTTTATCACGCCAGTGCCTACTATTGCCATCACCGCACCCACGGCTCGCCGCAGACGGGTGACTGATGACTGATGTCCAGTTTTATTCAGAAGAATACCCTTACGAATAATACGGAGCAGATAAGTCAAGTAAGCCAATCTTCTCTTTTCTCTTCTATTGCCACTTTCCACTACCCAACCAATATTTAACACCAAATTGCGCGACTCTAACTCAGGCTTTGTCAATAAGTGAGGAATGTCTGTCCATATCACTTCCCAACCCGTACTATTTTCAAACTTCTTTATTATTCTTAATAAACGAGAATCCAATCTGACCTTATGCGGATTCTTAATATATTCACAAGCAATACTTGAAACAGTAACGCCATCTATAAACTCTTTTATATGTTGTCTACAAAGAACAAAGAGCCAAAAGGGAATATTTACTAAAGCCAGTCCGTTTAGAAAGGGAAAAGCGCTATTATTATTTAATGCACTAATAAGATTAGTATAAATGCCCCATATTCCAAAAGTGCCTAAAAGTACAAGCAAGATACCGTGGTCTAAAGCAGACAGCGGGACACGAGGTAGGTTATCATCTTCCCGGAACCAGATGTGCTTAAACGCCCGCCTTATTGAAACCAAGGGTACTGATAATTTATCTGTATTGATAAACTCTAATTTAACTGCCTTTGCCACAGGATCTTTACGCTCCACCGATATCTGCTTCATGGCCTGATAGGTCTTAGCTCCTTTATAAATCTTATAAATTCCGTAAATTGATATCGTCAATTCAACACCCACAACCACTAATGCCGCTGCTGCAAAGAAAATCCATATATAAGATGGATATCGAACCAGTGGCGCTAAAATAGCTCCTAAATAACCCAAGACAAATCCTATCCCTAGAGCTACTAGTGCCATACTAGCTAATAATAAGATAGGTCTTATGAGGAGTCTGTATTTCGAAATAAATTTATTCGAATTAAGCTGTATCCCATTCTCTCCTACTCCGCCAAGCAGTGGAACCGTAGCCGCCAGAGCTGTTGCAGCAGCAAAATTGGGGCTGGTTGTCTTGGTCAATAAAACCCCTGCCAAAACTACTGCGCCAATAGCCAACACACCCGCCACCACCGCACCCACGGCTCGCCGAACTAAACCTAACACACTGCGTAGGTGCGATAGGATTTTAGTTGTGCGAGCCGTTGATCTTATACACAGGTATATGATTGTTGCGAGCAGCAGTGATACGAGCAATAATGGTGTCGCGGTCGCTGCCAAATAACTGCTCCCAAGAGTCAGCCCGGCCATTTCTGGTATAAACGTTGCCCGTAACTTGGTGAACAAGAAACAGACGCATATGACCGTTACCATTTTCCCGAGCAGCCGCAAAAACTGTGGAATCTTTGACGAACTCAACGATGTGGTCGAATTCCAAGACAGCATAATTGATCTTAACCATGGTATCCTCCTTTGTTTAGTTGTACCAAGGGAACTCTCGGGGGTCAGTCTCCGGAGGTATTGGAGCCGAGAGCCCCTTGATAACAACAAAGCCGCAATAACTGCTATTCCTGCCACGGAAGGAGCAATTAGCGGCTGGATTAAAGTTCTAATTTTTTCTTTGAGTTTTTGAATTAAGGAAGTTAATTTGGCGGGGATATTATTGAAGACAAAAAGGTCGCCTTGCGCTTTTTTAGCGGGCGGACTGAGATCGTTGAAGGTTTGTCCAGGCCTTTGTGGAAGAATTCGCTTAGTAAGACGTATTATGGCCTCAATAAATTTAGGTATAATTAATTTTATTCTTCCGCCTAAACCTGCTAAACCTTGATTTGTACCACTTGCACTCTGGGCACCCTGGCCTTCTCTTACATTTTCTGCAGGTAGACCACTTACACCTCGGGCACCTTGCCCATCTTCACCTTTTCGCACCGCGTAGGTGCGATAGGTTACTATTGCAATTAGGGCAACTGCAACTACTGCTACTAAGATTATTGTAGCAATTACAATTGCGTATGGTAAAACATTGCTAATATTTGTCTGCGCGCTTATGTCTGCCAATTGACTGCCTGCGTATGCGCGAAACGCAGCAGTCCCAAAAATACCACCCGGCCCACGCACAGACGGACCCCCGGTCTGCGTCCAATGAAGATGCATTAGTACACCCATCACTCCCGTGGCTAGTGAGGAAAATCCTGCTACTACTCCTAATACTGGAATCTCTATAAATGCAGTCCCATTATTGCCGCCTGTATTATTAGCGCCATTATCCTGCCGACTGCCTGAATTCTGGCTGTTCATCGGCTGCTGGCGAGATGGCTGATGATTATCTGATATGGGCTGGTTTTGCTCCTGAGTGGAATTTAAGTTACTTCTACCGTTAACTATACTCATTAATAAATCTTCGGGAAGCTGAGGCAATCTGCTGACCGCCCTGCTTAACGGACGGACCACATCTGCATAGAGATTCCTCTCTTCGATAGGCACTAACATCCCTTGTTTATTAAGCCGTGGCTCAAACCCATCTTTCTGCTTCAATCTCTGCTCAATATCCCAAGCTAACTTTCTTGCTTCCCACCACTTCCTTACGCCTCTTAATTCCCCGTTGCCTGTGCCGTTATTGGCAGCCTCAATAGCCTCAAAAAGTTGCTGCACAAATCTGGTGCGCTCTCGGCGCGAAGAGCCATTATTGAGGCCGCGGGCTATCTCTTCCAAACCTGTGCCCTGCAAATTTCCGTTTGAGGACAATATATAAGGTAAGAGCTCTCTGGCTTGCCCAACTACACTGTCTTTGCCACTTGTTTTAAGAATGTCTCTGATAATAGACGGTGTATCCTCAGAGGTCCGGATTGGCGATTCTGCTGGCTTTTCAGCCGACGCCGGCTGCTGGGCTAGATCGGATGGGGTGATATCAGCTTCTCCAGAAGGCGCTTTAGAATAATGGTTTACATAATAGTGCTTTTCTTTGGTTTTATCCACCTTTGCCCAACCCTCATTTGTCAGGGTAGTTAAATCACTATTAACAGTGGAGCGGCTGAAATTGTCTTGGAATTCATCCGCTACTAATTGCATAGCTTCTGTAACGGTAAGCATTCCTCTTTGCTCTATTTGTTCCTTTAAGAACGCTCTTCTTTCTTGCTGGGTTGCCCTGTGAGTTCTGGTAGGTGTTTCGGCTGGCTGCGGCTCAACCTGCTTGGTTGAGGCTGACTGCTTTCCCTCTGGCGCCGATGTTTCCTTTTGGGCTACTACGGTTTCATCCGGCTTGGCTTCTTGCGCCTGCGCTTGGGCGGGAGCTCGGGCTTCGGCTAATTGCCTTTGTGCCGAAGAGACAATACTATAAATTTCAAGTTGGGGATTGAAAACTTTAGCGGCGTATTGAACAATAAGAGGAGATTCTGAATTTATTACTGTGGCTTTTTCTTTTTCGAGCTCTTGTTTCCTGGCTTGAGCAAGTTCAATGATTTTCTTAGCAATGGCCTTTTCTTCTGCTTCTAATTTACTCCTATCTATTTGCGGCTCTGGAATAATATTTTCTTCCTGCCTTGCTGCTTGGGCTTTTAGACGCTGCTCGTATGCTTCCTTGATTGCTTTTTCTCTCACTAAAACTCGTTGGGCCAAAGCGCCTGTTCCATCAACCACCGGCTGCTCATCAATTATAACTTGCTCTAAGACCTTTATGGTATCATCTATAGAAGAAATACGCTGTTCAATCTTTTTCTGCAACGCACTTTCTTCTCCACCTATAGCTATAAGCACAAGCTTATCCAATAAGTTATCTGCCGTTACGTCTTTAGTGGCAGAGGCATTAGCAACCTTCTTTAAATTATCGGCGTTTACGCCTTCCTTAGGCTCAAGACCTTTTTTCTCCAGTTTTTTCAATTCTTTTTCAACTCTTTTTTCTATCTTCTTCCATTTTTCCTCTTCAGACTTATCCTGCGATGGACTAATTAGCTGATAAATTAATGCCTGTGAGCCCGTAGAAGCCCTTTCTAAGCGGCTCATTAATTTAGCTGCCTTGCCTACAGGGCCTTTACCCCTTAGAGCAACTATATCCGCTAAAGAAAAACCTCTTTCTTGAGCTACGACCAACATTTCCGTTAACGTAACTTTAGCGCTTTGTGCATCCGAAAGTAATCCGCTACCTACTGACAATGCATCATTTATTGCCTTTAACTTTTCAGTCTGCTCCGGCGTTATCGGCAGCACAAAAGGAACTAACTCCATAGGCTCAACATTCCATTTTTCAGTTCCCGGCTGCTTGCCGAAGGCTTCTATGGCATTATATAAATCGAGACGGGAAGGCAATGCTTTAGCTAAAGCTTTTTTGGCTATAGCATCAGCTTCTTCTTGGGTGCGAGCCTGTCGCAGTTTTGTATAAGCATCTCTAATTTTACCATTCACTAATCCCTGCAATGCCTTTGCCTGTTCAGGATATTTCTCTGCCATCACGCCTAAGACTAAATCTGTGATCGCCAAAACATCGCCGCTACGCTGTTTCTCAGTAAATTGCGCCAGCGGAATCTGGGGCAACGCTTCACCTTTCGCCTGCGCAGCTGCTGCAAAAGGCTGCACAACCTGACCTAAAGTCATTAAAGAATTTAAATCTCGGTGCATGGTATCAGTGGATTTAATTAAACCTTGGCTAGTCAGATTCTGCAAGGTATCAAACGCTTGTTGATTAGTTAAACCCTGTCCTTGAGGTAACGCACTAGCTAACCCTAAAGATACTAAACCGTTATTAATTGCGGTCCTTATCGCTGGGTTGGAATTGGTTAAAGTATTAAGAGTTGGCAAGAGAAGAGAATCTAGATACAAAGCTCCTGAACCCGGATCGGAATATCCTTTTTCTCTTAACCAGTCAGCGCTTGTAGCAGGAATACCTTTTGATGCTGCTATATCTTTATCAGTTATTGGCTCATAAAAAGGCTTGCCCAATTCTTTACGCGTATCTGCTGCTGCTCTCGCATCTACCAAGCCTGGTTCAATATAACGCGGTGTATATGAAGGTAATTCTTCTGCGCCATATTTGCTGCGCGCATCCTTTAATTCGGCTGGAGCGCGAGCACGACCTAAAGCAACGCTGCCTCTTGTAATGCTATCCCCTTGCAACTCTGCTATAAATTCACGAGTTGCAGTGTTATCAGCATTAACAACTCTATCTATTCTTCCGCCTTGCCGAGTATTTTCTCTTATCCGAGTTATGGACCTTTCTATTGTCCTATCAACTGCATCGTTGGCATTGCCTACATCTCCCCTTAAATTAGTATTAATATAATCTCTATCTGCGCTCCTCTTTTCCGCTAGGATTTCTTCTATAACTTTTGCCGCTTCAGGAGCTAATTGTTTTATACGCAAATATGCATCTTCCTCCGTTCTCATTGCATTATCAGTAATATCGGTATAGTTACGCTGTTTATTGATCTCAATTTGATTCGCCTCAAGAGTATCGGCAGTTGCTCCGTCAACAAGCTCTATTCTTCTTGAAACTTCGTCTCCTTTTGTATAATCTGGTTTGCCTTCGCTATCAACTGTTGCGGTACGCAGCCTAACCGTGGATTGTTTTGTAGGCACTGTTAGTGATGCCCCATCACCCAAACTTACAATATCTGAACCTTTTGATCCGAATAAACTGGTGCTTCTTACATAACCATGGGAAATAAGAACGACCGTATTCGAACCTTCTGTTAACATTCTACTCAGCTCTGCTTCGGGGTTAGCCTTTGTATCACATAAAGGAGTACGAACGCCGTCCTTTACAAGAAAATACTCTCCTTTAGGATTAATAACGACCACTCTAAAGTTGGATTCCCCAGCTGCTTTGTCAACAGATTGCGTTACTTTGTCAAAAGGAGCTTCCCTAGCAACAATAGGAATTACTCTGTTATGACTTTCGCTAGCCGCCTCTTTTACTAATTGGGCTGCTCTTTCAGGAACAGAGCCAGAAACTGAGGTAACGTTATCTTTGCCTAACGTAATATCCGGAATCTCGCCTACAGCGTCGGCTCCGATTACGCGGCTTTCTCTTAAGGCTTCCGCTTTCGTTATTGTTCCGGAAGTTAAAGTGAGACTCTTAAGCCCTGCATCAAAGAGGGCATTCACGGTTTGTTCATTTATAACTCTTTTTGCTTCTGATTGTGATTCTATTTCATCTGCTCTTGCTGCTCTAACATCTAAGCGACTTAATTCAACCGCTTTTTCTTTCCCAACAAGAGCATAAGCAATAGCTTTTAATGGATCGTGCGGTCTTACTCTATGGGCAATTCCAGTTTCTAAATCAAGCGGGATTCCTTGACCATTAGAATCTATGTAATAATTCACGCCGTCGATTTCTACACGCACTTCTCCATTGGCTAATAAAGCCTGGATTCTACCTCTTCCTTCACGAGTTGAAAGTTGTTCTTCTAAGCTTTTACCTCCCAATTCAGTTAAGATTTGCTTGGTTAAATCCTGGTTAAAATGCGTAACCTTTACTCCCTGTCCGTCAATTATTCTCTCCGTTTCAATATTCATTGACCCTAAAGATGTCGCCGTGGGAGAACCCAGGGTTTTGCTTAATTGAACGTTTGCATCCTGGCCTATTTTGTAATCTTTTGAATCTATTGTCTTATGAGCTTGCTCTCCAACTAACAAGCCGGGATTTTTCTCTAATTCAGGATTCCAACCTCGACGGTCTTCTGCAAGAATTTTTAAAGCATCTCTATTTGTGGCGGTCAATAAATCTAAATCTTCTATAGGCACAATACCAAAACGGGCGTCTTTTGAAGCCTCAATAGATCCGGGCATTTGAGTAGAAGCGATTTTAACATCCTTAGGGTCAATCCCCAACTTTACAAGGTTATCGTAGGTACTCTCAGCCTGTCTGTCAGATCTAATAGGGATAAGGATACGTCCACTTTCTCCCTCTGCCTGTAAAAGTCTGCTATATAACTCCAATAATATTGAGTCTTTTCCTGACCCCAAGCCGGCTAATAATAATCTGATATCGCTTTCTGGCCGTCTACTCGGATGCTCCTTAACAAGTTGCTCTACTCTAATTATTGCATCAATTTGGCCTTCATTAATTGCTCTGGTAATTCCTATATTATTTAAAATATTGGCCGCTCTATCGCCAATCCGTCCTCTTAATTCAATACCGCTCTCCAGCCCGAATTTACCCTCGGCAAATATCGGTGGACCTTCTCTTACAATCAGCACTGTGCCGGCGGGTTGGGCGATGCGTCTGAGTTCCGCAATTACTCCCTGACCAAAAGTATCATTAGTCCCTAGAACTTGCGCCACCTGGCTTAACACATCTACATCTGCAGTGGCTAACTCACCCAACTTCAAACCCATAATTTCTTTCACTGCTTTATCTTGGCCATTTTCTACGATACGGTTTGCGGCAATAACCTCCGCAATGCGCGCGACTTTCCCTTGCCCATCTATGCCGCCTAATATATCACGTTTATTGAAGCCCGCTGCTGCTAACCGTGCGTCATAATAAGCTATATTTCCTATCTTTATTGTCGGAGCATTTATTTTGGCTTCTAATCCATTTATAGAAACCGCAATCGGATTTCCCGCGGCTAATTGTTTCGCCTGTTCTTTTGCGCCTGGTATATTCGAATTATAAACTGTCAATCTGTCAATCTGTGCTACAGGAAACAAAAGACCGTTTTTAGTTTTTAGATTCGGGACGCTGATAGGAGCAATTTCTTTACCGCGGATATAATTCCATAAACCTTTAATGCCCTGGTCTCTATATACTAACCTTGATGCCTGAATAAAAGGCACTCTGCCTAAAGCTGTTTTATCAAGGGCTAAATAAGAAACATAAGCAGGAAGGCGGACTAAAGCCGCGAGGCCAATCTCATCAAGACCTATACTTACGGTTCCTGAGTTGTCTATTACTGCCTCCGTACCATCAATTAACTGGCGGTCGGCTACAAAAGTCTTGCGTCTGCGATAAGCCAGACCACTAAGCAGTTCTTCCAAATATGTGCCGGGGAAAGTAGGTGAGGTATTAGATAAAGGAATTGATGTATTCGCGGTTTGCTTGCCTTGCTGGGCGAGTTGGAGTTTCTGATTGGCTTGGGACATCTGTTTATAGATACCTTTGCCAGAGGTTAAGGCATCTTGGGCAAATTCGCTGGCGACATCTAAGATTTCCGTAGCCTGTTGTTTAGCAAGTGCTTGGGTTTGGAGTTTCTGATCAGCGGCTTGGAAGGTCTGATAAGTGGTTTTGGCTTCATTGAATAAGTTCTTACTAAAATCAGCTGCTAGGTTAGTTATTTCAGTGGCTTGTTGTTTAGCCTGTAATCTCTCGTTACCAAATTTCATTGTATCATAGAGGCCAGTTAGATCAGATTTAACCTTTCCTAAGGCATCTTGGCCTAATTGAGTAAATTGAGCAACGGTTTGCTTGCCTTCTTGAGTGAGTTGGAGTTTCTGATTGGCCTGTTCTATACCTTGATAAATGGTCCTGCCATAATCTAAAGCGCCTCTACCCAGTTGGGCTACATAATTAATGGTCTCTTTTGCCTGTTGGATTCTCTCGATATCCATTACCCGGATTTCTTCGGCAGCTAAGAGAGTTTTGCCAAGGGAATTTTCGGAGAGAACTCGGCTATTGTCTAAAGCAATCTGGCTAATACGTTCGTTCTCTTTGTCTAAGAGTTCCTTTCCAGATATCTCTTCGCTGGTTAATCTTTGCTGGTTGAGTTCAGCTTGGAGAGCACGATTTTCTTCAACTGTATAGAGGGTCTTGCCAAAATCAGCTTCGGATATCTCACGGGCTTGATTTAAGGCAACCTGCTGCTGGTAATTTTGCTGGGCAGTCTGCATCGTATCATAAAGACCGCTTAAATTAGATTTAATCTCTTTAAAGGTATCTCTACTTAATTGGGCAATTTGCTGGAGGTTTTGTTTGCCTTCTTGAACTATGGCGTTAACTCGGATATCCTCTTGCTGGTTCATAGCGATGCCAAAATCTTGCTCACCTTGCATTCTCTCAATACCTAGTGTGCGGATTTCCTCTTGGGCTAAGAGAGTTTTGCCTGCGTCGGTTTCAGATATTTGGCGGTCGCGATTAAAACCAAGTTGGATTTGGTAATCTTTATTGGCGGTTTGGAATGTATTATAAAGACTGGTTAAGTCAGATTTAATATTTCCTAAGGTATTTTGACCAAGCTGAGCAAATTGAGTAAGGGTTTGCTTACCTTGCTGGGCGAGTTGGATTTTCTGATGAGCTTGATACACATCTCCATAGATTCCCCTACCGGATTCAACTACGCCTTTAGCAAATTCACCTGCCACATTTAAAATCTCGGTTGCTTGTTCTTTGGCTTGGAGTCTCTGGTTGGCCTGCTCCATACCTTGATAAATAGCTCTGCCATAATCTAAGGCGCCTTTACCTAATTGGCCAAGAGAGCCAATGGTACTGGTGAATTCTTGTTTGGCTTGCCCAGCGGCTTTAGTTAAATCTGGCTGAGCAGTGGCTAGAGGAGTTTCCACAAAAGGAGTAGGTAGTGCTTTAGTAACTGCTGGAGATTGAGCAAGAGGAGCAGTTAAGTTAGAAGTAGGTGCAAAATTCTCTAACCACTCAGAGCTAAGTTCTTGATAAGGAATAAGACTAGAAGCATTTACTGATTGCTGTGTTTGGACTGACGGCGATACAACTGAAGAGGCAGTAGCTTGTGGCACAGTAACGCTCGGTTGGGTAACGGACTGAGCTGCTATTTGCACCTCCGGCTGCCAGTTACCGGTTTCTCTTGTGGGCATGTTAGTCACTAAATCTCCACCTAAAAATGCCTCAAGTGCCTTTGCGGTTATTTTTAATTGTTTAGTATCATCCTGCCTATTACTGACCAGGGAGCCATCCGAGTATTCTTTGGGGATACCTATTAAATTAGTAGCTATCCAATCGCTGCTGGTATATCCCCACGTCTGAGCTTTGTTGGTAACTCCAGGAATAGGTAAAACAGGTGTTGGTGCATCAGAAACCACATTTTGTTTCGGTGTAGATGTTGTAGTATTAGGAACTGGGGTGCGCGCGGAAACGTCCTTGGGAGCCTGCGTTAGTTTATTTAGTTCTGATTGCACTGCAGATTCAACCGGCGACAATCCTCCTTGCCCTGCTCCTTTACCAACCCAAACAGCTGCTGGCGGCGTCAAATCTTTTCCTGTGGCGCGAACCTCACGTGCCTCACGCGCCAAACTGACAAGAAGCGCGGTTGAAAGAATAATTACTTTTGCAGAGCCTGTAAACTTACTCCAAATTCTACTCCCAAGAGACGGTTTAGAAGAAGGCGGCGTAGATTTTTGTGGCGTGGATGAAAGAGGAACGCGTGAAGAAGCAACGTCGCTCAGTTGTATCTTAAAATCAGTTTCTGCCGCTTTAGAAGTAACGGCAGCACGCTGCGCTTCTATCGCCTCCATCGATTTATCAACCTGTGCTGTAATCAATGGATTGATCTCCTGAGCTGTTACTCCTTTCCGTAACGGCAGTACTGGACGGACTGTATTAGGCTGATCTCCTCTTTCCCATAACCGGCCTGCGGGATCTGTATATCTACCTTCTGCGCCTGTAGGCGTAAGAGGTATTATCTCGCCATTAATATCGATCTGAATCTGAGATTTGGTAGCAGGGAACCATGCAGGGTGATTATTTATAAACTTTTCTCTAATGCTTTGTATAGGAATTGTTTTTACTACAAAATTACCGTACGCCTTTTTAGCCGATAGAGATACAGAATCACCATTAATAAGTGCCTTGCTCCCTCTTGCTAGCGAAAATACGACATTAAGGATTGCATTTGGGAGCAGCAAAACTGTACTTGTAACACTAGAATAAGCCCTGACTGCGCCGCTGTCAAAAGCTCTTGTAGCTGTAGTCCGCTCAAAGCCCGCTCCTTTCCTCAACCCACCCATTAACCAAAGGTTGGTCAGAAAATAACCCAAGCCCTGGACCGGCTTATCACCTCTTGCACTTCCGGTAATATTATTCCTGCTGTTACCCGGGTCAACATATTGAGCGAATCTTTCGCCTAACCACTGTTTAGCAACATCAGAAGCCGCTCCTTGATAAAAATGATCTTTGGCGTAAGAAGGGGCTACGGGACTGACTAAACCGTATAGTAACGCCTCTCCCAAGGAAACATAATAACTGGCTACTCCCCAGGCAGACTCTACAGAACCTTGCACTACACCATCCCGGGACATCTTGTATGCCGCATCATAAGGAAAAGAAGCAAAACCCGTTGTTGTCTGTAAAATATTTGCCGGTACCCCCAGGAAAGGCCTCTGTCCCATATTTTGTAAAATAGCAGAGCTTTGCGTCTCAAGTCCGGGGATTACGCGGCTTGCTTTAGCCATCCCTTTCTCATCGCCAATGAGATAGGAAAAGATATAAGTAAACTTGGCACCCATTGCCCTAAGATTATCTCCTAAAGCCATCAGCGGATTACTGGAATTTACCGGCGCCAATACTCCCTGGCCGATATAATCGTAGTTCTCCACATCTCCTTCTGTCATCGCATCATAAAGGTGCTTGCCTGCATATCCGCCATACAATCCGTAACGCGGAACTACTTCTGTAGTAACCAAACGGCCGATTGACCAAAGATTTGCTAAAAAGTATGCCTTATAAGATTTATCAAGCGCATTTGCCGCAAGCAGACCATCTTTACCTAATTTTGCTCCCGCACCAACCGCTTCAAGCCCCTTACCTGCTGCGGCGGCTGGCCTTAAAAGTTTTATGGCTGAACTTCCTATTGCTACTATGCCTACTGCATCCCAAAAAGATGCTGAGGCCATATCGCCATCTGTCCATGAAGCTGCGGCTTCTAAATTCTTAACGGTGCCGAGGACAGGAATGAGAGATAGACAAAACTGACGGCCGCCATACATGAAGTTATCAAATCCCGAAGTATCTTTTCTTATATCAGATAAATCTCTCTGTAAATCTAACCAATTATATTCGCCGCTGGTTAATCTATTACCCACATCTTCTCTGGCCTGAGCATTAAGAATAAGATTGTGTACCCCCAAACGCTCAAGCAGCACGCGGTCTGCAAAACCACTACCCTTACCTGCACGGGTAAAACTTCTCGCTATCCAGTCAGAATTATTGTCGGAACGTAAAGTTGTAGCGTCTTTTAACCAAGGACTATCCCCTGCCCCTTTCATTTTTTCTTCCCAAGCCTGAAGAGTCAGTTTTCCTGAAGAGCCGCGTTTCAGATGCACAAAAAATGCCGTATCAGAATTAAGTCCGGTTACAGGGCAAGAGATTGATTCTATTTCGGTTTCTATGGTGGATTTTTTAACGGCATTCTTTAAGTTCAGCACAAGAAGATCGGCGAAACTCTTTGCCTTAAGCTGTTGGGCTATAGGATCAGCATTAGGGTCAGGTAATAAGATTGTTCTTTCCTGTTCGCTAGTCTTCATACTTCCCACTTCTTTGCCTTCATAAAATAAGCCCCATTCTTTCTCTTTACGTCCCCCTGTCCTTTCTCTTATTTCAATACCATTTCCTTGCAACCATTGCCTTACATCCCAATAGCCAGAACCAGTCAACCCCGATGAATCAAAAGGTGTATTTTCTGTCACTTTTAACCAAATTGGCAGATTTTTTCTACCTACTTCAACCAACTTCAATCTCCCATCCGCCAGGGTTTCATAAATATTGCCTATACGCTCATCCTTAAATTTAACACCAGGTAGAATTTGTTGCTGACCCAGGTCATCTATTTTAACTGAATATTCTTCTACTGGTTTTAAAACAGTGCCGTCTTGTAATTTTAAATCTTGCTTACTAATACCATTTATTCCCTCGCCGTCAAGAGAAACCATTCCCAGGGGAGCGGCGTGATCAAATCTCACAGAGCTATCATAGACCTTAAAGTCTTTAGCAAAGCTTACGGCGAGATTTCTATCTGCGGGTACACTATGTATCGCATTATCAACATAAAGGGCCTGGTTACCAAAACCAATGAAGTTGCCTTGTTTATCCAGATTTAATTCAGATAGGAGCTTGCCGCTGGACTGAGTAATGCCTTCGCCTGCAGCAGTGCTTATGACATCTACGCCGCCGGGCTTAACCTCTAAGAATGAAGATATGTGTTCTCCCGGGGTTAATTCCCCATCACCACCAAATTGCCTCTGGGATAGAATCTCACCCTTGGCCATTAAAGCAGGCACAAACTGTTGAGATTCTAATTGGCGCCCTATAATCTTATTATCTGGGCCAACAATGAGTTTTTCCTGACCCAGCCATAACTCACCGAATCCTAATATCTGGGCTTCTCGAGGTAAAACTACTACCGCGTCTGTTGTTTTCCAGGTCTTGATGGTTCCGGTCACCTGGCTGCCCAGCAAATCAGTTACCCATTCCTGCTCGGTTTTTCCCGCAGGAATTGTGCCATCGGTGGTAAGATGCAGCTTGATATTCTCCAGAGAGGCTTCGCCGCGCAAAGGACCGCTGGTATCTTTTATTTGGTTGGTTTTTTCATCAAATGTTCTATCCAAAGGAATCTTTAAATTACCTACAGTCCTTACTGCCTCAGCAGGGCCTTCGGTTCTGAAGCCCATGGGTTGGGTATGGTTAAAGATAAATGTGCCGCCGCCAAATCTAATCTCTTTAGCAAAGCTGACTAACTGAGTATCATTCAAGTTTGCAGCAATATTTTTATCATAACTGGCAGCAGTAAATTGAGATTTACCTTCGACTTTGTGTCTGGCATTGTCGGCAGTGATTAGAGAATTATCCAATCCGCTGATTTTAATATTGTTTCCTACTGTCTCAATATTTATCGGCAATGGCACTTCACCAGTAGACTTAATAATAATTCCATCTCCAAACAATGCAGAAGATTTTAAATCAACTGCGCCTTTATCTACTGCTATAGGAGTGCCACTACTCTGCGGGTTATCTAATAAATTAGCTGGATGTATCCACCAGGTTTCGGGAAAGATTAATGCCAATTGCTGAGAGGTTCTATCTTCTTCCGGTTTAGAAGCAGACATCCACCCCCACATTGTCTCGGGAAAGATTATTCCTAATAGCGGATCGGTTTTGTCTTGTTGTGTAACAGTATATAATTTTGTGCCTGAAGAACGTGATGTGCTGGCTTGAGTTTTATCATTATGCCTGGCGAATAAATCCTGGCTGGCTTCAACCTCTAAACCAGTATCCCACTTTTTGAAATTTAATCCTTCTGCTTGAGCAGCTAAAACACTATTTAATTTATTGATTGTGTAATCCCGCTTTAAATAATTATCATCAACCCCCATTGCTTCCTGGGTAATCTTAAGCGGTTCTTCTATCAAGCCTCTTCTGATTTGTGTTTCATTTGTGGTTCCGTCAAAGTTCTGAATGGTAGCGCCTGTTTCTTTATCTGTCAAAATTCTCGAGACAAGGTTACCGCTTGTTATTTTTGATTTACTGATTGTTGTATCCGCACCAACTAATAACGTTGTGCCAGCTACCCCAGCCAAAGATGAAGCCGTAATTTTTCCTGCCTCATCTGTGGCAAGCTGGATTGGTAATTGTGTCCCTTGGGTTAATTTTACTAAACCGGGCTGCAAAAATTCTTTATCCGCTGCTGCCACTAATTTATAAGTATCGTCTTTAAACCTAACGGATTTCTGTTGATTTTCATTCTTTAGAGTCTCGGAGATTGTTGATGGAATATAAGCCTTCTCTAATGGCGCGGCTTGATGAATAATGCCTTGCTTATCATCTCTGACACTGGCCACCACTCCCCATTGTTCGCCTTGAGACCACAAATCGTCTATGGGTGCAGTATGCCTATAACTTATTAAACCACTATCTAATTTACTTCGCTGGGCATCAACCAAGGAATTAAATATTTCGTATCCCTTTGCTGGCGGTTGAGTTTTTGTAAGAATCTCTAATCCTTTCTCCGGACTATAGCGTCGCCCCAAAGAAAAGGTAACATCCGCCACGCCATTCTGCACATGAGTAACTGGAGCAATAACTGTTTGCAATCTTGTATCCCGGATATGGAAAGGCAACGTTCCATCATTATTTTTAAGATAAATCCAGTCTTCTCTACTTTCTAAATTAAATCCGCCGCCTCTTATCTCTACCCCGGGCAAATTGCGCACTATGTTGGTACCAATTGTCACATCATCCACCGCGCCCCAATACCGGGTGCCTTCGCCTAAAACGTTTTCGCCTAAAAATCTTCCTTCTGAAACAGCAAAATGAAGACCGAGAACGCCTTCTGTCTGGGTAACGGTTCCGCCTGGTTTTACTCCGCTAATCGTGGGAGTGGTAACCTGATATCCATTATTATTCTGCTCTATCCATACTTTACTTCCAGTATTATAAAGGTAGGCAAAAGGATCAACTAAGCCTGGATTGGATCCGTGATTTAGCGGTAAAGGATCTTGAACAAAACTAATACTTTGACCATCGGGTAATCTAACTCCTATATTATCGCCAGCAGCAACGAATTGTGTACCTTTCATCCTTAAACCACCTAATTCGACATAACTTTTTTCGGCATTAAAGCTAGGAGAATTTAATATATCGCTTTCGCGTATTAAGCGCAGACCATTGGGCAAGGGATCGGTTAAGGAGAAATGCGTCCAGGTATCCTTGGTGTGCGGCTGTAAATGAACTTCGCCTCTTTTCTCGCTTATCTGAATGGAATAATCTACGCTACCCTTAATGCTCGCGCCAGATCCTGTCATTCCCTCGGCGTTAAAAAACATTGCTTTGGTTAAACCGGTAGTCGAATCTGGACTCGTAATAAAAACTCCTGTGCCTTTATCCAATTTCACAGCACGGTTATACGGAGTAGTCGCACTTTCCTCTTTTGCCAAGAGCATCGAACCAGGAGCCAAGGAAAGATGCGCATCAGGACTGATATAGCTACCCATTTTTGTCGTATCTTCGAATAAATGACCCGTATAAGTAATTTGACCGCTACCTATTAACCTGTTATCAGTAATGATCTGTGCGGCTCTGAGCGTATCATAACTTTTACCTTCATTATTTTTAATTGCCGTTACAGTCCGTGTCTCAGGGATAAAATCAAACATGTCTTTGGAGGAAGGCGTTTGTTCAATTTGTTGACTGCCATTTTTATTTTCTATTAGCAAGTTGCTTAAGTTGCTTTCAAAATTTTGACCTTGGGTTTGAACTACCGCAAAAGCAAAAGGCGTAGGCTTAATATGGTCGGGCAATAATTTAGAGGTGAGTTCTTGTTTAGCTCCTTGAACCAGCTCAAAAGCAACTGCCCTAGTTAAAAGTCGGGGAGTAAGATTATCTAAGCCGATGTACACCGTACCTGTGCCTTTAGCTGTATCAACCACAGATTGTTTACCTGTTGAGCTAACTACCTTAGCGGCTATATCCGCCTCTAGCAATCTGATATAAAATCCAGCTACATCTGAATTTGCCGCACCAATAGTAGTGGGTTCGCCGTTAGTATAACCTATCCAAAATTTGCCATTAATCTGGGCTTGCTTTAAGACATTCTGTTGAGAGTAATCCAAAATTGCGTGCTCTTTTCTAATAAAGGTGGGGCCTTCAAAATTATCCCTTCTCAGGGTAAAACTTGAATCACTGTTCCAGGCTACCTTATCATAGAAGCCGTAAGTGTCTCTACTGCCGCCGGGATTACTAAATAAATACGCCTTGTTTCCGGGAAGAAGCGCAACTTCTTTTCCTTTTGAGAAATCAGGCGTTTGCCCCTGTATTTTGGTGATGTCAAAAGTTTGCCTGATGCTCCATAATCCGTTGTTTGTATCCTCATTTAGGTTGACGCTTATAGTAACGCCGTCTCTGGTAGTCCCCTCTCTTCCCCAGGCAACCCAAGCTCCGTTTAATTTTTCTTGAGCCAAAGGTAACTTATGCGCACGAAATGCTAAGATTCTTAACTCATCTGCATCTTCTGGAGAAACCTTGTCTTTAAAGAATTCGTAAACATAACCACCGTGCCTGGTATTCGCATCTCCTACCACGGCTATTCCGGCATTATAGAGGGCATTTGTATCATACGGAAAAATATTGCCACTGTGCAAATCTACCATTGAGCTATTGCGTAGTGCTTCTTGTGTTAAGTAACTCTTCGCCAAAGGAAGGGCATTTTTTGTAACTTCTCCTAATGTTAGTTTTTCCCATCCTGATTCTTTTAAAAATTTATCTCCTGCGGCCTGAGTTTCAGCATCAAATTCTCCTTTTACTCCAACCCATACTTCAGGCATGGAAGTATCGCTAGAATAATTTGTCTCCGCTATTTTACTTATAATTTTCAGGGCTTGAGGGTTAATCTGGTTTGCGGTTGATGTTATATCCACCCATTCCCCTGCTGCCTTTGCTGCATTTACCGCGCTACCAATTTTATTGCTAGAATCCCAATTATTTTTTAACCAATTGGAAGCAGATTGAATAGGATTAGAATCCCAAACATATGGTTGTTTGGATCCATTTATATTCTTAACAACATCCTTGAATTCTCCTTGGAAATGATTTTCTGCATCATATTTACCCAAAGCATAATAGTTAACTTGGGTATTGGGTGCTGGAGGATTACTTACTAAAATTTCACCCTCTCCGCTAAAAATAGAAATCGCACCGGCTTGCCTATATTCTTCAGCGCGCGCCTGGATATATACCTTACGTTGTTCAGATGAAAGCCCAATTAAACCCTTGTTTAACTCGACAATCTTTACTTTGTCCGCCCAAGGATGGAGCACATCATTAGTGAGCGTTCCAGTAAGTGTCCATCCATAATTGGCTCCTGAATTGACCAACGATAAGCCATCTTCCGAACTTCCCCATGGTCTATAAAAATACGGTAACTCACCATGCTCTGCCTGATATTGCGCTGCCTGCTCATTACTCAGCGGTATTAAACCCAGTGTTGCTACAGCCAAAACCTCTCTAAATTTCTTATTGTCTAATGAAGACGTGGGTGCGCCTGAATTTAAATTATCTATTTGGGTAGGACTCAACCACTCTTCAGCTATTCTATTCGCTAAATCATTAAACGATGGCGTGCCTGTGGCTGTTCTGATAAAATTGGCTTCTGTGATTTCCATTTCCATCGAAACCCCGGCCGGGCCGCTTCCTATGGAAGCATCTCTATTTTTTGCGGTGGAAGACAAAGGTGAAACTTTGTCAAACAAACCTACTGTTAATGGCTGTAATCGCCGACTCAATGTCGTAGCAAGATTATTCACTGCGCTATAATGTAGATTCGATTGGGCATAGTTGACTAAGGAAGAACTTAGGGAAGGAAGGATTTTATCTAAGTGGCCGCCTTTAACTACTTCTTTCCAGCTAAGGCCGGTCTGTTTCATAAAGGTATCGGCATTGGCGGTAAAACCGGAAATGCCGACAATATAGCTTAATTTTTGCGTGTACAAAGCCTGTGCCCACGGATAATACAAGGCGTCAGGCATATTACCATAGGGGCTTAATCCTTTGGGTGTATAAGGTGAAACTCCCCCAAATGTTACATAGTCAAAGCCAAATTTGCCTAACCTATTCTTAAAATCGTCACTGAAACTTACGCCTGCCGGACGCGCAAATGCACTCGCTAAAGCATCTGCGCCCAAGAACTCCAATCCGGACATCTGTAGCGCAGTTAAGCCCAATTTATTCTTTCCCGTAAGCGGATTATAGTCGCCGCTGATTTTACTCAAGCCCGCAGAAACTGCACCAGACATAAGGCCATCCCAAATTGCTGAGGTGGTGATACTACCGCCCTTGGTTAAGGCTGCGCCGGCTATATTACCTAAAGGCTCGGATATTATGCGGGCGTATGGGGCTTTCTGACCCAAGGCGCATTCTATACCTAAAGACACGGTTTGAGAGACGAGATGATTTTGAAAGGTGGGGTCTTTAATAGCGCTGGGTTGCATCACCAAAAAGCCGCCTGTTGCACCGATAAACGAAGTTAATTGCTGGCCAACAAAAGGATTTTTCTTATAAAAACTGGTGTTCTTCAGTGCTTGATAAGCCAACACGCTCCCCGCGCCCATTAAGGTACCTTGCATCGCACCTGTTACTGCACCGGCAAATATTGGATGGTTACCAAAGAAACCACCCATTGAGCCCCATTTAGTCGGATCAATTAGCCCTCCTCCTATCCCTCTTCCTGTTGCGGCATAGCTCATTCCGCCTAAAGCACCGGTAACTCCCCAACCAAAGATTTCTGCCGTGGCTGGCTTCATTTTAAATTGGTAGACAGCTAAATTCATCGCTGCCTGGCTAATCTGAGATGTAAACATCCCTTGGCCAAAACTCTTCATTGCCTCATTAAAGCCAAATTTACTGCCGCCTGCCATTGCGCCAAATTGACCAGCAAGATAACAAGCGCCCAAGCTTATTCCTAAGCCCAAAAGTAAATCGCCTGTGGAGGGCTCTTTGAAGAGGCCGGAAAGGTCAATGTTAGAACCGCTCTTATTGGACTTGGCGCCTAAGATTGTCTTGGCTTCCTTATCGCTTAGTATTGCGTATGGCGTATTGCGTATGGCGTCAGAAGTAATGAGGCCGTAGCCGGAAAATTCGGCAAGGAATTTATCCAGCGGTAAAAATTCTTCCTTATGTTCGTCAATATAATAAACTTTTTCGCTGCCAATGCGGGTTACCAGAATATAGTGATCGCCTTTTAAATGAGCTATAAAAGGGACAGTCCCCTTCGCTTCGCTCGGGGACAGTCCCTGTATCTTGACCGCGTAGAGTTTGTGGCCGAAGAATTCAGCGGCGCGGGAAAGGGCATAGAGAGAGTTTTTAATTACCTCGGGATTGCCTTGGGGCTTGACTACATTATTTAAGATATCTATGGTCAAAACCAAAACCGCGATATCCTGCTCCAAAACTTCAGGGACAGTCCCCTTCGCTTCGCTCGGGGGCAGTCCCTTATAAGTCAAATAATCATAAAGCGCCTTTGCGCCGCAGGGCTTTCCTTTTAACCAATTGTAAATCTCCTCAATTCTTTCTTGGGAGATATTTAAGGGTTTTTCTAATTCTACGGTTAAGGTAGGTGAAATTTTTATGGCATTGATGGGTTTACCGGCAATATCTTTTAAGATGTTTTTGATGGTCAGGGGAATATCAATGGTGCGGATGTCCTGAAGATAGGCGGGGGTAAATGCGGAAGGAACAGCGGGTTTCTGCCAGATGACGCGCCAGTCATATTCTACTGCCTGGGCAACCTGCTCAGGTAAAAAAACCGCTACTACGACAAAAGCCACAATTCTAATCCAAGTCTTAAAATTGGATTTGAACGTTTGCTTTTCTACTTGAGGTTTAAATTCAGGTTCTGCTTCGGTTTTTTTGTGTCCGCCTTCGTCCATTTTCTCTTACCTATATAAAAAGGGAAAAGCAAAGTTTCCCCCTTACCCCCACCACTGATTTCACGGATTTTTTAATCACGGATTTCACTGTGTTAGTTCCTTTTATAAACTCTTTGTAAAACTTCTTAATAAGACCTTAAATAAAAACCGGATTGTCAAATACTGACTTTCCCGTCGGTATTCGGCAACCCGGCTGTCTCTTGCTGTTCGACTCTTCGCTTGCGCTCAGAGTCAATTGCTCACTTCGTTCGCAATTGAGATCCGTGGCTTTGTGCCCCCCGATCACTCGGGGTTTACCCTTTCGTTCCGTGGCTTTCTATCTTATTTACGTTCAAAGTATAACATATAAAAAATATCTCTGTCAAGTAAAATTTTACCCTAAAAGAGAGCGCTTCCTTTACGCTTACCTATTGAATTTTATAAAGTTCTAACTCTGATATGGAACCGATAATTTGACTTAAATTATGCTTATTTTAAGAGTAGGTCGGGTTTAAACCCGACCTACTACTTTTCCGATTGGGTTTAGAAGCATTCTTCTCAGGCAAAGAAGGGGGCATATTGGAAAAGGCGGCTTTATAGCCTTGGGATTTACTTTATTAGCCCCCCTCTAATTTCTTAATTAAACTTAAAAAATAATTGCCAATAATGCAGATTGGACATTTCTTTGTTGGTCAGTTTGGACATTTCTATCTTGATTCTTATTGTCCTAAACCATTGAGCAAGCCGCCTTGCATAAAATTCAGTAAAATTGGCCCACCCACAATAATGGCAATTACTGGCAATATACAAAAAATTAACGGGATGAGTATCTTTATCGGCGCCTGCAGGGCAATCCGTTCTCCGCGGTGATAACGCTGTAAGCGCGAATCCTCGGAAAGAATGGCAAAGGCATCTGCCACTGGCGTGCCCATCCTCTCTGCCTGGGCAAGCGTATGCACAAAAGAGCTTATCTCCAGTATATTTAATCTTTTAGACATATCTTTGAGGGCTTGGCTGCGGGGCTTGCCCCATTTTATCTCTTCCAGCACAAAGGAAAATTCTTCAATGATCGGGCTAGGAGGTAACTTCTCAATAATCCACTTTAAAGCGCTATTAAAATCTAGGCCTGCTTCCACGCACAGGCCGATTAAATCTACGGTCTCCGGCAGGTAGCGCACAATTATAAATCTGCGCTTGGCAATCTTGCGGTTGAGGATAATCTCCGGGATAAAATAACCCAAGAGCAGGCACAAAACCAAAACCCAAGCCTCTAATCTTCCCAAGGCAAAATAGGCGGCAATGGGCAGCAAAATCATCAATAATACTTTCAAATTGAAAAATCCAGCGGCAGTCATTTTCACATGGGCGGCATCCAGCCTGCGCTTTATGCGCACATCCAGCCCTAATTTCTCTAAGAAAGCGCGGCTAAAAGGAATGAGGTAAGAAAAATAAGAGGGCGCCTTGGGTTTCTTTAATTGCTCCGCTTGTGGCTCATTCTCCTGAATTTTAATGCTCAGCGGCGAACCATAGCCGGCAAGCCCCAGAGAAATTAAAGCCCCGGCAGCAATCACTAAAAGAAAAATTAATAAAGCCATCTACTTCTCCTTTTACACATTTATCGTGCTGAATTTACGGATTAAAATCATCCCCACTGCCTGTAAGACCACGGCGATAATCAGAAGCATCCTTCCCTGTTCGCTATTCAAAAGAATATCAAAGTGATTACGGTTCATCCCCAGCACGCCGACAATGAAAACAAAGGGCAGCACGGACATAATCGCGCCTTGCATCCGGCCTTGCATAGTCAAGGTCTTGATATTTTCTTTTAATTTGCGGTTATCGCGGATAGTCGTGGAAAGCCGGCTAAAGACCTTGGTTAAATCTCCGCCGGTCTCTTTAGCCACTAAAATGGAATTAACCAATAATCCTAATTCCTCTATGCGCATCCTTTCATTCAGCCGCTTCAAACTCTCATCTAAGGTTATCCCCATCTTATTCTCTCTTAATACCAGGCCAAACTCCTGCGAGATGGGCGGGGGCAGTTCTTCCACTAAAACCTCAATGGCCTGGATAAGCGATAAACCTGCTTTTAAAGACGAGGAGAGCAGCTGCACGCCGTCAATGAGTTGCGCCTGAAACCATATTTTGCGCTGGGCCTGTAATCTTTTGATGATAAGGGTGGGTAAGGCAAAACCGATTCCTATGCCGATAAAGAGAAAAATTAAGCTCTGGAAGAAAATCAGGCCGAATGCCCCTAAGAGCAACGGCGGCAGGATATGCATCAAGAGCAGTTTATTTTTCTCTATATGGACGAACATCGTATCTAATTGTTTCTCTGATTCTCCTACTTTTTTTTCTAAAGGGCGCTGGAATTTCTCTAAAAACAAAGGGATTAACTGGGTGGAGAGCAGCCCGATGGAACTAAACGCCAAAATAAGAATACTCAGTTTTAAAACCATTTTACTTCTCCTGATACTGACGGCCAAAGCCAAAACTATCTGCTGCCTGGCGCCATTTGCCGCAAAGCGAGCGCTTTAAATATACGGACATCCCAATTAACGCCGCCGCAATGATGGCTATTAAGACCGCGAACTCTAATGCCGAAAAACCGCGTTTAAGACTTCTCATTCAGCGCCCTTCCATTGCAGGGAAACCAATTTCTTCTTCCCCAATTTAGAAACCGTAAATAATAATGTTTTATTATAACCCGAATAATCGCAAGCCACAACTACTTCTGCGCCCTGTTGAGCATAAAGCCGCCAATGAGTGAATGATTTTAATTCTGCCTTGACGCGGCTAAAACCCACAGAAAAACTCTTGATAAATGCCTGGCGATAAGCGGATTTTTCTTTTTCATTAGGCAGGCCATTATAAGTTGCGCCTACGTCCATTCCCACGGCTTTAAAATTCTCCCAATCAATAAATTTTTCTGCAGGGGCTGAGCCCTTAACCAAATGCGTAAATACAGCGCGGCAAAAATTAATCTCTTGATTTTTGACCTGTAAGAAAAAGGCAAGGGCAACCATTATTACTACCAGCAAAATTATGTATTCTAAAATTGGTTGATTATTTCTCATTCTGTCTTGTCTAAGCACACGTTATCATAACGATAATGAGCTACGCTCTTCCTGACCACCTGGCCATTAAACAAGGGGTTCCACTTGCCTAAAATTCCCATATTTTTATCGGCCGGGTCAGTGCGGGTTATTTGGACCCAAGGACGGCCTGTAGCATTCTCAAGCACCATACAAACCTCATCGCTATGGTGTTTCGTCTTGAGCCGAGGCACCTTAAATCTGTTGGTTTCTATCTTTACAATGTGATAACTGGTATATTTTCCGTTAGCATCTTTGGGACAACGGGTATCTGCCCAAGCGTACTCTATAGGATTCTTTCCGCCAAAGGCGTCATATGTCCCTTTGTCATCAATTGCGTTTTGAATTTTATTGTATAAATGTTTAACTGCTTTACGGAAATCTTCAATCTCCTTCATCATCTGCTCTATATCCTTAATTGCCGGCTTAAACTCATCATCCGCTACATTATCTATAGTCCCTTCATTGTGTGTTAGCCGACAAGGCGGATTACAAACTTCCTCTGCAGAACCTGTGCCATCAGCGCCACAAGGACCATACACGCACTTAGGTAAATTGCCCCGTTTCTTTTTAAACTCCTTTTTCCAATCATCTAGTCCCGCAAACTCCTTCGTGCCTTCCGCTAAGTCTTTTAGGCTGTCACGATAGTCTTGCCCTTCACCATCTTCATCGCTTTCTTTATCCGGGTCATAAAGAAATCCCATCCAGTCCTCCCATTGGTCCACCAATTGATTTAAACTCTCTGCTCCCCAAGTGTCTATTGCCTCAATTATTTCTTTAAACTCTGTCACTACTCTATCTACGCTATCATAATATTTATCCTCTTCCTGCTCCGGGCAATCCTCGCCTGTACAAACAGTCGTCTTAGTATGTTCTGGCGGAGTTCCTGACTTATAGAAAGAAAGGTCATAACCAGCATCTTCTAAACCGCGGGCTAATAAAATAATACTGCCGTCAACACCATCTAATTCCTGACGAGACAGGGCGCCGCCTGGCGCATATTGCTCGGCAATAAAATCCCGGAAGACCTTGGCTGGCCCGGCCTGAAATTCTCCGTGAACCATTTTACCATTAAAGAATTCATCAATCAATGTCTTTAGCTGGGCAAGGTTAGTTTTAGCATTAGCTATGCGGCGCTCCCACCAATACTGAAAATAAGGGACTTTTTCCTCAATATCGCCGTCTTCATCCGAATCAAATTCATCAATGTGCATATTCGGGTCATCTACGGTCTGGCTTAAGGCCTGCAAAAATACGCCTTCGCGGAAGCGGTCTGCCGCCTGTGGTAAGCCATTTAAAGCCTTGGCAGCGGCGGAAAAAGCTGCTTGGGTTATCTTGTCCGCGATATAGGCATTGTAGATACTTGCGCCGGCAGCTAAGGTGGTACCCACAATTCCCCCTGTGCTTGTTAAGAGCGCCAAAGGAGTGTTTGCCACCATTAGGGTGCTACCTTGTGTCATTACTCCTGCCAACTCCGTAGACCCAACAGTCGCAGGAGTAACCTGATACATAGCTGGGCCTCCTAAGCTAGTTACTGCTCCGCCAATGGCTAAGCCTACACTAAACCCTTGGATTGCCCCTTGCAACGCCCCAGGCCCGGCAATCGCGCCACCAATTGCCCCTCCTATTGTACCGCCTATAACTGCATTTCCGATTGTAGTCAAAGCTAAACTCGCTCCAAAAGTAAACGGTGCCAAAAGTATACCCAGTCCTGCGCCAAAAATCCCGCCAATAATGCCGCCCCAGCCGGTTTTTGTACAACATTTAGTAGGCTTACCACAGGCCTTACGCAACGCATCAGATAACATCCGTGACTTGGTGCCTAATTGCGAGGCAAGGTATAAACTGGCAGCATCTGCAGCATTGGATAAGTTAGTGGTAGTTACAGAAATCTGGCCGATATTTACCGTCACTAAAACAAAAATTAAAACCGCCACCATTATCAACATCAATAAGGTGGCAATCTGGCCGCTGGGCTTTGTGCTACGCAGGCTATTTAAAGACATTGTCTTATAAAGATAACTAATCATCATTTCTCCCCTAAAATATTTAAACGCAAGTATCCGGTTTCATTTACCTGTATCTCAGCAGCATTGGTGGTGTTGCCTGCAGCAACGCGGCCTCTCTCAGGATTATACTCATAATCCCGCTGCCTAAGAATAAAACGTTTATTTAACCAGATAAATAAATTCAGTGTGCCTAATAAAAGAATAAAGACGCTGATAAGCGCCACAGCCATTTCTAAGGAAACTTGCCCCTTTCTAAACCTACCTACCAATCTGTTTGCCATTCTTGAGTCCTACTTTTAGGTTCTACCGTGCCGACGACATTTGTTTCATTTGTCTGCGCGTTCTCATTACGCATATCCCGAGAAATGATTTTTCTTTCAGTCTCCACCTTCCAATCAAAGGTATCCCGGGAAGCAATGCCAGCAGCACTCTCGCGTTTCTCTAATTTATTATTAGTAGTGGCTACCTGGGTATAGCCATCTTGCAAGCCCATACCTTTTGATTTATCCGGGGTAAAGGCAAAAATTTGGTTTAAAACTTTGAAATTATATTGATGTGTTTTGTCATTAATCTCTTCGTAATCAGTGGCGGGATTAATGCCGGGCCTAGTCCCGCAATACCAAGGCGCATTCATCGGCTTGCTGCAGGTATCCGCGCATTTCTTTCCCCCGCCTTCCTCGCAGGTCTCGGTGCAGACTTCTTCATCCACAATCAAGCGGCACTGCCTGACTGCCGCATCATAATTCATAATCTGACCGGCGCAGCTGTCAATAAATCTTATTTTATTGATGGAGTATTCTTTGCACTTATCCGCGTTCTTAGCATCGTACTTTATACAAGCCTTGTCGTCTTTGGTCAATTTCTTCAATTTTACCCAGCCTTCTTTGGTTGACCCCTGATTGGTTAACCCCTGAATACTATTACCATATATCTCCACATATTTATCTATGCTTTCCTCGCTGACATTAAACGAGTAGCTAAATCCAGCGGTCTTGTAGGGAATTTTCTCTCCCTGAACATCAATGATTACCTGCGGCAATTCATCTTCGTAATCCGGCGTCTCATCTAATTTATAGGAACGCACAATGCTTGCGCCCGAGGAAAAAGGCATTACCGAGCCCACAGCAAACGTATCCGCAGGATTGGGGATATGTTTATCTCTGACTACAATGTGTGAAGTAGATACAGGCGTATGCGGATCCATTGACACTGCTGCCGTGGCCAAGGCCTGTCTGAAGGCCTGCTGCATCACCTGCTGCTGAAAGCCATAGCGCAAGCCATAATTGATTAAGATGCCTAAAAGCATAATTAAAATTGAGCCAAAGATGGCTAATTCTAATATGGCCTGCCCTTTAATATAAAGATGATTCCATTGTTCCAACTGTCTCATCCCCTTTTTGTTTCGTAGTTGAATTATCTAGCACCGATAATGTCTCGGTAGCAAACACATCCTCATCATCATAATCACCGTCTCCGTTTAGGTCAATATTCGCCCCGGGATGCTCTAAATTAAGCTGGTGCTCACTTAAAGTCCTCGCTGTAGTATTAGAAGTGCTATTATAACTTACCGTGGAAATTCCGCTGGTATTGCGCGGGGCATACTGCTGGCCTAATTCATCTCCTAATTGGCGTAACCTTCCTTGCATACCGCGCTTAAGATAAACCTGCATCGCCAATAATGCCGCTACCAGACAAATAACTAACGCGGCGTATTCCAAGGTGGATTGGGCTTTATTTTTTTTCCTGCGATATCCCCCAAGAAAGAACGCCCTTTTGCGTGGTCGTATCATCCTTTTCATAACTTACTGCCCCTCCTGCGCTTTGGGTGGTGGTGGCCTTTGTCACCGCAGAACTACTCGTTTCCGAATCGCCCTTTTTTTTCCATTCATATCTGTAGTCATAGTCAGCTGCGCCTTTTTTCTGGTCTCCGATTTTATCTGCTATGACTTTTATGTTCGCCTGGATGCCCCTTTTCATATAGACCTGCAGGCCCAAGAGGGCTGCGGAAATAATTCCCACCAGCAGCACATAATCCGTAATACTCTGAGCCTTTCTCTGAAAAATTATTTTCATTTTTTCTCTACCCACGTCTCTACGGTTTCTGTTCCTGTTTCTTTATAAATATCTGCTTGGCCTTTTCCCCCTTGGCCGGAATAACTGGTCGTAACCCCCCCGCTTAATTCCTGCACCATTTCTCCTTTATGTCTGGTTTCTGAGTGAACCGCGGTTTTCCCGAGGTCAAATTGCGCGCCGATATCATCCGTAGAGGTGCGTAATTTCCCTTGCACCCCGCGCTTAAGATAGGTCTGCAGAAGTAAAAGTGCGGCGATAATCACGCAAACCAGCACTACGTATTCCAGGGTAGACTGGGCTTTGGCTAATTTTCGCTTAAACATTTGGCTTCACCTCCTAAATTTACTTTGCTCTGTTTACTTCTAGTCTGCGTCATCCACAGATTTTATCTTCTGATAACCGCTGCGCTCGGTTTCTTTCCCGCCACCTGCTCCGACTACGCGAGTAACTTTACCACTGGCCTCGGTCTTCTCAGTATCCTTATAAGCCTTGGCCTTGGTTTCATAAGCAGACTCCAGATAATAAGGCTCATACTGGTCTGTCCCAGCGCTTTTAGCGGCCTTATCCACGGTAAATTTCACGCCTGCTTGCAGATTTCTCTTGATATAGGTCTGCATCGCGATTGCCGCGGCCACAATTATACCAATAAGGATAGCGTATTCCGCGGTATTCTGGCCCTTTTTATTTCTCAGCAATGATAGTAACATTTTCTTATTCACCTCCTATCCCTTGTTTTATTTATCAAATAAGGGTTCGTTCACTAATGGCTCCACTGTTTCTTTGTCTGCGCCCTGGGCGCTATGTTTTATTTCTGCTGGCGTGACCACTTTATAATGAGATACTCCTTGATCTCGAGTAGTCTCGTCATCCGCCAACCCAAAGGTCTCTTTGGTGGTAGACTCCCCAGCTTGCTCAGTGGTATAGAGAGAAGTTGTCCTACCCGCAGAATACTGCTCGCCAATTTTGTCTGCGGATTCGCGTAATTTCCCCTGCATACCCCGTTTCATATAGACATTCATCGCCACTAAAGCCGCGGCAATAACCGCAATAATTACTGCGTATTCCAGGGTAGATTGTGCTTTTTTGTGAGAAAATTTCATTTTTCTTTCACCTCCTCAACCGCTCTTGCTTAAGAGTTCCCTTATTCTTTTAATAATCCTGTTTTTGATAATCCCCGCTCGCCTGCTTTGTTCTACGGATAGTATCCCGCGTGACACTGCCTTCCTTAGTCATATCTTCTGTTTTAGCATCTTCAAGCACGGCCTGCGTGGATTTACTGGATAAATTTCCCATCTCATATTGTCCGGATGCAGTGGCTGCGGTATTACTAATACTCGCCCAATCCCCACTTCCGGTAAGACCAGTATAAAAATCATCTCCGGCATCTTTAGACCTTGCTTGCATGCCCCTTTTGACATAGGTTTGTATCCCTATGGCTGCTGCGATGACTAGACCAATAAGAATAGCGTATTCCGCGGTATTCTGGCCTTTCTTATTTCTTAAGATTCTCAACATATTTTCACCTCCTAAATTATTCACCTGTTCCGCTGCCACCTGACTAAGGTTACTTTGGCACTACTTTATCTGCGGCTTTACCAATCGCGCTATTGGCATTGTTTAAAGATGCCTGGACTGCTGGCTTAATCCAGGTTGCTGCGGCATAAATAATTAAGCCGACAATCGCGGTCAAGATGAGTAAATATTCCAATGTGCTCTGGCCGTTTTTCTTTAAAGATTTTACCATATCAGCTTCACCCCCTTATTTTACCATATCTGCTACTTTACCTGAATCTGTTTGTATCCTATCTCCTGCCTGTTTCATTAATTTCCCCACTCCACCTTCACCTGTCGGCTCTTTTTTCCCTAATATAACTGCGAGAGCAACTACTGCCGCAATTATTGCGGTAAAAACAATTACGTATTCCAATGTACCCTGGGCTTTTTTCTTTCTCAACATATTTTCACCCCCCTATTATGGTTGTGGTTCAGCATTAATTTGGTCTTCTACCAGCTTTAAGTTTGCCTGCACTGAACGCTGGACATAGACATTCATCGCCATTAAAGCCGCAGCCACCACGGAAATAATCAGCGCGTATTCCAAAACACTCTGGCCGCGCCTGGTGGTTATTTTGCCCAACTTCATCTTCCTCTCCTTCTATTTATTTGCCAAGTTTAACCCGCTGGTTCCTATCGCCTTTTGGAAAAACCCCTTTGTCTTACTATTGCCTTGCAGCGTCCTTTGTATCACCGGTAAAAAAGAACTGAAAGATAAGATAACCAAAAGCGCAACTACACTAAAAATTATAAAATATTCCAAAGAAGCTTGGCCTTTTTTACTTTTATTTATTTTTAAGGACTTTATAAAAGTCATAATTAACCTCTAAATTAAATAAAAAACCGAAAACCTAAACGGCTTTCGGTAACCCGGCTAATGTTCTCGCTTTGACCCTTAAGCACTGGGACTGTCCCCGCAGGGGACTGTCCCTAAATTACTGGCGAGCATCATCCCGTGGCTTTGCGCAGCAGGAACCTCCATTCCCACCTTGCGTTTTCGTTGCCGCCCTACAATTGCACTTAAAATATAACATCTGTAATCGTGAATGTCAAGAATATTTTACCCTTCTCCAGAAACCGCTTTCCCAGGGACGTCTTTTAACCCAATCGAGGGACGTCTTTGGAACCAATCGGAAGGGTGTCCCCTAAAACTTAGTAATAAGACTTACCACCTACGAGGTGGAATACTCTTCTTTCCACCTTGAGGTGGAATAGGTAGAATTTTAAAAGAGACTTAATAATAAGAAATGTCCGATCTGAAGATTTACTTGACATTGGACATTTCTTATGTTATATTTAAATCGAGATGATAAATGTCCAATCTATAAAAATGGGCGAAAAATGGGCGTAATTTATAAATTAAAACCCGAAATTAAAAACTGGCTATTAGAAAGAAAACGGACTAACCCGGTTTTAAGTTGCCGCGGCCTAGTCTCTCTACTGGAAGAGGAATTTAAAATAAAGGTTTCCAAATCTAGTGTTAACTGCTTGGTTAAAGAAGCTGGCCTGAGTATGCCCATAGGAAGAAGGCAGAAAAAAAGAAGGCGCCAGGTTCCTGCCGCAGTTCAGCCTCAACCAGAGCCAACCATAGAAATACCCCTTCAACTACCTGCGCCAACTCAGCCAGAACCAGCCTTAGAGGCGCCTATTGAACCTCAGCCGGAAATGCCTAAAGAAACACCTACACCACCTCAGCTAGAAGTGCCTATAGAAACTCCACCATCAGAAACACCTATGTCCATTCCGCCAGAATTACCGATACAGACATCCCTGCAAATACCGGACGAAATTCTGCAAAAAATGCTCTCGTCGGGTATAATTTTGCTGAAGGCAGCGGATTATTTAATCGGTGGCAGCTACCTTATTCAGGAAACGATGAAAAAACACCTAAACCTGCGCGATAAAAATCTGTTAGATAAAATAGAATGTTTAATCTATGCGCCCTTGTTGGGGATACCTGAAGAACTGTCCAAGACATATCTTAATGAATTACAAGGGGCAGAATCAATAGCCCAAGAGATATTGCGGGTTTTATCCGGCATATTAACCGAGATACGTTGTCTCAAAGTCCTTTTAGCCGATGGAGATGCTTTATATTTAGATGGCCAATTTCATACCATCTGGTCAGTGCCCAATATTCCCTATGATTTTGTAAACACTATCTACAATATAAAAAATTATATAACCAAATCCTTCTACAAAGATGAGCCCCTTACCCTTTTGATGGCTCCGGGTTACGATACGCCTACCATGGAATTCTTCAATTTCATTTTAAGTTTCGGGGGCAGGATGAAAAACATTACTAGACTTAGTATCGATGACAATAAATCGCAGGAGTTGGAGTCCACGCCCTTAGAGCAGAATAAAAAACGCTCCTTCGTATTGGGGCTTTGGCCCTGGCAGTTTGTAGAATATCGCCGGGTTAAGAAAATAGGGGATTTTAAGCCCTTTTATTTCCAGGCGCAGGGGAAAAACTTCTATCTGGCCGATATAGAGATTGAATTATCTTGGCCCAACAAATATCAATCAATTACATTTTCCGGTTGCGCCTTGAAAACAAATCTCGCTGAAAAAACGCGTTTGATTATAATAAGTAACCTTGCTGGAGAGTTAGCCAAGCCCGAATATCTGGCGAATACCTATCTTAGCCGCTGGCCAAATTTAGAAGAAGCATTCCAAGATTTTAGTCATAAAGTTGAACTCTTTACCTATACTGCTGACTCCCAGGGCTTCTTTTTTGTAGAGAAGTTGAATTTGAACCAAGACACATCCGGCATAAAACAATTGCTTGACTGGTATCTTGGGGTATTAGATTTATATGTTAAATGGCACTTCCTCCCCTCTGAATATACAGGCAAAGACTTATTGACCCTCAAAGAGGGGTTTTACGACCTTAAGGTAGTTTTCCAACCGCAAAAAGAGCATGCCTTAGCAACCTTCCAACCACCTTCGGGATTCCGCTCCCTAAATGCGCTGGAATACGCCTGCCGCAGGCTAAACGAAAGAGAAATTATCCTTACCGACGGCAAGCGCCTCTGGTTCTCCCCCTAATTCCCCAGGGACGTCTTTTCACCCAATTGAGGGACGTCTTTGAATCTAAAGCAAAGGGTGTCCCTCCTCCAATTTTTTAGAAAAATTTTTGTTAGATTTAGGGGGTCATTACGTCTATTGGTATAGGAGGTAATAAATATGTCAAGGGGAGCAAGATTAACTTTAGACAACGCCTCTTATCATATCATGGTAAGAGGAAACCAGAAACAAGTTACTTTTATTGAAGAAACAGATTTCCTAAAATATCTTGAACTATTAAAACACTATAAAAAGAAATATAAGTTTAAATTGTACGGGTATTGTTTAATGCCTAACCATATACATCTAATAATCGATATCGAGAAAGGGTCTGACGTGGCTAAGATTATGCAAGGATTAAATCAAACATACACAATCTGGTTCAATGAAAAATATAAAAAAGTGGGCCATCTATGGCAAGGAAGATACAAAAGTATGCTTATCCAGAAAAATAAATATATGCTTGAATGCATAGAATATGTAGAATTTAATCCTATTAGAGCAAACATAAGCAAATCTCCTTTTGAATATCGTTGGAGCAGCTGGCAAGAACGCCTGGGTTGCAAGGAAAATACCCTACTGAACTTACCCCAATTAACTTAAGGGGGGATACCCTTCCGATTGGTTCCAAAGACGTCCCTATTTATTCTATGAGGAGGGTATCATTTTGGCAGGTGGAGGTTGATTGAATAATACCTGGGGGTAATTCAATAGCAAAAGCAGCATTAAAATATGCACAGGTAATACAGAATGGCCTTAAAGAGGTTATGGTTTTTATGACCCGGCTGTTTTTATCCACGAATAAGACATCTATAGGAAAGCGCATAAAAAAGGTATGTATGGAATTGCATGGCCTTAAGATAAGCGCCTGGCTCGGTTTAAATTCCTTTCTACCCAAAAGGCCTTTCATTCTTTTAAAAAGACTGTTAGCGATTATGGCTTCTTCGGCTAAAATAGTATTTTGGGTTTTATTAATTATCTTCATTCTTTCTTTGGGGGACACCCTTCCGATTAGTTCCAAAGACGTCCCTCGATTGGATGGAAAGACGTCCCTAGGGGGATTTGAAGATACCTTCGGGGAGAGAGATACCTTTTATTCTGATCTCTTCAATAAAAGAAGGCACATAGCCTGTGGCTGCAAAATCTCCTAATACATTGCCTTGACCGTCAATGCCGCTTTGCTTAAACGCGAAGATATCCCTCAGGTCAATATGGATTTCGTCTTTCATCCCCGCCACTTCGGTTATCTGTAAAACCTTGCGGCTTCCGTCGGAGAGCCGGGCAGTATGGACGATTAGATCTACGGCAGAGGCAGTCATCTCGCGGATCGCCCTGATGGGAAGCTCAATGCCGGACATTAAAATCATTGAATCAAGCCTCATCAAAACATCGTGCGTAGAGTTGGCGTGGACAGTAGTCATTGAGCCATCGTGGCCGGTATTCATTGCCTGCAACATATCCAGCGTCTCGATACTGCGGCATTCGCCAATAATAATCCTGTCCGGCCTCATCCTTAAGGTGTTGCGGAAAAGATCCTTAATAGTCACCGCGCCCCTGCCTTCAATATTGGGAGGCCGGGATTCCAGCCTTATCCAATGTTCCTGATGCAATTTTAACTCCGCGGCGTCCTCAATAGTCACAATGCGTTCATTCTCAGGAATAAAAGCGGAAAGGACATTCAGCAGGGTGGTCTTGCCGCTACCGGTGCCGCCGGAAACAATAATATTTTTTCTGGCTAATACGCAGGCCTTAATAAAATCCGCCATCGGCAAATTTAAAGTCTTCAGCCCCACTAACTCTTCAATCTTAAAACGCTCTTTGCGGAATTTTCTGATGGTGAGCGATGGCCCGGTTAAAGAAAGAGGCGGGATAATCGCATTTACGCGCGAACCGTCGGGGAGCCGGGCATCCACCATCGGCACAGACTCATCAATGCGCCTGCCGATAGGAGCAATAATGCGTTCGATAACTGTCCTTACCTGCTCATTGGAAATAAACCTCTTGCTCGTCAGTTCAATCTTGCCGTTGCGCTCCACATATACTTCGTCTTTATTATTCACCATAATATCGGTTATCGTAGGCTCAGCCAATAAGTCCTCCAAAGGGCCTAACCCTAAGGCTTCATCCAGAATTTCTTTTACCAACTTTTTCCTTACCTCTTGCGAAGAAATAAAACTACCCGCCTCTTCTACCAAGAAATTCGTCACCATCATCTCTGCCCTGTCTTTTAACTCTTTGGTCTTTCTGGGGTCGCTGAACACCTTCAAATCTAGCCTCTTCAGATTCAATTCGGCGATGAGGCGATTATGAATGCGGCGTTTAAGTATGAGTATTTCGTCTATCTCTTCGGGCGCCGCTGGCTCAACTAACGGCTCAATTAAACCCTGCCTTTGCCAAAAATCTCCGGTTTTTTCCAATGCTAATTCCTTAAGTTGTATTTCGTCTATTTCGCGGTGTTTAATAAATAAATCTTTATCTATGACTAGTTTATGGGCAAAGGTATTTAGGGAAGAGGCGATCTTTGTCCTTGGCTTATTAATCACCAGGGGGATGCGCAGATTTATTGACTCTCCCGCTGATTTTCCGTCGGAAGGTATCTGGGCAATAATATCCACTGCCAGGTTTACCTTGACCTCTTGCCAGCTAATACTAGCCACAGATTCCGCCCGGTTAAGCACCACCTTAATCATCGCTAAAGGAAAATGTAAAGACTGCAACGTATCTAAGGCCCATTTAGTCTGGTATATAGAGAGTATATCCGGCGTCACTACTAAAAGAATAAGATTTGCCTGATTCAAGATATTTATAAATAACTCGCTGAAGTTCCTGCCACCATCTATAATGATGTAATCATAATGCTTATCCAATAAGGCAAAGACTTCTGTGATTTTCTCCGGCTTAAGATGGGGTGATTGTTGCGGCCTTAAAATTCCGGCTAAAAAGTCAATGTTTAAATCCGGGCTGTGCACCGCAAAATCATCTTTTTTAAACTGCTGGGGCTGCCTTTCAAGCAGAGAGATTAAATCTACCATTGCCTTTTGCGGTTTTAGATTTAACATCCTGGCCATATCACCGGCCACGTGGGTGTCTAAATCAATGACGCAGACGCGCTTAAATTCGCCCCTGCTTAAGGAAACCGCCAGATTAGCGGCAATGAGGGTTTTGCCCACACCGCCTTTTGTGCTAAATATGACGATTTTCTTGGCCATCTTTTAATCTAAACGATAGATTATGGGAACCTCTATCCAGAGTTCCTGCTGGTCTATAGAGGAAGGAAAGGGTGGATAAGGAGAAATATTTTTTGCCGCAGAAACCGCATTATCATCCAGGACCTGATAACCCGAAGAATCTTTAACCATCGCCTCTAAAAGCTCGCCGCGATAAGAAAGGCGCAGCTTCAGCCTTACCGTTCCCTGAAAACCCGCTTCTTTGGCTGGGCGAGGATAAGTCAAATTTTCTAAGATGCGTTTTTGCACCAACCGGGCGTATCCTGTTGCCGGCGTAGAAGTGTCTTCAACAATGGCGGGAGAAACTATTTCTGGTTTTATTTGTTTTTCTGCTTGGGCTAATTCTTTTTTCTCGCTGACTATGGTGGGGGTAAGGGCAATAAATAATTCGGTGTTGCCGCGTTCGCCTTGGCCACCGCCTAATTTAGTAACCTTTTGCCTAAAAAATAAACCTAAGACCGGCACGTCGGCTAACCAAGGAACTTTACGCAGGTCCTCTTCGGTCTTTTGCTTGATTAAACCGCCTATGGCTATGGTCTGGCCGTCATTAATATAAAGTTCGGTAGAGGCGCTGCGTTTAGTCAAAGGATATGCCCTGGCAGTAGTCTCTGTGGCCGAACCAATAGTCTCGGCTGTGCCTACCTCGCTTACTTCCACATCTACGCCTAACTTGATGCGCTTCTCTTCGTTTACCGTGGGCCTTATCTTTAGCTTTATGCCGTATTCTTTGTATTCCACGGTGCTGGAAGTTGAGCCTCCCTCGCTAGTAGAGGTAGTGAAAATCGGCTTCTCTCCGCCCACTAATAATTGCGCTTCTTTGCCGCTTTGACAAGCCAGCCGCGGCCGGGAGAGAACGCGCGCTTTACCTTCCTGAATTAAAGCATCTAACTTCAAGGTAAAGGCAGCCCGCGTTTCGTTTACTACTCGGAATATTTTTGACCATGTGGTACCAGCAATAGCAGGAGAACCGCTTTCGGTAAGGGCAATGCTACCCGGCCAGGTAAAACCTAAAGTATCCGTGGCGTCTTTGCTAAGCTCTAAAACCTGCACATCAATATCCACTACTGCCTCTTCTTCTTTTATCACCAGAAGGTCAACAATTTTGTCTTTAAGCGTTCCTAAGGCAGTGTTAATCCTTTCTCTCTCTTGAGGCGTTTTGACATTACCCATGAGAATAACTTTATTCTCTTCGTCTACTGCCTTCGTGTATACCCCAGAAAGATTAAGACTACTTAATATATTATCCACGCGGCGCTTAATTTCTTGCATATCCTCGGCAAAGACTTTTACCCGATAAGACTGCTCGCCAAAATTATCCCAAAAGACCAACGTAGTTACCCCTGCCGATTTCGGGGCAAGGGTGATTTCGCTGGTCGTTACATTTATTACATCGGCAATGCTGGGGTTGCCGATAGCAATGCGCCGCGGCTGGCTGACCGGGATAATTTTAACCTCGCCCATATATAGCTCTAATTCCTCTTGCGCCGGGGAGGCCGCTTCATTTAAGGCATAATTATCGGCGGGAAACACCAGAAAACCTGCAATCATTAAAGAAGTTATTAAGAAAATTTTTCTCATCTATCTCCTTTTATTTATTTAAAGGGACTTTTTCTTTATTCAGGCCGCGGTATATCTCTACATATGCGCCTGCCTCTGGCTCAGCCTGCTTTACGGATTGCGACGGCGCAGTTTGCGGCATCACGTATTGAAACAGGGTATCCCAACTGGCCGGCGCTATAGGCTCTACTTTGGCATCGGTGGGCGAACGCAAAATCAATCTGAGCTTTCCCTGCTCTTGCACAAAGGCCATGAGATTTGCCTCTTGGGGAGTAAGCGCCAAAGTAATTAGCCCCCCCGCTGCTGTCTCTTTCTTAGTTTCACTTTTATATCTTGGCTGTGCGGCCATAGCCGGAGAACCTATGTCCTGGCCTACAGCCAAAATTAATACATTTTGGAACAGCGGCATTACTGCGGTTTGAGTCGCTGGTTTGCCTTCAGGGGTCTGCACCGTAATAGGCACCATGGCAATAACATCTACATAGTCTCCGGGCCTAATCATTCCGCCCAAAGAAGCAATTTCATCTGCAGGAATAGAAATTGCCCTTTTGCCTACCGGTGTCACCGAGGCTAAATCGCCTACGCTGCGCGCTAAAGACAATTTACTTAAGGTAATCTGCTCATCCTTTGATATAGGAACGACCGCTGTCATTCCGGCAATTCTATCTAAAGAACTTACCGCCCCCGGCTGTAAAAATTGATTGGGTACGACTTTTACGCCTAAGTCGTCAGGGCTTATAATTGCCCCCTGCGGGATATCTGTCTTGGCAAATAATGCCGGGGTCTGGCTTGCCTGGTTCTTTTCGTATTTTCTCTGGGCAGACTCCTCGGCAACCATGCGCTGTTGATCAAGATAAACTTTAACCATAAATACCGCGATTAAAGCCAAAACCACACCGATGATTAAAATAAGGCGTTGTTTTTGCATCTATTTTATTTCTCCTTCCCGAATTTCTATTTTTGAATCCCGCGAAAGCTTGCCGATTAAGTCATCTATGCTTTTTTGCTGTTTAAGAAAAGTAAGCCCTTTCTTGATATCGTCCCACATTTCAGAAAGCGACCTTTGCTTGCCGCCGCGCTTGGCTTCTAATTTTAAAATGTAGTAACCGTCGGGCCCTCTAAAAATATTGCTGATTTTACCTACGTCTAAACTATCGGCAAAAGCCACCTCATCAAATTGAGGCGCCTTATTTCCTCTTTTGATAAATCCTAAATCTCCGCCATTTGCGCTGCTGGCGGACTTAGACCTTTCTTTGGCCAAAGTAGCAAAATCTGCGCCTTGCAATAACTGAATCATTACATCCTTGGCCTCTTGCTCTGTGGAAACCATGATCTCCCTAACCTGTCTTTCTTCCGGCTCCTTGAGTTGTTCCTTATAGGTATTATAATAATCCTCTATTTCCCGCGAGCTGACATCAACTTTTTCGGTTTCCTGCTTTAACAATTCTATCATTAAAATTTCTCTTTTGTTCTTCTCTAGCGCCTTTAATGCCTCCTCATTCCTATCCAATCCCCTATCTAACGCCTCCTGATAAAGGAGTGTGCGGCGTAGGAGTTCATTTTTTAAATAATCAATCTTTTGTTCGCGCGTAGTAATCCTGGCCTCGGGTTTATTGTTCGTGGTCATTAAAGCATTGTAGGCGTCTATCTCGGCGTTTAAATCCTCCAAGGTAATCGGTATGTTATTCACCTTGGCAATAAGCGTGCCCTTGACTTCTGTTTCGCTAGCGGGCTTGTCTTTTTTTATAGTCTTATTAGACAATAATAAATTGATCTTATCGCAACCCAAGAAAAAAGATATCATAAAAAGAAAGATGCAGAGTATAATAAAACGCCGTTTCATTTTCTCTCCTTTTTTATTCTTTCTTGATTTCGTTGATTATCTTAATCAATAAATCGGCGATTTTAGCAATAAGATAAAAGAAAAAGAAGAAGAAGGCGTAGATTGCTAAAATAATTACGCCCATCCAACGGGGATTGCCCGGGACCATGCCTAAAATTATGGAAATTCCGCCGATCACGCCCAGAAACAAAAAAATCCAGGCAGCAACTTTTACTACTACACTGGAAGTCTTTAAAAACCCTAAATGTTCACGCATCAGCCCTCCCTCGTTTTCTTTATTTTTAGCATAAAGTTTGCTAAAACGCAAGAGAAATTTTTATTGGTAGCCCCAACGAGATTTGAACTCGTGTTCTCAGCTTGAGAAGCTGGTGTCCTAGACCAGGCTAGACGATGGGGCCAAAACATTCCTTAATAACTTCTTAAAGGCCGCGCCGCTTTTATATTTCTTAATTTGCCTTTCTCTGTGTATTGCTTGTAGTTGTGTTGTATATGCCTCGGTATACAATATTTTAAACGGACCTTTACCTTTTACTGATCTTGTTTTTCCTCTATTATGCTCTTGCAACCTTCTTTCTAAGTTTTTTGTATATCCTATATAATACTTCCTATCTTTTAAACTCTGGAGTATATAGACATAATACATTGGTGTCCTAGCCCAGGCTATCCCGCATACAGTTCTTTAATTGCACGATGCGGGATCCCGCCCCGAATAATTAAATTGCTGTGGCGGGAGACGATGGGGCCAAAATTCTATTTTGCTTATTCTAATATAAAGATACCATAAGGTCAATAAATTTATTGACCCCGTTAGATAATGTGCTATTATTTAATGAGAGATTATCTAACGGGGTTGACCCCATTAAAGATTTGTGTTTTAATAAATTAGATAAAATGGCGATAAGCGCGGGCATAGGCTTAAGCACAGCCAAAGACCATATTCAGGCAGTTAAAGAGGCAATCAGCCAGGCGAGGATAAATATACATACCGCTAAGATTGACTTAGCGATTGTCTTCAGCTCTATAGAATTTGCCCATTCCAGCGTCTTAAAAACAATTAATAGCTTATTAGGCGAGGTGCCCCTAGTCGGCTGTAGTAGCCTGGCAGTTATTTCTCATCAAGGCATATTTAAACACGGCCTAATCATTATGCTCTTGGGCATACCCGAAGGCATTTATTTTAACGCCGCTTATGTCAAAGAGGTCTCGGCAAAATCTACCGCGGCTGCGGGAGAAGAGCTGGGAGAAAAATTATTGTACGGCTTTAAAGGCCTGCGTCGCGACTTAAGTATGATCTTCTCTGACGGGCTTATCCAAGACGGCTCTGGCCTCATCTGGGGCCTTCAGGAAAAATTGGGAGCGAGTTTTCCTTTGGTGGGCGCTTCTGCGTCGGATAACCTCTCCTTCCAAAAAACCTACCTCTACTTCAACCAAGAAATATTTAGCGATACTGCCTGCGGCATGCTCTGGGGCGGCAAATTAAATTTTGGCTTAGGGATAAAGCATGGCTGGAAGCCGTTAGGAAAACTGCGCCGCGTCACTAAAGCGAAAGATAATACGGTGTATGAAATAGACAGTGTTGCGGCAGTAAAAATTTATGAGGAATACTTTGCCAAGGATATGGCCGGACTGAAAAAAGACTTAAAGCACATCTCCGTGCTCTACCCTATTGGAATATATCTTCCCGGAGAAGAAGAATATCTTTTAAGAAACATCTCCTCGATTAAAGAAGATGGTTCGCTTATCTTTCAAGGCAATGTCCCGCAGGATGCTCAAATAAGATTAATGATTGGCACCAAAGAATCCTGTCTGGCGGCAACACAGCAAGCGGCGGAAGAAGTAAAAAAGGGCTTATCCGGCCGGCCGCTTGACTTTGTCTTTGTGTTTAACTCTGTCTCCCGCTACATCTTACTGGGAAGGCAGGCAAACCAAGAATTGGAAATCATCAAAGCGCAGCTAGGCGCAGATATTCCTATTATTGGCATATACACCTACGGCGAACAGGCGCCTTTACGGGCAATTAGTTATCTGGGCAGAACTTATTTTCATAATCAGACGGTGACTATTTTGGGCATCGCGGGATAATCTCATATGCTTGAGAACGAATATATGCTTAATATCTTAGGGTTTGCCGGAATGGTAACCATAATTTCTCTGGCTACCGTGCTTGCCTGGAAGATGCAAAGAGTAAAACAACTACAATCCAGCGTGGATAGGCTAAGGCGCTCGTTAGATGAGATGGACGAACAAGCCAAGCTTATTGTGCGCACAGATATGGAATTAAATAAAACCCAGGAAGAATTGGACAAAAAAATTACCGGCCTCTATGCCCTGCAGAGGCTATCCCGGGCAGTTAGCACAACGCTGGAAGAAAGCCAAATCTTTAAAAGAATAGATGCGGCCTATATGGAAGATACTGGCTTTGAAAAGGCCCTGGCTTTTTTATGGAACGAGCAAGAAAAAAAATTCCTGCTTTATCTGGCTATCGGCTATGACGAGGAGGCTGAGGCAATAGAATCTTTTATTATCTCAAATCAAGAATTATATCTAAATTTAATAAAAAACGAAAAGACCCTCTCGTCAATATCCTTAGATGCGGGAATTAAAGGGAATTTAAATCGCCGCTTCAGGGTAAGTTCTTTTGTCATTGCGCCTATCCTGCCTAAAGAAGGGGACAAAGGTTTTCTCTTTGTGGGAACGCAAAACTTAGATACCTTAATCACCGAGGGAGACGAGGAATTAATTACTATCCTGGCTAACCAGTTGGGCCAGGCCTTAGAAAACGCCCGGCTATTTGAGCAGACCTGGCGGGCCCAACAGGACTTAGAAATGAAGGTTGAGGAAAGAACGCGCGAATTAACCCTGGCCCTAGAGGAGGTAAAAAAAATAAGCAAGCGCAAGACCGATTTTATCTCCAGCGTTTCGCACGAATTAAGAACCCCGCTTACTTCTATAAAAGGCTATGCCTCAATATTGCTTACCGGAAAATTAGGCGACCTGGCAGCGCAGGCGCGCGAACGCATAGACAAAATAAACCGGCATAGCGACGAGTTAGTGCACCTGGTGAATGACCTTTTAGATATATCCCGCATTGAGTCTGGCAGAATGATGATGAAACAAGAATTGCAGAATTTAAAAAATATCGCAGAACAGGCCGTAGATTTATTATCTGGACAATTAAGAGAAAAACAAATAGAATTAGTCCTGGATATCGCGGCAGATGCTAATACTGTATTCGTGGACAAAAGCCAAATTGAACGCGTGTTTATCAATATCATTGGCAATGCCATAAAATTTACGCCGCTCAAAGGCAAAATCACGATATGCGGCCATAAGCAAGATAATGCCACGCAAATAGATACCACAGATACCGGATGCGGCATACCCCCCGAGGCACAAGAGGCAATATTTGAAGAGTTTTACCGTGTGGATAATCCGATTAATCAAGAAGTAAAAGGCACAGGCCTGGGATTGTCCTTGGTAAAGCATATCATTGAAGCGCATAAAGGCAAAATCTGGGTCAAGAGTAAACCCGGCGTTGGCTCTACCTTTAGTTTTACTCTGCCGCAATCAGCCTAAAAAGAATATGGCCATAAAAATACTCGTAGTTGATGATGATCCGGACATCAGAGATATATTGAAACTTACCCTCTCCGAAGAAAATTATGAAGTCTTTGAGGCAGCTGACGGCGAAGAAGCCTTAAAGGCCATTCAGACAAAATCGCTTGACCTGGTCTTATTAGATTATAAGATGCCAAAAATGGACGGCCGCGAGGTCTGCCGCCGCGTAAAAAAAGACCTTCTTTTAAGGCATTTACCGATAGTGATGGTTACGGCCAAGGGCGATATTGATGATAAGGTAGACGGCATTGATGCGGGCGCGGATGACTACGTGGTAAAACCCTTTGAACCCAAAGAATTATTAGCGCGCATTCGTATGATTATCAGGCGCACCGCCAGAGACCTGGAGGCAAATCCCTTAACGCGCCTTCCGGGAAATGTTTCTATTATAAATGAGATCTCGCGCAAATTGGAAAGTAAATCTCTTTTCGCAGTCTGTTATTTAGACCTGGATAAATTTAAGGCCTATAATGACAAATATGGCTTTGAGCACGGCGACGAAGTTATCCGAGAGACTGCCCGGATATTAATCCGCACTATCCAAAGGTTCGGTAATCCCGATGATTTTATCGGCCATATCGGCGGAGACGACCTTGTGGTTATTACTACGCCTAATGTGGTAGATAAAATCTGCGAAGCCATCATTGCTGATTTTGAGAAGGCCTCGCCTTCCTTTTATAATGAAACAGATAGGAAAAAAGGTTATATCGTTGCCAAGGACCGCAAGGGCAAAGAACAAAAGATACCGCTTCTGTCTATATCTATCGGCGTGGTGACCAATGAATCCCGAAAGATAGAGCACGTTGCCCAGATTGGTGAAATTGGCGCAGAATTAAAAGAGTGCGCCAAGCGCCTGGAGAGAAGTAACTATATAAAAGATAAACGTAAAGAAGAAGATTAAAAATAAACCCGTCTTGGGTAATACGTAATTTATACACCTACCTAAAGACGGGTTTATTTTTGGTGCGCGGGGGGGGAGTTGAACCCCCACACCTT
>CAYHAI010000053.1:0-6406 GCA_964354585.1 uncultured Planctomycetales bacterium
GGATTAATTCGCCCAAACAACTTACGTTCACTTACCGTTCCGTAAGTTGTGGGCTCATTAAAGGAGGTAGCCATGGTGAGAATGATAGGGTCAAAACCAACCGAGTTTAAGTTTTATGCGCCACAGGCAAAACGGGTCAGCCTGGCAGGTAGTTTTAATAAATGGGACACAAAGGCGCTTTCCGCAAAAAAAGACTCCAAAGGGAACTGGACGGCAAAGGTTAATCTAAAACCGGGTAGATACGAATATAAATTCTTTGTTGACGGCTCATGGATGAATGATTCGCGTTGCACTTCTTGTATTCCTAATGCCTTTGGCAGTCAGAACTGCATTGTGGAAGTAAAGTAAGATTAAAAAATAGGTGTATTTAATTTGTAAAATTAAGGGCGTCACCTTAGGTGACGCCCTATGAGTTTTATGAGGACTAAGGCCTAAAATTAGAGATGAGATTTATTTACGGTCCGGTAAAATCGCGAAGATTAGGTTTATCCTTAGGCGTTAGCCTCGCTCCTTATAAAATATGCAATTTTGACTGTATTTATTGCCAGTTAGGAGTGACTAAAGTCAAGGCCAGCGAAAGAAAAGAATATCTAAAACCAAAAGAAATTATCGATGAATTGAAATCCTGGCTGGCAAATAATACTGCTGAGGCAGAAAGCCTAAGCTATATTACTCTTTCTGGCTCAGGTGAGCCCACCTTAAATATTAAAATAGGCGAGGTAATTCAAGAAATAAAAAAGATTACTCCTATTCCCGTAGCGGTAATTACCAATGCCTGCCTCTTGAATGATGCCGCGCTGCGGGAGGCATTATTAGGGGCAAACTTGCTTGTCCCTTCCTTAGACGCAGTTACCCAGGAAATATTTGAGCAAATTAATCGAGCCGAACCAAATATAAATATAGAAGATATTATTAATGGCTTGATCAATTTGAGAAAAGAGTTCCGGGGTAAAATTTGGCTGGAGGTAATGCTGGTGGCTGGCGTAAACGATGATTTAAGGCAGATTAAAAAAATAAAGGAAGTTACGGAAAAAATAAATCCGGATAAAATTCAAGTAAATTCGCCGGTGCGCACCACTGCCGAACCAAATGTCTTTGCTGTAGATAAAAATAAATTGGAGAAGATTAAAGATATTTTGGGCGATAAGTGCGAGATAATGTAACGCGCCTGTAGCTCAATTGGATAGAGCGCTAGCCTTCGGAGCTAGGCGTTGCAGGTTCGACTCCTGCCAGGCGCACTGGGTAAAATAAAAAATCCCAGCTCACCGCTGGGCTAAAAAAAGACGCCGATAAAGGTGTCGGCGTGGCTTTTTATCACCACTCTTTTTGGCAACTGGCTACCTTGCCTCGACGATAAACCGAGGTTTAGGCCCTTTAGCTTTGCGTCACCGCCTTTCGACAGGTTTTGCCTTTATCGGCAATTAAAGTATAACACATTATTACTTCTGATTCAAGAGTAACCAATCCCGCACCTACGCGGTGCGATTGGTTAGAAAATAAGAAAAATCTTCTGGACCGTTACCGATTGACACATTTTTACTTTTAAGTTAAAATACGATAAACGATTAGCAATTAACGATAAGCAAATACGGGCCATTAGCTCAATTGGCAGAGCAGGACACTCTTAATGTCAAGGTCGTAGGTCCGACTCCTACATGGCCCATAAATGAGCGCATAACTTACGGAGCCCCGAAGGGGCGACGTAAGTTATCTGCGAGAATTTATCCCGAGCTTACGCAGAAAATTTTAGGCGCGAAGCGCCAGAAATTTTCAAGTGTTTAAGCGAGGGGCAAGCATCCCATTACGTGAAAGACTACGAACTTATTGAACACACCGCAGACATCGGCATTCGCGTCAAGGGCGGCGATTTAAAAGAATTATTCAAAAACGCTGCCCTGGCGATGTTTGATCTTATCGCGGAAAGAAAACCGCAAACCGCAAACCGCAAACCGCAAACCCGAAACATTGCCATAAAACAGAGGGCGGATAATTTAGAAGAACTTTTTGTTAACTGGCTTAATGAACTCTTATCATTATCAGCAACAAAAGAAAAAATTTTTTGCGATTTTAGATTTAAGCAACTAGATGAGCGAAATTTAGAGGCAGAGGCTTTTGGCGAGGATGTTAAAAACTATAAAGTCAACGCCGAAGTTAAGGCCGCGACTTACCATCAATTAAGAACAGAGGAAACAAAGTCTGGGTGGTTGGCGGAGGTAATATTTGATGTCTGACATTTGGCAGGGAACATTGGAAAAAATTGATGATTATCGCTGGCGGATACCTAAGTCATATAAACCGGGTATGCGCGTTCCGGGAATTATCTATGCCGATGAGAAATTACTAAAAGATATTTACCATGATAAAGCATTGGAGCAAGTGGCTAACGTCGCATTTTTGCCGGGGATTGTTAATGCTTCGCTGGCAATGCCGGATATTCACTGGGGATATGGTTTTCCAATTGGCGGCGTAGCAGCTACGGATATTGATGCAGGCGGTGTAATTTCTCCGGCGGGCGTAGGCTATGACATCTCATGCGGTGTGCGGATGCTCAAAACAAATTTCCAATATGATGAGATAAAAAATAAAATTAAGGATTTGGTTTATGGGTTATTTTCGGATGTTCCTTCCGGTGTCGGTTCAAAGGGCGATATCAGGGTAAGCGCAAGAGAAGAAAGAGAGATTTTAGTAAAAGGGGCAAAGTGGGCGGTAGAAAATGGTTATGGCAGCCAAGAAGATTTAGAGTGCACTGAAGAATACGGAGCAATGCAGGGCGCAGATCCGATGAGCGTTTCAGATAGGGCTTATGAAAGGGGTAAGGCGCAATCCGGAACTTTAGGTTCAGGGAATCATTTTTTAGAGATACAGGTTATCGACCAGCTTTACAATAGAGACCTCTGTGATGAATTTGGTTTGACCTTAGGCCAGATTACCATAATGATTCATTCCGGTTCGCGGGGTTTAGGTTATCAGGTTTGCGATGATTACACAAAAAGCATGATTCATTGTCTGCAGAAATATAATATCAATGTCCCTGACCGCCAACTTGCCTGCGCGCCGGTGAATTCGCAGGAAGGAAAGGCCTATCTTGGGGCAATGAAATGCGCCGCTAATTATGCCTGGGCAAACCGGCAGTGCCTGATGTATCTGACGCGCAAAGTGTTTGAGAAAGTCTTTGCGATGTCCTGGCAGAAGATGGGGATGAATTTAATTTATGATGTGGCGCACAATATCGCCAAGATTGAAAAACATATTGTAGATGGCAAGGAAAAAACTTTGTGCGTGCACAGAAAAGGCGCTACGCGCGCCTTTGGCCCAGGCCATCCGGCATTACCGGACAGGTATAAAAAAACCGGCCAGCCGGTGATTATCCCCGGAGATATGGGCAGGAATTCTTATTTGCTCGTCGGTACGCAAAAGGCAATGGAAGAGACATTTGGCTCGACGTGCCATGGGGCCGGCCGCGTCAAATCCCGCACTGCGGCTGCTAAATCTATCAACCTAGATATGTTATTGAAAGAATTGGAGTCTAAGGGTATAATGGTGAAAGCCTCAGGCCGCGGGACAATCGTAGAAGAGGCGCCCCAGGCCTATAAAGATGTTAATGATGTGGTAAATGTGGTACATAATGCCGGGATTTCGAAGCGCGTCTGCCGGATGCGACCCTTAGGAGTGATCAAAGGCTAAAAATGTTAGACCTAAAATTTATCCGAGAGAATTTAGACTTGGTAGAAAAATCGATTAAAGACCGCGGCCTAAAATTAAATTTGGATGATTTAATTAAACTCGATGATGCGCGGCGCAAAATCTTAACCGAACTGGAGAACTTACGGGCAGAAAAGAACAAGGCTAATAGCGAAATCACCGCATTATTAAAGGGAAAGTTAGACGCTAAACCTAAGATTTCCTCCATGAAGGCCATCGCAGAAAAAATCGATAAACTAGAAGATAAATTAAAAGAAGTCGAAACTGAATTAGATAAACTATTATTAGTTATTCCTAATATAGCCCATTCGTCTATTCCTGTTGGAGATGCCTCTAAAAAAGAAATCGTGCGCACTTGGGGCGAACTACCTAAATTTGATTTCAAGCCGGCTACCCATATAGAAATTAGTCAACATTTAGATATTATTGATTTTGGCCGTGCCGCAAAGATTACTGGCTCAAATTTCGTGCTCTATAAAGGCTGGGGCGCCAGATTAGAACGCGCCCTGATTAATTTTATGCTGGATTTACATACCAAAAAGCATGGTTATACCGAGGTATTTCCGCCGTTTTTGGTAAACCGCGCCTCAATGACCGGGACAGGCCAATTGCCAAAATTAGAAGAGGATATGTATCGCCTTAAAGACGAAGACTTATTCCTTATTCCTACGGCAGAAGTTCCGGTAACCAACATATTGCGCGGTGAAATATTAAATGAAGAGGATCTGCCGATTTATTATACTGCCTACACCGCCTGTTTCCGACGAGAGGCCGGTTCTTACGGCAAGGATACCAAGGGCCTAATCCGCGTACATCAGTTTGATAAAGTAGAGTTAGTCAAATTCGTTAAGCCCGAAACTTCCTATGAGGAATTAGAAAAATTGGTGGCCAATGCCGAGGCAGTTTTGCAGGCATTGGGGTTACCTTATCGGGTGGCGATGCTGCCAAGTGAAGATTTAAGTTTTGCCGTAAGCAAATGTTATGATTTAGAGGCTTATGCGCGGGGCATAGATACTTGGCTGGAAGTCTCCAGTTGTTCAAATTTCGAAAGTTTCCAAGCCCGCCGGGCAAATATTAAATTTAGACGAAGGACGAAGGACGAAGGACGAAGGACGGAATACGTGCATACCCTAAACGGCTCAGGCATTGCTTTAGCGCGCACGGTAATTGCGCTCTTAGAAAATTATCAACAGAAAGACGGCTCTATTTTAATTCCCGAGGCCTTAAGGCCCTATATGGATGGGAAGGAAATGATAAATTAAGAACCTAATGCCCCTTGCCTAAGCGCTTGTCAATTTCTGGCGAAATTGACTGCGCAGGCTTCGGGATAAATTCGCGCAAATAACTTACGTCGTCCCGAAGCTTCGGGATTTCCGTAAGTTATGCGCTCATTTATGGAAAAGAAAGAATCCCCTGATATCACAGATAATTTTAAGCCAAAGATGTCCGGACTTTCCGGTAAAGTATTTGGTATTATTAAGCTTGTTTTAGGCGTATGCCTCCTGCCTTTTGTTTATTCAACTTCTGTTTCGTTTTTTAATGAGTTTAGCCTTATAGAAAAGTTATTTCAGAATTATTTCTGGTTGGGGCTAATTACGTTGCTGGTAATTTATTTATTTGTCTGGGAACCCGCAATAATTTATGCCAAAGGCCAGAAATTATTAGAACTGATTTTTAGTTTCTTCAAACCCTTGGTAAAAGTTGCGCCATACCTTTTGCCTATTTATACCATAGTATTATTTATTGTATACGGGATATTGTCTTTTGTCTTTTCCGCCGGAGGCGGATCCGCCTTTTCCGCCTACGGCGGATTTGGCGGAAAATCTTCGGCGCCAACTAATTATTTTATTTTTCTTTTTGGATTCAGCATGGGGCTGCATCTGGTCTCCAGCGCCAAGACTATGCGTTCTAAACAGGGAGATTTCTTAAAGGCAAATTACATCTTTGGTTTTTCTTTTATATATATTATTAATCTGTTCTTGCTTGCCTTTTGCCTAAATCTTATCTTTGACAAATTTTCTTTTGTAAATTTTGCGAATAATTCCTTCCAAATCGCTAAAGATATTTTCTCTGCTGTCTTTAGGCAGTTATTTTTACGATAAATTTCTGGTAGGGTGGCTGAGCGGTTGAAAGCGGCAGTCTTGAAAACTGTTGTGGGGATTTCTCTCCACCGTGAGTTCAAATCTCACCCCTACCGTTTCTACTTCGCCCGTATATACTTAAAAATCTAAAAGATCCAAGGTGGAAAGGAGGTAAAAGATGTCAGGAGAAGCTACAATTTTTAATATCTTGCGAATAATTACGCTATGGCTGGCGCCGGTAGTTATGATTATAGGTTCGCTTCTTTTGGTCTTAACTAGTGGTGCATACAGCAGCTTAGAAGAGAAATTAGGCAGAGAGGTGGGCGGTATCAAGAGAAGGATTATACCGGTACTTGAGACTAATATTAATTCTATGCATCAATGGGTGCTGGCCCGTAAAAATATTTTCGGCGGATTTTTTATTGCCTGTTCTTTACTAATACTCCTTCTTTTAAGGAAATAATAGTGATTTTTTCAGGAAGGATGGGAGAGTGGTTGAATCCAGACGCCTCGAAAGCGTCCAGGCAGCAATGCCTCGCAGGTTCGAATCCTGCTCCTTCCGATAAAAACTTTATTAATAAAGTTTTTATCGGATGCCGAAATAATGTATTTCGGCGCCGTTT
>CAYHAI010000054.1:0-8204 GCA_964354585.1 uncultured Planctomycetales bacterium
ATTCAGGCTGGAACGCGCATCCGTAAGGTGAAATAATAAATCTAATTTTAAAGCATCGCAGAGCGTACCAATGCCGCGGATCAATTCTAAGGCATAAAAGGAATAAAATATCCCTTCATAACGCGGTATAACCAACATTACCACATTGCTCTTTCCAGTGGCAAGCCTCTGGGCAAATACCGAGGGCTGGAATTTAAGCTGTTTTACGGCATCTAAAACTTTTATGCGGTTTCTTTCTTTTACGGTGGAGGCTTTATTGATTACGCGCGAGACAGTGGTAATAGATACGCCGGCAAGACGGGCAACATCTTCTATGGAGATATTTTTGGAGGGGCCTTTTTTTATACGAACCATCTATAAAGACAAATTAAAAAATTCTAGGATTTCGAATTTAGGATTTATTTAACCGTATCCCCGATAGCAATGGGTTTGGTTTCTTTCTTGATATCACAAGCGGCAATTGTCTGGCGGGTTTGAATAACTTCGATGTCTGCAATTGCCGTATCCTGCCTGTATACGCGCAAGGCCTCGCCTACTTTTATGCCTCTATCCTCGCCCAAATCTATAATCACAAAATTATTATCCCGATTTAATGCTAAGACCTTGCCGGTAAGAGAAACCGGTGTTTCTGCTTCTGGAGGCAAGGCTTGTGTTTGCGGCCGCACCACTATCGGCGGCAACTCCACAGCCTCTTTTTGTTCTACTTTTGTCTCTGCCTGACGGCCGCTGCCAATAGCGTCTAATTGCTCCTTGAGCTCGTTTACCTTGGATATCTTATCCGTTAACATTGTCTCTATATCGGTAAGCCTGCGTTCAAGGCTGCGTTTATCCTCCTGAAGTTGCTGGAGCTCTTTTTCAAATTCAATCTTGCGGTTATTTAGGCTCTTTAATTGACGCGCCAGGGCGGCATTTTCATTTTTTATAAGTTTAAAACTATTTTGGATTTGGATTTTATCGTTCTTCTCCCTGACTAATTCCTGGGTTATGCTATCCATTACCTTCTGGTTATATTCGAGTTGCCGTTTTAAATCTTCATTGTCACGGCTTAAGGTATTTACATCCAACCCTAAAGTGCTCTTTTCTCGCTGTAGCTGTTCATTGCTTATCTGCGTAGCTCTTAATTCATTGCGGATATTGCCCAACCGCAATTCTAAATCCGTTTTTTCCTTTAATATCCCGGCCCAATAGGCGTCTGCGCTAGGCGGCGGAGTCTCTACCTGCAGTTTCGTCACTGTTGGGAGGCGTTTCAATTTCTCGAGCAGCTCATCTTGGCCCTTTTTAGCCAATTCATACTTCCTCTCAACTTCATTCTTTTCCTGAGAAACCCTATCCAACTCCTTATTTAAAGAACTCATCTTATTCTCGGTATCGCGCAGGGCATTCTCAAGCTTACCGGCCTTACTCGTTAATAAAGTATTCTCTTGCGTCAATCTATCCTTTTCTTTCTGGAGCGCCTCTCTTGCGCTATAATTTTGAAGAGCAATAAAAAGACTTACAGCTAATATTGCGATGAGGCCAAAGAGAATAAATTTTATCTTATTTTCCATCCAACCTCCTTTAATGAGCAGATAATTTACGAAAGCTCCGAAGGAGCAACGTAAATCATAGTCCCGATGTATCGTCGGGACGTCTGCGAATTAACCCTTGACACGTAAGATTCCTATTAGTTGCTGTCGTATTCGTGTCAAGGGTAAGTTCGGCCTGTCCTCACTTACCATAATTGGGCAAATGCCTTCTGCATCACCAGGCTTGCTGCGCCTAAGGCCACGGCATTTTCTCTTAATTGAGAATAAACAATTTTTAAATCCTCGCTTACCTCTCTAAAGGCCCAGTCCTTAACGGTTAAAGTTACCTGATTTAAAAAATCGTCTCCGGCTTCTTCTAATCCCCCGCCGATAACCACGACTTGCGGGTTAAACAAATTCGCCAGATACGCAATCTTTATCCCTAATCTCTTGGCCGCTTTATCCAACGCGCTAACCGCAATCGCATCCTTTGCCCGATTAGCGATAAAGACGCTCTTTAGGTCAACATTATTGATGTTGCTGGAGGTTAACTTGAAGAATTTTGCGGCAGCCTCTCTATCACGAGCCAACAATTCACGCGCCTCATCCACTATTCCTAAATCCATTTCCCAGCGTTTTAAGAAACAACCCCGCGCCGCAGCGCAATTAAATAAATCCTGCTCTTTAAAATTATAAATGGATACTTCTCCGGCATAACCGTGGGTTCCCGTATAAACTTCTCCATTAATCATTATGCCGCAGCCCACGCCGGAGAACATATAAATTACATTTTTAAGGCCGCGCTCTAAATCCAACCAGTGCTCGCCGAAACAGGCGCAAGTTGCATCGTTCTCAATAAGCACAGGGATATTAAATTCTTTCTCAATTAATTCCCGCAGGGGTAAATCTACTGAGGCATAGGTATAATAGTGGTCCATCTTCTGGGGCCAGTGTATAGAGCCGTCTTTTTTATTGACCAACCCTGCGATACCCACGCCAATACCTTTGATGTTAGCGGTGTATTCTTTTGAGCGCCTTAAGATTTCGCGGATAATTTCCAAGAGGCATTCGGTGATTTCTTTGACCGATGCCTTGGGGCGGCTAATTTGCGTCTTGGTAATGATATTGCCTTTTAAATCTGCTAAAAGGCCGACCATATTCATCAAATTTAATCCCGCGCCAATGACAAAACCCGCCTGGGGGTTTAAATCTAAAAGTACCGGCCTTCTTCCGCCTTCGGAGATATCGAGTTCTTTTTCATAAACTAATTTGTGTTTTAAAAAATCGTCAATATAATTAGAGATGGTAACTACATTTACGCCCATCTCTTTGGAAATATCCGGACGGCTTATCGGGCCGCTCCTTCTTAAAATCTCCAAGATGTCGATATTGCGCTTTTCCTTTTCGCTTAAGTCCTCTTTTTGAAAATCTATTTTGCCCATATAAACTAATTTATACTACCAAACATAATATAAGTCAAGTATTTTTAATAAGTTCTAATTTCGGGGGATATCTTATAAGGCCTCAAGGATATCTATGGGTAAATTCTTATCTTTAGCGCATGCCTTGAGTATGTTGCGGCTGGAATCATCATTTCTATCCTTAAGAATACGCAGGGCCTCCTTGCGGATCCTGGCATCTTCGTCTTTAAGGGCCTCGCCTAAGAGCCTGGCGCTATTTTCTCCTTTTCGCTTGCGCAGGGCAAAAATTACTTTCCTGCGTAGCGAGGTATCCTCATGCTCCAGCGCAACCCCCAAGACCTTAATTATTTCCTCGCCTTCCATAGCGCCGATAAGTTCAACTAAATTTTTAACTCTGTTAAGGTTCGGGTCTAAACACTTTTCTTCCAGCAGGCTTAACAGGCCTTCTGGAAACGCCTGTTCGAGAATCTTAGCGATAGCGCGCCTCTTTAAATAGGTGTCAAAATATTTTCCCTCCGGAACCTCTCCTTCAAATAGCGCCTCTTCTAATAAAGGCCTTGCGGCCTGGTCTTTAAGCAAAACTAAGATATCTAATAACTCTGCCCAATCCAAATTAAGTTCTATCCTCCTGACCAATTCTTTTATTAATTTAGAGGTAATAAATGATTCAAAAACTTTTGCGTGTTCCTGTTTAATTTCGGCGTCTTTGGTATAGGCCTGGATTATCTCTTTGATGAGAATAAAGCGCTCAGCCTCCAAAAATATCCCTATCATTTCATCCAGGTAAGGGCTTACTATAGATACAAAGAAAAACAAGGGTTCCTTTTTATTCAGGCCTGTCTTTAATAATCTCTGCATAAATTTTGGCAATAATATATGCGGAGAACCCTGGATAAGATTATCTAATATCTCTTTAAAATACGCCACTAAAGCCCGGCCCTCAAGATCTTTTTCTTCTAAAACACTAAACAGCCTCTCCACCACTGCCTCGATGAGTGGCTCGTTATCCTGGGAGAATAATTCTTTAATTAAGGGGTCTATCTTTATCGCCGGCAATATCTTAACGAAAGTTTTTATCGGCAGGTTCAGTATGGCATTTGCCTTTTCTGGCGCAGGAACATCCTTCCACGGCTCATCTTCAAAAATGCAATCACATTCTTCAACGCTAGCCCCCATCTTTTTAAATTTTTCTTTTAAGAGAGGAAGCAGCTTCTCTTTTTTGGCAGGAAGAGAGAAAAATTTTTGGGTCAAATTCCTAATTTTTTCAATGTTAGCGTCTTTTTGCTTATACAGCGTGGTCAATAAATCTATAACTACCTCATCAGGAAACTCCAGAGTTAATTCTTTTAATATGTCTACTTTCTCCTTATCTTCAACTTGACTGGATAAAATATTTGCGCAAAGATTTGGTTCCATAGATAATAGCGTCTTGGCCAGCCCGGCTTTATATTTTTCCCAATCATCCTGGCCTTTTGCTAAGAATTGGCCCCCTATCCTCTGAATGCTTTTAGCCATAATCTGGGCCTTGACGCTCTCATTATCCTTGCCTGATTTCTTGCTTATCTGGCTTCCGAATTTTTCCAATGCCTGGGCAATCTCTTGTCCCTTTTCCTCCTCAAAAGGCAGCCTCCCCAGAAGATAATCTATCAGCATAACCTCTTCCAGGCCTTCTTTTTCTTGGGATTTCTTCTTTGGGAGAGCGTAGGTTATCTCATTTATTTGTATATGCGATACGCTTCTTTTCTGCAGTAATTCAGAGGGGCTCTCTTCCTGAGGTTCAAGGCTGCTAATCAATTCTATAAAGCTGACCAACTCCTGCTTTTCTATGCCTTTTTTAAAAATTACGCCTTCTATATTTAGATTCCTTAACAGGGATATAAATGCCTCGGAAAAAAAAGCCATTAATTCTTTGCCGACTTTGCCGCTGTTTACAAAGATGACTCCTTCAGTGTAGGTGATATTCAAGACATCAACTTCAGAGAAGGCTATTAAAAGCCTTTTATAGACCTCTTCTATGGCCTGGGTCCGCATCTTGTTCTGGGGAGGATATAAAATATAATTTACGCTGGCAATATAAATACCGCGGATTAACTGCGGTATAACCACCCGGGCTTTTTTACTCAAGGGCTTGGCAATTTTTTCTTCCGCTGTCTCTTCTAATAAGGACTGGGCGTATTTCATCGTGCGGTCATATAACGCGCCCCTGCCCTCTCTGACTATCTTGGCATATTGCTCTGCCCGCGCCCAATCTTCGGCTTTTTTAAAATTATAATATAATTCACCGGCGATATTATTGATTTTATCCGGATAAAGTTTCTCCTTTATTTCTCCTACGCGGGAATAGAAATGTTTGGTGCGTTCCCCGCCTATTGCCCCTAAAAGGACATTGCGAATCTCGTTAGTCGCAAAACTAAACTCATCCTTTCCCCCAATTCCTCGTTCATAAATCAACCCTATTTTTTTGGCGGTTTCTATCAAGTCAAGAATATAGCCCCTGTCTTCGCTATCAATCTTCTGCAGCAGGTCGACTTGGAAATCCTCGCCTATAACCGCGGCCTTGGCAATCATCTCCTTTGTTTCCGCGCTTAAATCCTCAATTCTGGCTTTAATCGCCTCTTCAATGGAATGGGGCAGGCTTGCTTCCTTTATCTCTTTCTGCGTCCATTTGCCATTTTGATAAAGGATGTATTCTTTTTCAATCAGATATTTTAATAATTCTTCCACAAAAAGCGGATTGCCCTGGGTTATTTTATAAATCAAAGCGGTGAAATCCGGCGTTAAACTGATGCCTGAGAGAAGGTGAGAGATCATTTCTTGAGTTTGCGCGGCAGTCAAACTGTTTAAGGTTAAGGTCTGCACACACCTTTCAAAGGCCTCTGTCTTAATTACATCGGATAATGGAGAAGGCCCTATGCCGGGAATTTCTAACTCCTCAGGACAAAATGTTGAGATGGCTAAAACGCAAGACTGCTTATGCTCTTGGATAAGGCTTAAAACCAGTCCCAAGGTTTGCGCGTCCGCGTAGTGAAGGTCGTCAAAAATAAGGCAAAGGGGCTTCTGCAGGGAAATGTTCAGCAATAATTTAATTAATCCCGCCTTAAGATAATCCCTCTCCTGGCGGGTTTTATCTTCTACCAGGGCCGCGCCAGAGGCGTCTTTTAATGCCGGTAAAAATTTAGCCAATGCCGCTACCTCTAAATCAGGAACCCCCTGCAATAATTCTTTGGGTAATTTATTCAATCCCGATAAGTGCCTATCCAAAACTTCGCCCAAGATATAATAAGGTTGCGGAAGAAACTTATCTTGGCACCTGGCCGATAAACAGGTTACCCGCTCGGAAAGTATAAACCTTTCAAATTCATTTAACAGCCGGCTCTTGCCCAGCCCCAATCCGCCTCCAATTAAAAACATATTGCCCTTAGATTCAAACGCCCGAATGAGCGCGTCCTTTAGTATGGACAATTCATCTTCCCTGGCCACAAATACCGGAGAGGGAAACCTTTCTAAGATATCTTTTTTCCAGAAGAGCTCAGGGGTTATTTCTGAAGCGGCAGAAACAGCATTCCTGCCTTTATCTTTTGAGATATATAATGCCTTATCCGCTAAATTAATTAACTCTGTGGCGTCGGAGGAATCGTGGGGGTATCCGGCGATGCCTATGCTTATGGTCAAATGGATTTCTTTATTCGAGTGTTTCTCTTTAAAATGGCAGGCGGATATTTTGGCTGCTACCCTCTGGGCTACCTTAAGAATATCTCTGGGGTCAACGTTAGCTAAAATAATCGTAAATTCATCTCCGGCATAACGTATTTTTTTATCCCTGGACTTTGTGCCCTCCGCTAAGAGACGGGCTACATCCTTAATTATCTCATCGCCACAGAGGTGCCCATAGGTGTCATTGATGGCCTTAAAATTATCTATGTCCAGCATAAACAGCCAGAGATTATGTTTTTCTGTCTGGGCTATTTCTAATTCTTTAGGTAGTTCAAAATAGAGGTAGCGGCGGTTAAAAAGGCCGGTTAAATCGTCAATATAAATTAAATTCTCTTTTACTTCCATCAGTTTACCCAAAAAAATTATAACTGAGACCTTACTATAAGTCAAGGGAACTTTTCTAGTAGGGGACGTTCCCCAAAGTACCACTCCTTCATATTCTAAATGCTTTATCTACAATGTGTTCGTAAGGCCTTTCTTCAGTAACATAATTATAATACTTCTGTTGCCGCTCTTGTTCTGTCTTAGCAAGCTCAAGGTATAAAAAATTTACTGTTTTAATTATGTCATCCTTTATTCCTTTTGCATAGAAAGAAAAGCTACTCCAAGGATAATTTAAGAGGTCATCGGTTATTTTAGCTCTTAAAGGATTTCTTTCGATGTAACGGGCACACTCAAGTAGATAGCTATCTTTGTCAATGAGGCAACTTTTATAGCGATTCTGAAAGACAAATCCAACAGAATTATACTTTTTCCTGAAATAGCTGGCATATACCTGCAAAGCTGCCTGCATGAACTTCGGCAGGTCTTCCGCCTCATCTGTTCTTATAAGTAGGTGTATGTGGTTAGACATAAGGCAATAGTTAAGAATTTGAATCTTAAATTTAACCAAATATCTTTTTGTGATTTCCAGAAAATACTTATAATCCTGCCTATAGCGAAATAATTTTCTTCGGTCAATTCCCCTAGTTACAATATGGTAATACCCTCCACTTACTAAAATTCTAGCACGCCTTGGCATAAAAAATCCCCCCCCTTCTACTATCAATAGACGTAGAGGGAGGGAAAATCTAACATAGAAATTTTAATTATTTGTAGACTAATGAGTTGGAATGTTTAAGGGTGGCACTTGAGGGAACGTCCCCTATTTCCCCCCTATTTCGTCCCCTATTTTCCGAAACGATGAAATGGCTAAGTGGTAAAAGGGGAAACGGTACTTATGGCTAAGGGGCAGTGGCGCCAACTATGCCTGCGTCTGGACCGCCGTAGGCGCCCATATCATTCCTTACTGTTCCTTTAGAAGGAGGGTCAAGCGCCCTGCCCGACGGTGGGTTGGGGTCTTCGGGGTCATTGTATTGACTTGCCTGATTTCCAGTATCTTTGCAGGGAGAGGTGTCTTGAAGATGATAATCACCATTGGTGGAGTCAGCGAATAGAGGGTTGGCATCGATATTACCTGTACCGCAATTAACCCCAGACATAACCGGACAGCCTCCATTTATATCAGAGTAAGAGATGTTTACCGTAGGAGTACCGCTAAGAGTTTTTATGAGATTGGTCTGAT
>CAYHAI010000055.1:0-3955 GCA_964354585.1 uncultured Planctomycetales bacterium
CCACGGCAAAAAGCTCATTCGGTTTTAGACGAAGTCTCTTCATGATAACGCTGGGGATAGTTAGTTGATTCTTTGCCTTTAATTTTGCAATCGTCATCTCTCACCTCCACACGAAGTATACCATTTGTATGAAAGTATGTCAAGTTAGAATTTCTAACTTTTTCTCCTATTGTCCCCAACCCCTATACCTAAATTAAGGAGTTATTTACCACCGTCGCGTGTTTCGGTGAAGAAATTTTTCGACAAGATTTCTCGGTAGCGGGTGACTCGGGCGTTTTCGAAGCGCGTGAGCGCAAGAAAATGCCCGAGGCAGGACCCGCTACCTCAAAGATGCCGAAAAATTTCACTTATCCACAACCATAGCTACCGTTTAAACCCCACCTACTTTTGTTAATTTCTATTTCTATTTTATTTTGTCCGACTCATCCGCACGCTGATTTTGAATATCCTTTAACTTATTTCTGGTGCTATCTATAATTGATTTAGGGCTTGTGGTATCTATGCCTTGTTCTGATATAACCTGTTGCGTCTCTTTGTTCAAAGAAGATTTCTTAAAATACAACTTAAATACTTTGAAGGCGAGAAACATAATTATCGCCAGAACCAACAAAAGTTCTATAAACATAAAACCTGTCTTGCGCTTTTTGCTTCGAAGAATCAGCTTTATAATTTTTGCGGTAACTTCTTTTACCGACAGATTCGAGGTATCAATGGTCTTATCTGCCTGGGCATAATATGGCGCGCGTAATTTCAGCAAGAGTTCGATTTGTTTTTTCGGGTCTTTCACATTTAAAAGTGGACGGTACATATATCCCGTGGTCCGCTTCAAAATTACCTCTGGCTGAGCAGAGAGACAAATTATCATTCCGGTATCCTTCATTGTCTTGATATTATCTTTATCCATGACCACACCGCCGCCGCAGGCCACCACAAATTTTTTCTCTCTGGACACTTCTTGTAAAACCCGTTTCTCAATCCGGCGAAAATAGGGCTCGCCCTCTTGGGCAAAGATTTCGGCAATGGTTCTTTTTTCCCGCAGCTCAATTAAATCATCCAAATCCAGAAACTGCCACTTTTTCTTCTTAGCCAGTTCCTTGCCTACTGCGGTTTTACCGGTACCCATAAACCCAACTATATATATATTATTCATATCTGCAATTCTATCATAGAGTTAAATCTCTGTCAAATTATACCCCGCACCTTTGCCCTATTCAAGTATTTTGTTATTTTTTGAATACTAAAAAGGTGCGGGGCCAGGGAACAACAACCTACTCTTGGTATGCGGCTAAAACCACTTCATTTAGATTCTCGCGCGCCTCTTTGGTTTTGGGATAAAAGGCGTTATACCATTTGCCATCCTTGGCTTTTTCCTGTGGCATGGCTAAGAATAACCCTTTTTGCCCTTGCACGATGCGCAAGCCCTTGACGATAAAGTCATCAATGGCAATATCCACAAAGGCCTTGGTTTTAGAATCCCCATTGAAGCGATACAACCGCACTACCTCTAAATTCAGGTCTGCTGACATCTCAATCACCTCCTCCACTATCAATAGACGTAGAAGAGGCGATTTTCTAACATAAATATTTTACTTAATTCTTTTTTGATAATTACGGTAGGCCTTTTGGATATCCGAAAGGTTATCGCTGCCGAATTTTTCTAAGAAGGCATCTGCCAATACATAAGCACAAGCTGATTCTGCGATTACGCCTGCTGCTTCTACTACACAGATATCCGAACGCTCAACTGTTGCCTTTGCCGGATTTCGGCTGATAATATTTACGGAATCCAGTGGATGTAGCAGCGTGGAGATAGGTTTCATGCAGGCATGGATAATGATATCCTCGCCATTAGAAATACCGCCTTCAATGCCGCCGGCGTTATTGGTCTTACGAAAATAACCCCTGGCTTTGGTATAGTAAATTGCATCGTGACAGAAAGAACCAAATCTATCAGCATAGCCAAAACCTAAACCGAATTCTACTGCTTTAATTCCCGGAATAGAAATAATAGCCGCGGCTAACCTGGCGTCTAAGCGCCGGTCAGACTGGGCATAACCACCTAACCCGCAAGGCGCACCTTTGACTACCACCTCAAAGATACCGCCTACAGTATCTTTTTCTTTTTGGGCCTGCAGGATTTTCTCTTTCATTGCACCAGTTGTAAATTCTCCGCCGATAGATAAAACTTTACTGATTATCCTAATATTGAATTCGTTTAAGAATATCTTGCAGATAGCGCCTATTCCGACGCGGCTGGCCGTGTCCCGGGCTGAGGCGCGTTCTAAGACATTGCGCGCATCGCTAAACCCGTATTTTAAAATACCGGATAAATCTGCATGGCCCGGCCGTGGGCAGGTAACTTTCGGCAATCTTTCAATGCTGAAATCCTTGTTTTCAATTAATAAGGCCAGCGGACTGCCTAAGGTTATACCTTTTTTTAATCCGGAAAGTATTTCTACTTTATCTTTCTCTATCTGCATACGCCTGCCGCGGCCAAATCCGTATTGTCGGCGTTTTAATTCTTGATTTATCCTGGCTATCTCGACATTAAGCCCTGCGGGCATTCCCTCTAAAATTGCCAGCAAGCCCTTTCCATGCGATTCACCCGCAGTTAAATAACGTAACATATCTTTCCTCCTCTACTTATTATAATACCAACTTTTGTTTCAAGAATAAAACTAACTTATTTTTATCCTCATCGGTTATAAAATTAAAAAAACCGGCAATACCATAATTACCGATGCTGGTTTCGTATGCGTCTATTTGTCTAATTTCCGTTATTTTTTCAACTCTCACAATCTGAACAACAACATCTATGAACATATCCTTTTTTATATAAATCTTACATAAGATACTTATATCAAGGGGTATGAATGAACCGCAAATAAAAAATACACCGATGTAACCGATATTTTTAATTTTTGCCTTGAAAATTTTACCTTGTAAAAAATACTCCATATCCAATTCTATATCCACCCTCTTATATCTTCTACGGTCTCTGCCTTTATAGCCGATGGTCTGAATAAAGGGCTGGACTATATCTTCCTTTAAGATATCCTCTTTAGTAACCGCATATTTGCTCAATTCTTTAAGTTTCGGGCCATAATATTTATCTATCGCCCTCCTTATCTGGCTATAGGTACTAATAAACACTTCGATATCACAACCGGTAATTTGTTTCAACATCTCGATAACGCCTTCGTTTAAAGGATCGGCCATAGCCACGGTTAAAATTTGGCCCATCTTATCAATTGGCAGAATAGAAAATATCTTTATCAATTTTAAAGGTATGACCTCTAATACATAGTCAGGAATATTATAATTATCCAAAGGAAGATAGGCAAAATCATATTGATTGGCGAGGCAATTGGCAATATCAAGCTCTTTAACAAGTCTCAAAGCGATAAGGTGCTGACTTATATAACCGCCTTTTAACTCTTGCTCTTGTAAAGCGATGTCTAGTTGCTCTTGAGTTATTATATTGCGCTCAATCAATAACTCACCTATCTTTTTTCTTATAATTCTGCGTGGACTCATCTAAGTAGCCCTACCTCCAAAGCCCCCTTTTGTTTATGCGGGCTTCCCGATATAATTTCAGTAATAAATTTGCGTATTTGACATTGGGTGGAATAGTCATCAAAGAGGCATAGCCCCCTCTGACAATTTCCGCATTCACAAATGTGCCATCCTTTAAATAAACATAAGCCAGCAGGCGCTTGTATGTATCGCGTTTCTCCACATCAAACTCTAAGGCCACACGTTTACCTTCTACTAAATTTTTGGTGAATTCATATGCGCGCCGGCCTAATTTTTGAATTGTACTAATATCTTGTTGGGTGCGCTGACTGTCACGATACAACTTATCTGATTCGTGCATTTCAGGTGTATCTATACCAATTAACCGCACCCTTTCGCCGCTTTCAAGCTGTATGGTATCGCCGTCAATAACCCTTTT
>CAYHAI010000056.1:0-4352 GCA_964354585.1 uncultured Planctomycetales bacterium
ATCTCTTCTTCTTTTTCTTTACTAATCTCTGAACCGCAGGCAGGACAAGCCTTGGGAATGTTAAATTGTTTTTCTTTACCCGTGCGCACTGAATCTATTACTTTAACTATCTTAGGGATTACCTCTCCGGCGCGCTCTAAAACTATACGGTCACCGATCTTTGCTCCTAAACGCCTTATTTCATCAAAGTTATGTAAAGTAGCGCGACTAATCACTACGCCAGTACATTCTACAGGCTCTAACTCGGCTACAGGCGTAATCACTCCTGTCCTACCAACTTGAACGGTAATATCTTTAAGCACAGTAGTTACTTGTTGCGCGGGAAATTTATAAGCCACTGCCCAACGGGGGCTCTTTAAGGTAAACCCTAATTTTTTCTGTTGGGCGATACTATTTGCTTTAATCACCATACCATCAATATCATAGTTTAATTTTTCTCTTTTCCCTTGCCAGATCCTACAGTAAACAATTACCTCATCTAGGTTCTTACAAAGTTTGGAATGGGGATTAGTACGCACGCCCCAGGCTTTTAATTTTTCTAAAAACTCCCAGTGGCTTGAAATATCAAATCCTTCATATTCACCTAAAGAATGGGCAAAGAAATTGAGTCTCCTCTTTGTCACAATGCCTGTATCCAAAAGTTTTAAAGAACCGGCTGCGGCATTCCGCGGATTGGCAAATAACACATCCTGCGAATTTTCTCTCTCTTTATTCAAAATCTCAAAATTCCTTCTTTCCATATAAACCTCTCCGCGTATCTCAATAAAATCAGGCACATTTTTGCCTAATAAAACCAAAGGTATAGCCCGAATAGTTTTTATATTGCCCGTTACATCTTCACCGGTTGAGCCATCGCCTCGGGTTGCACCAATGGATAATTTCCCTTTCTTATAAGTAATATTGGCACTTACGCCATCCATCTTCAGCTCTACCACATATTCAACCTTTTGACCCCCCAATCCTTTATGCACCCGCTCATCCCAATCTTTTAATCCTTGAAAGGAATAGGTATTATCCAGAGAAAGCATCTTTTGTCTATGTTTTACAGTTTTAAAACCTTCCAAGATACCGCCGCTTAAGCGCACGGTGGGTGAATCGCCGGTTTTAAATTCTGGATATTTATCCTCTAAACGCTTAAGTTCAGCCATTAATTCGTCATACTTTTTATCTGATATTTCCGGCTGAGAAAGAACATAATACCTATAATCGTGATGCCGAATTTGCTGCCTCAGGTCTTCTATTTTTCTCTTTATCTCTAAGCTCATCGCTATCTTCCTATAATTAGCCTATCTCCCAAAGACGCCGGTAGGCCGGCAGCGATAATTTTTTTTCTGGTTGCTTGCATATCATATTCTACTCTCTTAATCTGAACTTCCTTCTTATCGGTATCATATATACAATAGCAGGCTCTGGGGTCACCATCGCGGGGCTGACCGACGCTGCCCACATTTATAATATATCCATTCTCCATTTTTATATCAACTGCGTCATCCTGGCGATAAAGTATGCGCTCATTAGAGCCCTTTATGAATATGCCGGGGATATGAGAATGCCCGATAAAACAAATATTGGTCTCTAATTTTATAAATGTCTCCTCTGCAATATAGCCATCAGTCATATAATTGAAATCCCTAGGATTATCTAAAGTGCCGTGCACCAAAGTTAGGTCTTCATTTTTATATACTAATTTCAGCGACTCTAAGAAATATTTGTTTTCCTCGTCCAAATTGCCTTTTGTCCAGAATACCGCCTCTTGGGCGATAGGATTAAGATTATCTATAGAAAATAAATTTACGCTTGCCCAGTCGTGATTGCCTGCCACGGTAATCATTGCCATTGCCTTTATCTTTTCAACGCATTCTTTGGGATTTGCCGCATATCCTACTACATCTCCGACGCAGAGATACCTGTCTATCGCTTCGTTTTTATAGGCCTCGATAATTGAATTGAGCGCTTCTAAATTAGAATGTATATCTGCAAAAATTCCGTACCGCATCACCCTCCGACTCCTTACATTCGCTCAGGGTTGATGGTGAGCGAAGTCGAACCATCAGAATTCTATCCCAAAGTCTTTGAACTCGCCAGTTGCCGACTGCCACTGGACATCTACATCCTGGATATAGCGAGTGAAATATTGGTTAATTTTTCCCAAAAAATCTTTTAAAACTTCTTCCTCTGCTTCTGCCGCTACCTCAACCCGGTCATCGCGCAAATTCTTCACCCAGCCACAGACCCCTAAACCACGAGCTAAATCTTGCGCAGTAAAACGAAAACCCACGCCCTGTACCCTACCAGTATAATAGACGTGGATTTGTTTTTTCATAAATTTGGTCGGGGCGGACAGATTTGAACTGTCGGCCTCTTGGTCCCGAACCAAGCGCTCTAGCCAAACTGAGCCACGCCCCGTTAATGCTACTTTAATAAGTATAACAGAAATTAAAAAAATTGGCAATAATTTATACGGCGGAAGTTAACATAAGTTATTTCAGGCTGGGTCTTTTGGCGAGGATATCGAATTCGATATTCACTTTATCCGAAGGGCCCTTAAACCTTAATGTAGTATTTTTAAGGGTGTGGGGAATAACATAAACCGTAAAGAGATTTGACGCTATGCTAACCAAGGTTAAACTTATGCCCTCCACGGCAATGGAACCACGAGGCAGGCAATATTTAATAAATTCTTGCGGGATGGCTATCTGGAAACATAAATTGTTATTTGTATAATTTTTCCTACGGATAATTCCTATACAATCAATATGGCCGGTAACAAAATGTCCGGATAACCTATCTCCTACCTTTAAACTGCGTTCCAGATTTACTTTATCGCAAACTCTTAACACTCCTAAATTAGTAACCTTAAGGGTTTCGGGTATGGCCTCAAAACTTAAATAATCGGTATCTTTTTTTACTACGGTAAGACAGGCACCGTTTACAGAAATGCTATCGCCAATTTTAGTATCTTCTAAGACCTTTTTTGCTTTAATTTCAAATAAAATATTATTCTCCCGTCTGGATATTTTCTTTGCCTCTCCTAATTCTTCAATAATGCCGCAAAACATATTACTTAATATACCCCTCTATCAAAAAATCCTCTCCTATACGCTTTAATTTAACTTCCCTAAGCTTAATGGCCTTATCTATGCGCACCGCGCCCTTGCCCATCACTGAACTAATCGCCTCTTTACCACCGATAATCTTTGGGCTAATGAAAAATAATATTTTATCTACCAACCCTTCATCAAATAATGAACCGATTAATGTCCCGCCCCCTTCAACCAAAAGGTTGGTTATTTGAAGTTGGGCTAATTTTTTCATCGCGTCTTTAAGATTTATCTGGCCCGCCTTTTCTCTTACCTCCAAAATCTTGGCCTTTTCACTCAAGATCTTTCTATTCTCTGTCTCCTGGCCCGGCAGACTTGGTAAAGTCACAATGATGACCTGGCTATTTTTAGAAAATATATTTGCGCCTTCAGGAATGCTTAATTGACTATCTACCACCACCTTTATCGGTTGCTTTTTGGAAAACCAGGCATCTAATTTTGGATTATCTCTTAAGATGGTGTTTACCCCTACCATAATCGCATCATAACCCTGGCGTAGACGATGGGCATAGGCCCGCGATTTATCAGAAGTTATCCATTTAGAATCACCGATAGAGGTGGCAATCTTGCCGTCCAAAGACTCGGCTACCTTAACGCTAACAAAAGGCATTCTTTTGACCATATATTTTATGAAGGCTTCGTTTATTCTTCTTAGTTCATCTTCCAAAAATCCCACCCGGACCTTTATTTTGTGTTGTTTAAGTATTTTTATGCCCCGGCCATTATTCAGTGGATTGGGGTCGACCATACCGACAATAACTTCTTTAATTTGGCTTTTGATTATCCTGTCTACGCAAGGCGGGGTTTTACCAAAATGCGCGCAGGGCTCTAAGGTGACGTAAAGACTTGCGCCCTTTGCCTTTAATCCTGCTTCATCTAAGGCAATAACCTCTGCATGGGATAGGCCTGCTTTTTCATGGTATCCCTTGCCTACAATCCGACCATTTTTTACGACCAGCGCGCCTACCATAGGATTAGGCGAAGTTTTACCTTTTGCCCTTAAGGCTAATTTCATGGCTAAATTCATAAAATAAAGGTGGCCTTTGCTCATCTCATTTTTTCTTTTGCGGCTTTAAGTTTTTCTACTAACTCATAGGGTATCTTTATTGAACCTATTTTGACTTCGGGCTTGGCGCTGCCGTGACAATCAGAACCTCCGGTAACTAATAAATTATATTTCTTAGCTAAAGTTAGATAGAAATTAACCATCTGCGGCAAATGCTCCGGGTAATATACCTCTAAACCCATAAT
>CAYHAI010000057.1:0-18952 GCA_964354585.1 uncultured Planctomycetales bacterium
AAAAGAACGCAGGCACGCTTTAATATTAGATTTGCAGAAAAAGATATCTAAAGGGAAGAAATGTTAGGACGCAAGAGCACAAGAGCACAAGAGCACAAGAAAATTAAGATTTGGTATTGGAAAATATTCGTAATTTGTGTATTGTGTATTGGAATTTAAAAGGACACTAATATGCCGAGAATTTTAGGAGTAGATATACCTAAAGAAAAAAGAATCGAAATTTCCTTAAGCTATCTTTATGGGGTAGGAAGGTCTCTTTCCAATAAGATTCTTAAAGAGGTAGGAATTAACCCCGATAAACGGGCTAAGGATTTGACCGAAGAGGAAGTATCCCGTATAACTAATACCTTACAAAAAGGCGGTTACCGGTTAGAAGGAGATTTACGCCGGGATATCTCCCAGAATATCAAAAGATTGATGGAAATCGGTTCCTACAGAGGCATGCGTCATAAAAAGGGCCTTCCGGTAAGAGGTCAGCGCACGCGCACAAACGCCAGGACCAGGAAAGGTCCACGCAAAGGCGGTATGGCAATTATGATAAAGAAAGAAGAGCCAAAGAAGGCGCCGCCAGCAGCAGCTGCGAAACCGGCAAAATAAATACCCTAACGAAGCGAGGAGAAAATGGCGACTAAAGATAAGGCGAAAAAAAAGAAAATTGCCAAAGGTATCACTCAAGGCATAGCGCATATCCAAGCCAGCTTTAATAATACTATTATTACCATTACTGACAAACAGGGTAACGTATTGGTGTGGTCTGCGCCTGGCATAGTTGGTTATAGCGGTTCAAAGAAATCCACGCCTTTTGCGGCTCAAATTGCGGCAACAGATGCCGCCAGAAAAGCAAAGGAAATCGGGATTAAAGAAGTAGAGGTATGCGTCAAGGGCCCGGGTTTTGGCCGCGAGTCAGCAATTAGGGCATTACAGGCATCAGGCCTGACCGTAACTTCTATAAAAGATGTAACTCCCATTCCGCATAATGGCTGTCGGCCAAAAAAGAAAAGGAGAGTATAACATAAATGGCCAGATATATAAACGCAGTTTGTAGGTTATGTCGCCGTGAAGGAGAAAAATTATTTTTGAAAGGCACAAAGTGCGTATCGCAAAAATGCCCGATTAGCAAAAGAGCTTATGCCCCCGGCCAACACGGTTCAAAGAAACCAAAACTTTCTAATTATGGTCTGCAATTAAGAGAAAAACAGAAAGTAAAAAGAATCTACGGCGTTTTAGAAAGACAATTCCGTAGATATTTTAAGATTGCTTCAAAAACAAAGGGCGTAACCGGAAAAGTATTATTACAACTATTAGAAAGAAGATTGGATAATGCGATATTTAGGCTGGGATTTGCGGCTTCCAGGGCCTCGGCCAGGCAAATTGTACGCCACAATTTCGTCTATATAAACTCTAAGCGCGTTAATATCCCTTCGTTTTTGATTAATACAGGCGATATTATTCAAATAAAAACAAAAGAAAATGCGCAAAAAAAGATTAGAGAGAATATGGAACTTACCAAAGACAGGGCCGTTGCCTCTTGGTTAGAACTTGAGGCAGGAGAATTAAAGGCAAAAGTTGTAAGGCTGCCAGAAAAAGAAGATATCCAGCAAACAATCCAAGAGCAGTTGATTGTAGAGTTATATTCCAAATAGATTTTAAAAAAACAATATATTAGGGGAGGCAAGAATGGGGATAAAATGGAGAGATTTTCAATTGCCAAAACGCCTGGAATGCGACGAGTCTGTTTATACCGATACCTATGGTAAATTTTCTGCTGCTCCTTTTGAAAGGGGTTACGGCGTGACTTTAGGGAATTCGCTGCGGCGGGTTTTGCTTTCTTCGATAGAAGGCAGCGCTGTAACCGCAATTAAGATTGCCGGCGTCCAGCACGAATTTTCTACTATAGCGGGAGTACTTGAAGATGTTCCGGAAATTGTCTTAAATATAAAAAGCCTCATCTTAAATTCACATTCAAAAATACCCAAGACCATAAATATTAAACGAGATAACAAAGGCGAAGTCAAGGCAAAGGATATCGAAGCAGACGAAACCATAGAAATAATTAATCCGGATTTACACATTGCTACCTTAACCAAGGATGCCAAGTTCCATCTTGAGATGGAGGTAGCCAAAGGCAGAGGTTATGTGTCCTGTGAATTAAATAAAAAAGAAGATTCTCCCATCGGAACAATTCCCATAGACTCTATATTTACGCCGGTGAAGAAAGTAAATTTTTCTGTTGAGAATACGCGTGTTGGACAAAGGACAGATTACGACAAGTTAATACTGGAGATTTGGACAAACGGCGCTATAACCCCTAAGGATGCGCTTCTTTATGCCTCCAATATTCTTCAGAGACATATGGATGTCTTTGTTAATTTTGGCCAGTTACCCGAAGAAATAGAAGAAGAGCCTGAGATGAGCAAGGACGAACTTGCCCTCTATGAGAAACTGAGGCTTCCTATATCGGAACTGGAACTTTCAGTAAGAAGTTCAAACTGCCTAAGAGAAGCCAATATAAAAATCATTGCCGACTTAGTAAAAAAGGCGGAAGAAGAGATGCTGAGTTTTAAGAACTTTGGTAAGAAATCTCTAAGTGAAATAAAAGAACTGCTTGCCGGAATGGGTTTGACTTTAGGTATGCAAATCGACCCTAAAAAGTTAAAGAAGTAAATTCGCGCAAATAACTTACGTCGTTGCGAGCAAAAGCGAGCACTTCGTAAGTTATGCGCTCATTTAAAATGAGGCACAGAAAAGCAAAACTGCAATTAAATCGTTTTACCAGTTGGCGCGCTGCCACATTGAAAGGCCTGGCGAGAAATTTATTCATCCAGCAGAGTATCAGGACCACCAGGACAAAAGCCAAGGCAGTACAACCGCTAATAGATAAACTCATATCCTTGGCTAAACTCAATACGCTTACTGCAAAAAGACAGGCGTTTAAAATACTCGGCGATCACCACTTGGTAATCCTGCTTTTTAATAACATCGGTCCGCGTTTTAGCAATAAAATTAGCGGATACACGAGAATTCTTAACCTGGGCCTGCGGCGGGGAGATAATGCGCAACTGGTAATATTGGAACTTACAGAAATTAAGATTAAGGCAATCAAGAAACCTAAAAAAGAAAAAGAAGTTAAAACAGAGGAAAAACCTGAGATAATTCCTGAAAAACCTAAGACCGCAGTTATCACTCAAGAGAAGCCCCCGATTACTAAAAAACCATCCAAGAATTTTTTTGGAGGCTTAAGAAATATCTTTAAAAAAGAAAGAGATTCTCTATAAACTTTAAAAACCTAGCATGCGTATAGATACGAGGCTAGCACAACGGCTTAAAAAAATAAATCCTTCTTCAACCCTTGCCATAACTGCCAAAGCCCAAAAATTAAAATCCGAAGGTAAAGACGTGATAAACTTTGCCGCCGGAGAACCAGATTTTGACACCCCTGATTTCATTAAAGATGCGGCAGGGGAAGCGATAAAGGCAGGCTTTACCAAATATACCCCTACCACGGGAACCCCGGAATTAAAAAAAGCCATCTCTGAAAAATTCAAAAGAGAGAATTCCTTAGAATATAATCCTAGTCAAATAGCGGTTTCTTGCGGGGCAAAGCATAGTATATTCAATGCCTTATTTGTATTGTTAAACCGCTATGATGAAGTGTTGATACCGTCTCCGTATTGGGTAAGTTATCCGGAAATGGTAAATCTTTGCGAGGGGACCCCACGTTTTATCAGCACCCTGCCGGAAAATAATTTTAAGCTCACCATTGAAGAACTCCAAAAACACATTACCCTTAAGGCAAAAGTCCTGATATTAAATAGCCCGTCTAATCCGACGGGTTGCGTCTATAGTTTGGACGAATTAAAAGAAATTGCCAGAGTTTGCGTAGCCAAAAAGATTTTTGTCATTAGCGATGAGATTTACGAGAAACTTATTTATGATAATCTAAAATACACATCTATTGCTAGCTTAAATAAAGATATATATGAATTAACCCTTACGGTTAATGGTTTATCCAAGAGTTTCTCAATGACTGGATGGCGGATCGGGTATTTGGCAGGACCTGTTGATATAGTTGAGGCAATATCTAAACTACAAGACCATTCCACCTCAAATCCCGCCTCAATTAGTCAAAAGGCAGCCGTTGCAGCCTTAAACGCATCGGATGAATTTTCTAAAAACTTATGTCAAGAATTTCAAAAAAGAAGAGATTATATTATCTCCAGGCTCAAACAAATTAAAAAAATAAGTTTTGTTCCACCCCTTGGGGCATTTTATATATTCTGCGATATTTCTAAGGCAAAGATGGATTCCTTGAGTTTTGCCAGCCGGCTGCTCGATGAAGAATTAGTAGCCGTTATTGCCGGTGAGGGGTTTGGCAGAGACGATTATGTGCGCATAAGTTTTGCTACCGGCATGGAGCAGATAGAAAAAGGAATGGATAGAATTGAAGATTGGCTGAATAAACTTTGATGGGAAAAACGATTGCAGAGAAAATATTAAGCAGCCATGCAGGCCGGGATTTAAAGGCCGGTGATTTTGCCGTATGTAAGGTAGATTTTGCCTTTGGCCAAGACGGAACCTCGGCAATTATTATTGACAGATTTAAAGACTTAGGGATAAATCAAGTTAAGACAAAATTTTGTATGGTCATCGACCACAATGCTCCCTCGCCAAATGAGGGGGTATCTAAGGTCCATAAAAAGATGCGCGACTTCGCTGAGTTTACCAAAACCAAACTTTACGATATAGGCTGTGGCGTATGCCATCAGGTTATACCTGAATCCGGGCAAATACTCCCGGGCGATTTAGTCTTAGGCGCAGACTCGCATACCTCTACCTATGGCGCGCTGGGCGCATTTTCTACAGGCGTGGGCTCTACGGATTTAGCCATTACTTTAGCCACGGGAAAAAACTGGCTAAAGGTGCCAGAAACGATTAAAATAGTAGTAACGGGCAAAATCCCTAAAGGCATATTTGCCAAAGATATTATTCTCTATATAATTAAAGAAATAAAAGCGGATGGGGCTACCTACAAGGCCATAGAATTTTCTGGCCCGGTAATTGATGCCTTGGATATGGACGGACGTTTTACTATTTGCAATATGGTGGTAGAAATGGGCGCAAAGGCAGGTTTTATACCTTCGGATAAAAAAACTTTCAGTTGGCTCAAGCCAAGATTAGAAAATAACCGTAAAATAAGAGCAGTAATTCCCGATAAAGATGCCCAATACATTAAGGTTTCAACCTATGATATTTCCCATCTTAAGCCGCAGGTAACTCGTCCGCATAGCGTAGATAATGCGGTAGCGGTAGGGGAATTGAAAGGCACAAAAATAAACGAGGCCTTTCTAGGCACTTGCACCAATGGAAGGCTTTCCGACTTAAAAATAGCGGCTTCAATAATAAAATCAAAAAAAGTAGCTAAAGGGATAAAATTTATTATTGCGCCTGCCTCGCGCTCTGTATTTTTAGAGGCGATAAAGTCAGGCATTATTGATGTATTTATTAAGGCAGGGGCAGCGGTTATTGCCCCGGGGTGCGGGCCTTGCGTGGGAACGCATTGCGGCATACCGGCTGATGATGAAGTGGTAATATCTACTGCTAACCGAAACTTTATTGGCAGGATGGGTAATCCCAGTGCCTTTATTTATCTTGCATCTGCGGCAACGGTGGCCGCCTCAGCAATAGAAGGGAAAATTACTGACCCAAGAAAATATTTATAACACCCGGCCTTGCCACACAAAGTGGCACACCGACGCATCGTTTTGCGTCGGGTGTTATCAGATAGGCCGGTAACGCAGAAAACGGACACTCGCCCATCCAATTGGGCGAGGTGTGTGCACTTACTGTGCAAGGAGGTTATTTATGGAAATACGCGAGTTACTGATATTGTGTATCGAGAAAAAAGCTTCAGATTTACACATTACTGACAATGAGCCGCCGATATTGCGTATCGACGGTAGATTAAGCCGGACAAGTTTGCCGGTTTTAGACAAAGAGACTTTAAAAAAGATGATCTACGGTATTTTAACCAACCCTCAAAAAGAGGTATTTGAAAGGGATTTAGAATTGGATTTCTCTCTTGCCCTTCCGCAGATGGATAGATTCCGGGTGAATATACACATACAAAGAGGCTCGGTAGAGGCAGCCTTTAGGCGTGTTCCTTTAGCAATACCGACTATGGCCGAGCTGGGATTGCCGCCGATTCTTACAGAAATGGCGCGTAGGCCCAATGGCTTGGTATTAGTTACTGGCCCAACTGGCGTAGGAAAAACTACTACCTTAGCCGCAATGATCGATTTGATTAACAATGAAAGAGAATGCATTATTGTATGTATTGAAGACCCTATTGAGTTCATACACACTAATAAGAAGAGCATCATTAAACAGAGGGAGGTTTATTCGGATACGCGCTCTTTTGCCGAGTCCTTAAGACATACCTTAAGGCAAGACCCTAATGTTATTGTAGTAGGCGAGATGCGCGACTTAGAGACTATATCCACGACCCTTACGGCAGCAGAAACCGGGCATTTGGTTTTAGCCACGCTACATACTCCGGATGCGCCTCAGACCATAGAGAGGATTATAGATGTATTTCCGCCTTATCAACAACAACAGGTCAAGTTGCAATTAGCAGACTGTCTGCAGGGTGTAATTTCACAGTTATTGCTTCCCAAGGCCTCCGGTTACGGCCGCGTCCTGGCTACGGAAGTAATGATTGGTACGCCGGCGATAAGAAATCTTATCCGGGAACAAGAGATTGAACAGATACCTACGCTGATGCAAACCGGCAGCCAATATGGTATGAAGACGATGGATAAATCATTAAAAGAGTTATTCCAGCGAGGGTTAATTAGTTTGGATATGGCAATGTCTAAGGTTAAGAATGTTGACGAGTTTAAACAATTATGAGCCCTGCACCTTCTAATAGATTAGTTAGTTTTGAAAATTAGAAGGTAGGGGTAAGAATAAAAGAGAAGGTGCGGGGTGAGGATAGAGGGCCTTGCTATAAAATTAGGCGATAATATTAACACCGATTTTATTATTTCTGGACGGTATAAATTCTCAATCACCGATATCAAAGAATTATCCAAGCATATAATGGAGGATATAGACCCGGGTTTTCTCGCAAAAATAATGCCGGGCAAATCTATCATTGTAGCCGGGCGTAATTTTGGCATGGGGTCATCGAGGGAACAAGCGCCGTTGGTAATTAAAGAGTCAGGGATTATCGCCGTAATAGCTGAGACCTTTGCCCGGATATTTTACCGCAATAGTTTTAATATCGGCCTGCCTTTAATTGAAACAGATACCGACAAGATTAACGAGAACGATGCCTTAGATATAGATTTAGAAAAGGGGATAGTCAAAGACTTAACTAAACAGGCTGAATTTAAAATTAAACCTTTCCCTCACTTTATGCAGGCGCTTTTAAAAGAAGGCGGCATCATCAACTATTATAAAAAATACGGAGAATTAAAAGTCTAAAATGAAACATAAAATTACATTAATACCCGGTGATGGTATCGGTCCAGAGGTAACCCAGGCAGCAAAAAGGTGTATTGATGCAACCGGGATTACCATAGAATGGGAAGAGGTAATTGCTGGCCAGGCGGCCCAAGATAAGTTCGGCGAGGTATTGCCGAAAAATGTTTTAGACTCAATAAGAAAGAACAAAGTTGCGCTTAAGGGCCCGATTATCACGCCCATTGGCGAAGGTTTTCGTTCGGTGAATGTCGGCATAAGGCAGGCCTTAGATTTATATGCCTGTGTGCGGCCGGCAAGGTCTTACCTCGGCGTAAGGAGCCCTTATCAAGATATAGATCTGGTAGTTATCCGCGAAAATAGCGAAGATTTATATGCCGGAATTGAGTTTGAAGAGGGCAAGGCCGAAACCAAAAACTTAATTTTAGAAATAGAGAGAGTCACTAAAAAGAAAATCCGCTGTGATTCAGGGATATCCATCAAACCAATCTCAAAATTTGCCTCAGAACGTATCATCAGATTTGCTTTTGAATACGCCTTAAAGTCTAAGCGCAAAAAAATCACTTTGATTCAGAAGTCAAATATTATGAAATTTACCGACGGGCTATTTTTGAAAGTCGGCCGCCAAGTGGCAAAAGAATATGAGGGAAAAGTTATTTTTGAGGAAGCCTTAGTAGACAATATGGCAATGCAGCTGGTAAAGACTCCGCATAATTATGATTGTCTGGTTTTGCCTAATCTTTACGGAGATATCATCTCAGACCTCTGCGCGGGATTAGTAGGCGGATTAGGAGTAGCGCCGGGGGCAAATATCGGCGATAATCTGGCGGTCTTTGAGGCAGTGCATGGCGCCGCGCCCAAATACAAAGGCCTAAATAAAGTTAATCCTACTGCTATGATTTTATCCGGCGTGCTGATGCTGAAATATATCAAGGAAGATAAGGCAGCAGATAAACTAGAAAATGCCGTAAAAGAAGTCTTGGCCGAAGGAAAGTTTGTAACCTATGATTTAAAATCCCATCGCGACGACCCCTCAGCAGTAGGAACGCAAGAGATGGCAGACGCCATCATCCGCCAAATTCAGGGACGTTTCTGAATCCAATCGAGGGACGTTTCTCAAGTTAAACGGAGAAGTGTCCCCATAGAGACGAAATATGAAAATAAGCATAATCGGAGCAGGGAATGTGGGCAGCTTAATCGCGATGCGCCTGGCTCAGGAAGGCGTGGGCGAGATTATTTTATTAGATATCATTAAGGGTTTAGCGCAAGGTAAAGCCTTTGACTTAGAAGATGCGCGCCCTATTCTAAAATATGATTATCAAATAGAGGGGACCGATGAGATTAATAAAATAAAAGATTCTGATATTATTGTAATTACTGCCGGCCTTACCCGTAAACCCGGGATGACTAGGGAAGAACTGCTTGATAAAAATGCGACGATATTAAAAGATATTTGCTTAAATATAAAAAAGTTAGCCGCGCATTCTATTATTATTGTGGTAACAAATCCCTTAGACTTAATGACCTATTTTGTTTTGAAAACTACCGGCTTTAAGCGCAATCAAGTATTAGGCATGGGCATCAGCCTGGATACGGCAAGATTTGCTAATCTCATTGCTAAAGAATTAAATATCCCCGATACTGACATTGAGGCCTGCGTAATCGGAAGCCACGGTGAAGGGATGCTACCGCTACCCAGATTTACTCATATAAAAGGCGTCAAATTAGATGAGTTTATCGACGAGAAAAAAATCGAGGCCCTCGTGAATAAAACTCTAACCCGGGGCGCAGAAATAGTATCCTTGCTGGGTAGCGGTAGCGCTTATTTTGCGCCTTCAGCAGCGATTGCGACGATTGTAAAAGCCATCGTTAAAGATGAAAAACGCAACCTCGGAGTCTGCGCCTGTTTAGACGGTGAATATGGCCTTAAAGATATTTGTATCGGCGTTCCCTGCCGCTTAGGAAGGCAGGGTATAGAAAAGATTATTGAATTAGATTTAATTAAAGAGGAAAAAGAGGCATTTCTTAAAGCCGCTGCTAATCTTAAAAAACAATATAGCAATATCGCCATATCACAATAATGGATTATGATTTAGTCGTAATCGGTGCGGGTTGGGCAGGGTTTAATGCGGCAGTTAGGGCAAAAGAATTAGGCCTGAAGGTTTGCCTGATTGAAAAAGGGCAAATCGGCGGCACCTGCCTAAACCGCGGATGCATTCCTACCAAAGCCTTAATCCAATCCGCCAAAGTATACAGCCTCACTAAAAAATCTGATCTTTTCGGTATCAACACCGTAAATCCCCAGATAAATTTTCCTAAAATTCAGGAGAGAAAAGAAAAGCTCATTCAGCAATTACGCTCCGGGATGCAGTTTATGCTTAAAGGAATTGATTTTTTAAATGGAGAAGCCCAGATACTTTCTCCCGAAGAACTAAAAGTCGCAGAGCAAATCATTAAGACAAAAATTATCCTTATTGCTACGGGCTCAAAACCAATGGAAATTCCCGGCTTAAAATTTGATGGGAAAAAAATTATCTCCAGCGATGATATTTTAAATCTAAAAGAAATTCCCAAATCGCTTTTAATCATCGGCGGCGGGGTAATCGGTTGCGAATTCGCCAGTTTATTTTCTATTTTAGGCACCCAGGTGTCAATAGTAGAGCTAATGCCGCAGCTTCTACCCGGCATAGATAAAGAAGTAGCCAAAAAACTGGAGGCCATTTTTAAAAAGAAGGCAATTAAGGTAAACACTAATACCGATGCCCAAAGCGTAGATTTAAATAATTATGATTTGGTTTTACTTTGCATTGGCAGGGCGCCGGAAATAGGCAGCTTAGATTTAAATAAAATTGGTATAAAGTTAGATAAGGGCAGAATCGTCATTGATGAATACCTGAAAACCAGCGTTTCTAATATTTATGCTGCGGGCGATTGCGCAACAAAAACTATGCTCGCCCATTTTGCCGCTTATCAAGGCCGCACTGTTGCAGAAAATATTGCTAATCCCGATAACCCCCGGAAAGCCGATAACCAAAATATCCCAAATTGTATTTTCACTGACCCGGAAATAGCCAGCGTCGGGTTAAGCGAAGAAAACGCCAAAGATAAAGGCATAGCGATAAAAATAAATAAGTTTGACTTCTTCGGTTCGGGTATGGCGCACATCTTAGAGGAAACCGAGGGGTTTGTGAAGATAATTTCCGATACAAAAACCAATGTTATATTAGGCGCTTTTATAATCGGTCCCCGCGCCACGGAATTAATCGGTATTTTAACCTTAGCCGTATCATCCCGTCTTAAAATTTCCCAAATCCAAGAGACCATCTTTGCCCACCCCACATTATCCGAATCAATACATGAGGCATTAGCTTAGTTGAAAAGGGGTCAGGCGCTTTTTTGTTATTTAATGGAATTTAAGATATTTAATTTAGGTTTAGTGGATTTTAAGAAAGCCTGTGATTTTCAAAAAGAAATATTCCAAGAGGTTAAAAATGGCTTTCTTGAATCAGGATTAATTCTCTGCCAGCATTATCCGGTGATTACCTTAGGAAGGACAGCCAACAAAAAAAATATTCTGGTCTCTGAGCAGGAATTGAAAATGAGAGGAATAACAATATCTGAGATAGAACGGGGGGGAGATGTAACTTATCATGGTCCGGGCCAGCTAATGGTTTATCCCATATTTAATCTAAATTATCATAAAAAAGACATACATTTATTCTTAAGGCAATTGGAGGGCATAACAATTACCTTATTATCTGAATTTGGAATCGAGGCCTCAAGATATCAAGGTTTAACCGGTGTTTGGGTGGGAAAAGAAAAAATTGCCTCTATAGGTATTGCCATCAGAAACTGGATAACATTCCATGGCCTAAGTATCAATATTAAAAAAGACGATTTGGATAATTTCCGTTTTATCCGGCCTTGCGGCATGGATATAGAAATGACTTCAATAGAGACAATATTATCTAACGGTATTGGAATTGATACGTTAAAAGAAAAATTTATCCATAACTTCAGGGAGGTTTTTTCGGGGTCCCTGATTAGGGAGGAGGTAGCGCGATGACTAAGGTAGTCCTGCCGGAATTAGGCGAAGGAATAGATAAGGCCACGGTTTCTTATTGGTATTTTAAAGAAGGCGAGAAGGTAAATGAAAAGGATGATTTAGTAGAACTTACCACAGATAAAGCTACTTTTAACCTGCCCAGCCCCTGCTCAGGAATGCTCTCCGAAATTATTTTTCACGAAGGCGACACCGTGAACACAGGAGAGACATTAGCTATAATAGAAGAAGGTTAAGTTATCTTAAATATTCCTTGACAAGGTATAGTTTCCTTAGTATATATATAACTTGCGTAAGTTTGCTAAAAATAATGGTGATGTATGTCTAAAGACAAAGAAATAATGACCACTAAGGAAGTCGCTTACTACCTTAATCTTCATCCTCTCACTGTCCACAGATATGCCCGCGAAGGAAAAATTCCCGCATTTAAGATTGGCACAGACTGGAGATTCCATAAGAAATATATTGAGCGATGGATTAAGGGAAAGTTAGCCTCTAACTTTAAAGGTAAAGAATACGAAAAGTCTCTTTTAGATTAGAAAGAAGAGATAAAAACAAAAGATGAGAACCTTTGCCTTTATCGTGTGCCCTAAGACTATTAAGCACTTAAAGAGCCTAATTCCTGCGACAAGGCTACTGCCGGATTTTATCTTAAGAGCACGCCTGAAGAATCCCCTGCCTTTTAAGATCTCGCATATCAAAAAAATACGCTCAGCCCAGGGAAAAGAAATCCAGGGTTATTTTATTGCCTGTCCATTAATATCCAAGCCCGGCCAGGAATTAAATGCCGAGTCTATTCTGGCTAAAATTCTCTCTGCCGCAGATATTGCCCTGCGCCTGGGCGCAAATATCTTAGGCCTAGATAGAAATGTGTCTATCGCAATAGAAAAATTAAATATCCCTTTGACTAACGGCGATACCCTCACTGCCTGGTCTATATTTGAGGCAGTATATAGGGTTGCCCGGGTAAAAAATATAGATTTAAAAAATTCTACTGTCCTTGTAATTGGCGCAGGCACTGCCGCAGGTTCTTTGTGCGCCAGAAAATTATCTGAATATGTCGCAAAAATTATCCTCAACGCTAATAATGGCGATAAATTAAGGCTTGTTAAAGAAGCTATCACTGCTGCTAATGACGCCTGCTCTAGGCCCATGGAAGTCATTATAGAACGCGATTTATCTCAGGCAATTAAAGAGGCGGATATTGTTATTGACCTGGAAGGAATATTGGCTTTAGTCTTTGACGCAACAGAAAAATTGAAGCCAGGCGCGATTATCTGCGCATTCGCTAAAACAATCTCACGTACAGATATCACCGTTATTAATGGCGGCTTAATTAAACTTCCCTATCCGGCTAAGTTGGGAATAAATCTCGGTTTAGCTGGCGGCGTTATCCCTGCCTCTATAGCCGAGACAATGCTTTTGGCGCTTGAGGATAAATTTATTAATTATTCTTGGGGCGAACAGGTAAATCCGGATAAATTAGAAGAAATTGCCAATATTGCCACCCGCCACGGCTTTGAGGTCTGGGTGCCTGAGGCGCCGGTATTGTAAAAAAATATGTGGTATTGGATAATCAGGATATTCACCCTGTTGATATTGAAAATATTCTTCAGGTTGAAAGTGCAAGGCAGGGAAAATTTACCCAAGAAGACCAATTTTATAGCGGTGGCTAATCACGTTAGTTTTATAGACCCCTTTATTCTGGAGGCAGGTATTCCGCGGAAAGTTCACTGTTTAATGATGAGAAGCATCTACCATAAATTTGGCTTAGAATGGTTCTTCAAAATAAAGGAGACTTTGCCGACGGGAAGTGCCTCAGAAAAGGCAGTTTATTTATTAAACAAAAATGAAGTCTTTGGCCTATTTCCCGAAGGAAGGCGTTCTCCTGACGGAAGACTGGGGGAATTTAAGACAGGCGCGGCGCTTTTAGCCCTTAAGACCGGCAGGCCTGTGGTGCCCTGCGCAATTTTAGGCGCCTATGAGGCCTACCCGCGTGGAGCGAGGTTTCCTAAATTTTACCCCATAAAAATCAAGATCGGCAAGCCCATTTATCTCCTGAAGGAATTTACGGAGATAATTGACGATAATTATTTGCAAGAAGGAATTTTTAAGATAAGAAATGCGGTCAAGGAGCTATTTGATGCCAAATGAAGACGCCATCCAAATAAAGATATCCAGAATAATTCCTGCGCAAAAATGGAAGATCATCAGGCTAATTACCAAGGTCAAAGAATTCCCCAGATATATACCTTTTGTCAAAGAAGTAATAATGCTGGAGAAAGGCCGCTCTACAATGAAGACCAAATGGCTCATCCAACTTGATGGGGTTCCGATAAGTTGGATAGAAGAAGATGCCTTGGTAGATAACGCTATTCATTTTAGGGCTATTCAGGGAGACCTGGAGGAATTTAGGGGAGAATGGCAGTTTTATGACCATCCTGAAGGAACTGAGGTTGTGGTTAATGTTTATTTAAAGGTCGGCGTTCCTGCGATTAAAGATTTTGCCGATGCCTATGTAAAAAAAATACTTACTAAAAATTTTGAAGCCATATTAGAATCCCTGGAGCGCCGTTTAATCTCTACCAGATACACCAGCTACAAACACGGCGATACCGAGAAAATTGCGGGTTTTGGCATAATCGGGCATTTATATAATTTTTACCATTTAGAACGTTGTTTTAAAATGTTAAACCCTAACTTTAAGATGCCTTCTCGGGAATTTATCGGAACGCTTTTTCATATTACGCCTTCTTTTAAGCTCTACGATATTTTAAATTTCAAATCTAAAACCGGCCAGACAGTCAATGGGTGTTTTATCGTCGCTACGTTTATTCCCGAGATGATTGAAAAAGATATCTGGACAGTCTTCTCTAAGGTTGTCAAGGCCTGTAAAGTTGCCGAGAAATACGGCGTGGGTATTGTAACCTTAGGCGGTTTTACCTCCATAGTGGCAGAAAGAGTGGGCCAGGAGATTGCATCTCAGGTAGATGTGCTGGTGACCACGGGAAATACCTTTACCTCGGCTATGGCCATCGACGGCGTGCTTAAGGCAACCGAACTTTTGAATTTGGATATAGCTTCCTTAAAGGTTACCATAATAGGAGGCACAGGAGATATTGGAAGCGCTTGCGCCAGGGTCTTGGTGGATAAAGTAAAGCAGCTGACTATAACCGGCAGGACTAAGGTTAATCTTCGCCGGATGCACAAAGAGTTATCCCGTAAGCATAAAGCAGCAATAGTTGCCACTATTGACAATGAAACAGCGGTTAAGGATGCGGATATTGTTATTGCTGCTGCCAGCGCGACTTCAGCAATTCTTAAGATAGATTGGTTTAAACCCGGCTCTATAATTTGCGATGTCGGATATCCTAAAAACATTTCCTATACCCCTACTAACCGCCAAGATATCCTGATTTTTTCCGGAGGTTTAGCCAAACTGCCTACGCCCATTGTTTTTCCTGTGGATATGGGGCTACCGAGCGCAGATACTCTCTACGGATGTTTTTCCGAGTCTATTATCCTGGCCTTAGAAAAACGTTATGAAAATTTCAGTTTTGGCCGGGGGAATATTACTCCCGAAAAAATAGACCAGATACGCAACTTGGGCAGGAAGCACGGCTTTGAAGTTTCGGACTTCTATTGGGGCGATAGATTGATAGACGAAACAATGCTCAATAAGGTAAAGGGGGCAATTAATGCCTAAGCGGCTAAGAATGGAAGCCGATATTATTATTGTGGGTTCAGGAGTAGGCGGAGCTACATTAGCCAAAGAATTAGCCAAAAGAGGAAGAAAAGTTCTCATTATAGAAAAGGGGCGTTTTTTCTCTCCAAAACAACTTGGCTCTGAAATCCTTGCCGTTAGATTTTATGATAAATATGGCCTATTAAGCAAAACCAAGGAAGGCGTATTTTATTATCGCGCAATTATGGCTGGCGGGACATCAGTAGTAAGTTGTGGCAATGCGGTAAGGTCGTTGGAAAATGAATTTAAAAAGTTAGGCATAGACTTAAAAAAAGAATTTCTCCAAGCCGAGAAAGAACTTGGGATTAGTCCGGTTCCCGAAAGATTGCTTGGCAGGGGTACTAAGAGAATTATGCAAGCAGCAAATAAACTTAGGGTTAAAATGGAGCCAATGCCTAAACTCATTAACTTTAAGAAGTGTATTGCTTGTGGAAATTGCGTGGTAGGATGCCGTAGCAACGCAAAATGGACCGCTTTAAAATTCTTAAAAGAAGCGCAGGCTAAAGGCACCTCTTTACTTACGGGAATAGAGATTACCAGCGTATTAATTTCTTGCGGTAGGGCTATCGGCGTAGAAGGGCGCAACGCCAAAGGAGAGGACGTAGAAATATTTGCCGATACCGTAATTTTAGCCGCAGGCGGTATCGGGACGCCGATAATCCTGCAGAATTCAGGAATTAAAGCCGGTGGAAAATTATTTTTAGACCTTTTTAGGGTAACATTTGGTTTAACTAAGGATATGGGCTTAAGCAAAGAACTGACTATGGCCGCGGTAAGCCATCATCAAGGATTTATCTTATCCCCCTTTATAGATACCCCGTTTGTTTTAGCCTCGGTGGTGCCGGTGCCCTTAAGGCGGAATTTAAAAATCCTCACGCAGAGAAAACATATGCTCGGGATTATGGTAAAAATAAAAGACGACTCTAAGGGCAGAGTTCGTAAAGACGCAATAATAGAAAAAAGAGTAACGGCAAAAGACTTATTAAGACTTAAAAAGGGCGCTGAGCTTGCGAAAAAAATCTTAATTAAGGCGGGAGTCGCTCCCAAAAGCATATTGACCACCAGAATCCGCGGGGCTCATCCCGGTGGCACGGCAGCCATAGGCGAAGTAGTGAATAAAAACTTAGAGACAAAAATAAAAGGGCTTTATATTTGTGATGCTAGCGTTTTGCCAGAGGCCCCGGGCCTGCCACCCATTGTCACCATTGTCGCGTTGGCTAAAAGATTAGGTAAATTTTTAAAAAAATAAAGATGAAAATACCCTGGTATGGGATATCGTGTTTATTGACGATGATTACTAGCTCGGCGATGTCTCTGTTTATCTTTTTAAAGGGCCCTAAAACCAAGGCCAATAAAATCTGGTCTGTTTTTACCTGTTCCGTGGCTATTTATGGCTTTGGCGCTTATATGGTTTCTCTTACGCAGGACGCGCAGGCAGCTTTTTTCTGGTGGCAAGTTGCCTATATAGGAATTATTTTTATACCCGTCTTATTTGTTCATTTTACCTGCGCTTATTTGAATATTAAACAACCTTTTTTAAAAATCATTTATTTGATCACCTTTGCCTTATGGTTATTGAATATCTTGCGGCCGCGTCTATTCTTGGGCGATGTAACCTTATTTTTTGCGGATTCAAAAATATTTAAAGCCGGGTATTGGGTTTATCCTCCCGGCCCTCTGCTTTATTTCTTTATCATCTTTCTTTTTATCGGAATGATCATCTGGGCATATCTGGTTTTAATCAAGCGGTATAAACAAACCCTTGGCCTTAAACGGCAACAGTTTAAATATTTTCTTTTTGCTTCTGCCCTGGGTTTTTCAGGCGGAGCCACTGCTTACCTTCCTTGCTTTAACATTAGGATATACCCTGTTTTTAATATCACGGTTGCTTTGTATCCGCTGATTATGGCTTATGCCATTATGAAATACCGCCTGATGGACATCACTGTTGCCATTACCCGCACCGGTATATTTGTGGCGGTATATACCCTTGTTTTAGGAATTCCTTTTCTCATCGCAAATGGGTTTAAAAATTTGTGGATGTTGCCATTAGGATTAATGGCGGCCCTAGCCACTCTCGGGCCTTTTCTGTATATATATCTTGAGCGCAAAGCTGAGAGAAGGCTGCTTTATGAACAGCGCCGCTATCAAGAAACCTTAAGGCAGGCAGCCAGAGAAATGGCGCGTATCCACAGCCTAAAAAAGTTACTAAGTTTAATCGTGCATACGGTTACCAAAACCGTGCGTATTTCTCATTCGGCAATATACTTATTTGATGCTAAATCTGAAGAATTTCTTTTGCAAGCCAGCCGTAATTTAAAAACAAGCCAAATAGTTTCCATAAATAAAGAAAACCCGCTCATTATTTGCTTAAAAGAGCAAAGAGAGCCTCTCGTCTTTGAAGAAATAAACCAAAAGGCGCAGGAGAATAGCGAGCGCATTTTTAAAGCATTAGAAGCACAGATGCGCTTTTTAAATGCAGCGGTCATTGTGCCCGGATTTTTAGATGAAAGATTAATCGGTATTTTAATCTTGGGGGATAAACGTTTAGACAAATTCTATTCCACCGAAGACCTGAATACCTTTTCTCTTTTAGCCAACCAGGCTGCCTTGGCCATTGAGAATGCTTCGCTTTATGAAAATATTGAGGAGCAGGTCAGAGATAGGACTAAGGAATTGGTGGAGGTGCAAAAACAACTCATCCAGGCAGAAAAATTAGCCACCGTAGGCACCTTGGCCGGCGGCGTAGCCCATGAGATAAATAATCCCTTAACCGCAATATTGACCAATGTGCAGATGCTTTTGGCGGATGACACCCTTGATGACAAGTTAGATAAAGAATCCTTGGAACTGATAGAAGAGGCAACCAAGCGCTGCCGCACTATTGTGCAAAAACTAATGACCTATGCCAAAAAACCTTTAGAGACTACCGAGGTCTCCGAAGTAAATTTATTAAATGTGGTTAAAAATGTGGCCTCTTTTTTAAATTATCAATTAGGGCAAGAGAATATTAGGATGATTATTGACGCCCCAAAGAGCGCTTATCTGGTTATGGGTAATCATAATGAGTTAGAGCAGGTAGTGACCAACATCATTTTAAATGCCAGAGACGCGATTAAGCAGATAAAAACCAGCGGCGATATACATATATCCTTTTCTCTAGGCGATGATTGGATAAAAATTAAGATTAAAGATGAAGGCATGGGTATACCCAAAGAAATACTCCCTAAAATATTTGACCCGTTTTTCACCACCAAAGATGTGGGAAAGGGAACCGGCCTTGGCCTTTCTATCTGCCAGGCCATTATAGAAAAACATCACGGCTTAATCACGGTTCAGTCCGACCCCGGCAAAGGTTCGGTCTTTACGGTCCAACTGCCTAAAGTACTAGTAAGAAGCAGTATCCATAATTTAACAACATAAAAGTTGTAAAAACACTTGACAAAACAACTTTTATGTTGTATATTTATCATTGTGAAACCGATTATAGTAAATTTTCAAAATAAAGTTTTAAAATTACTATCTAAAAAAATAGACGATTTCTATCTATGCGGGGGGACTGCTTTATCGTCATATTATTTTAATCACCGAGAGTCGCTGGATTTAGACTTCTTCACGCAAAACTTTAATAAGGTAAGGATCTTGGGAGTAATAAGGTTTTT
>CAYHAI010000058.1:0-3536 GCA_964354585.1 uncultured Planctomycetales bacterium
GGTTAATGGAATTTGTCGCTAAATATTTCCACAATGGAATATCAGTCCCTGCGATAATAGTGTCTTTTACTCTGAATGTAAAACCGGACAGCGTTCCATAGTCCCCGCTTCCTTCAAGATCGGCATACCGGGATGGATTACTCATTCCTTCACGAGTGATAAAATCCTCATACCAGCGATTAAGGCCGACATATTTGATCGCCTCCGTTCCGCTTCCGTTATTTGTTACCTCAAACAGATCCCCGGCCGCCGGAGCGCTTCCCTTTGCGGTTGCCAATTTTCCATCCGTAAAATCGGTAGTGTCGAGAACGGTAAATCTATCCCCTACCGGAACAACAGTATTTGTTAGTTTGAAAGTCCCGTTCGCCGCCGCATAAATTTGTCCAGACTGCAATGATACGCTCAATGTTTGCGTCCCGTTCAATTCTATTTTTATAACGGAATTTTCACCGGTCGGGATTAGTGCGTCCCCGGTTTCTGTCCCCGTGTAAATTGGTCTATCGGTGATAAATCTGAAATACCCATACGTCAACCCATAGGCATTATTCCCTATGACGGAATTAGTTTCAATCTCTATTGCATAATATATTTTAGCCATTATACGGCCTCAGCAAATTTTAATCTAATGCGATTGTAGAGAAGACCAAATAGCCCCAGGTCTTCCCATTCAATCAGCTTGCAAGTAAACGGATAACTATTTGAGGATCGCTTGCCGAAGGGATATGCAATTCCAAAGCTATCGGCAAGGGTGAAGTTTCCGCCTCTCTGATTCTGAATATAATTTCTAATCAAAATCATGTTTGCGGTTGTCAACGTAAAGACGGCATCAAATATACCGCTATCAGACCGATGATCTGCATAGCTGAAAGTACCGTTATGACTATCGGATTTTTTAATTGTGAAATCCGCGTCCTGTTCCGCGCCAACCTCACAATATTTTAATGTTGGCAATGAGGACGATCCTGAAAATGTCGGCGATATCGCCCGCAATAACAGGGATACGGAATAGGTTTTCCATGCTACCTGCGCCCGCTTTGGCTGATTTAGAACCGTGGCGTTTATTGATGTATGGTTTACATTCTCGCCAAATATTTTTTCGCTCGTCGAAAAGCTCGACAATGTAATTTGATTCGGTGTCCCAGAACCGGCAATACGGTTAGCCTGTAATTGGTCGATAATGTTATTGATAACCGATTCCGTCCCGGTTGTAAATACCTCCGCCTCATAAATATCCTCAGTCGTTCCCCTATCTGTCGCTACCCAATTTCCGGAAGACAGTTGCACCCATTTCAACGACAGCCTGGTATCTATCCTATATCCGGGATGAGTCTTAAACTGAAATTCCGCTATGCCGTCGCCGTTGACTAACACAATTTCCCCTATGAAAAAGAAGGCATCTGCCGCGCATAAGACAATTCAAGAAGCATTTTCCGAAGGTCTTTTAACTGCCGTTCCCGTGATTTATTTATTGCCGTAACCGTACCACTATCGGCGTTCCCGTTGATGATAATATCACCCATCGTAATATTTCCCGTCGATGTTTGCGGGCCGTTATAATTCGTGGATGATAACGGCGTCACCTGCACGCGCTCGCGACCGCCCGGATTGTCACCGACCATAATAAGCTGTTTCCGATCCGTTATAAAATCCCCGCCCCTTGCAAAGGAGTTCACCCCCGCGCGCGCACCTTCAAGCGCCGCCGTGCCAAGCGCAAGCGCGATCAAATCTGGCGCAATCGAATAACCGGCCGTTAATATCCCTTTCAAAATAGACGCTGCCTGCGCCTCATAAAGCAAATTTTCAAGCATGGATATACCAACATTGAGCATGGCCTTTGCGGATTCTTTCCAACCCTCGGCGCCTTTCCCGAATCCGGCCGCCATTGCCGCGCCCATCGATTGAGCGTAAGAAGCAAGTTCCGTAGCTTCATTTTGAGCCTCAGCAATAAACGCCTCCCGATCCGCTATCTGCTGCCTGCTGGCTTCGTTTATGACATCCGTTGTATGCAATATGTTTGCTTCGACCATGCTCCAGTATTTATTGTCCTCTTCAATGCCTTCATCATCCTGTTTTTTCTTATTGTCGAAATACTGTTTTCGTGATCGCGTTACATCATCATTCCATTTAGCGATTGCAGACAATTCCTTTTCTCTCTCACTGTCGGCGCCCCCAGTTTTTAATATTTTATCTTCAACAGGTTTTTCTTTTGGCTTTGCATTCAACCTTTCAATGGAGCCTTGGATTTCAATTAGTTCGCGCTTTTTCGCTTCAATCTGTTTTGTTACTGAATTTATTATTTCAGTATCAATTAAATTGTCTGGCGTAAGACCCTTTATACTGTTATTCAACCTTGTGATTTCTTTTTCCGTTACCGTCGCCTCATCTCCAAGCGCCTTTAACTGCTTGACTTTAAAATTCTCGCTATCTGTATTGCTCTTTAACAGTTCAACGAGTGACGATAACCCCGCCACATAATTTTGAAATATCGGATTGCTTGTTATTGCCTTCCCGACATTCTCAATCAGATCACCGTATTGATTTGACAGGGTAACCAGCGGGCCGGCCCCCAATTTCGCCACCGCCTCCGCCTGCCCCTTAAACCGGTCATTCAATCGCGCCGTCAATTCCGATAAGCGCTCACTTTTTGAAGAACTGTCTGACATCTGTACGCCTTCGCGTACCATGGCGTTCGTCGTTGTCGTTATCGTCCGGCCAACCTTATCGGCCGCGCTCTCCAAGTTCGTTCCCGTTGCGGCCGCATAATCAAGAATAGCTGGCGTAATGGATTTTATTTGGCTTTCGGTCAGCCTATACGTTGCAAGAAGCGCTTGCATGCTTGTGATACTGTCATCCTCAAACCGCGTTGTCTTTTGCAAACTCGCGGCCTGCTCATTCAGCCCGTCAGATACATAACCCAGGGCCGTTGATAGTTTTGTAGCTGAGACAATCGATTCATCATAAGCCGCAATAGATGCTTTTCCAAAAGCGATTATTGATTTAACCGAGAAGGCCGCGCCGATTGTCAAGCCGAGACCATAAATAGATTTTTCAAGACCAGACATTCCTTTTTCAATTGTCGATGTTTCCTTTTTTACAACGGCAGCCTGCGCTTGGAATTGCTTTTGTAAATCACTGTCAAGAACCAATTTTACTTGTATATCATTGTCGGCCATATTATTTCCTCGGCTTTAAAAGCTCTTTCCAGTATGATATGTATTTTCCATACTCAATACAAGCGTCAATATATTTACTGTTTCTGTTTTCATATTCTATTCTCGTACCACATTCTTTTTCGTAATGATATTGATCCGCCCATTGAATAATATTTGAGGGAATAAACTCTTCCGGGCATGAATAATAAGTATCATCCTCATCCTCCCATGCCGGTTGATCTGGCGGGCAAGCACACGCTGTTAATATTTCGCCCGCCTCTATGCTTGTTTCACAGGCGGCACATCTCGCCGGTATCGCGCCGCAATGAATACCGGCGATTATTTTAAACCCTGTTTCTCCTGCACCTGTAATCCAGACGCAAT
>CAYHAI010000059.1:0-2535 GCA_964354585.1 uncultured Planctomycetales bacterium
AAGAAAGAAAGTTGTGAAAAAATACTTTTTGACGCTAATCCCCGCTAATTTATAACTAATCGCCGCTAATTCATCGATGGAACATTAGCGGTAATTAGTATTTGATTAGCGAAAATTAGCGTTTTTAAAGGCTTTTTAGAGTCTGAAGAAAGAATAATGAGCGAAGAAAGTTTAGTCATTCATAAAATATTTACCCAGACCGCTTCTGGGGTTCCCGAGCAAGTGGCCTTGCGGGTTAAAAAAGATAACCAGTGGCTGAAGATTAGTTACCAAGATTTAGCCGCATCCAGCCAAAAGGTGGCTACCTTTTTAAACAAACAAGGTTTTAAAAAGGGCGATTTAGCCGGAATTATCTTAGAAAACCGGCCGGAATGGCCAATAATTTACTTAGGCATAATGTATGCCGGCCTCACTGCTGTGCCTTTAGACCGGCAATTAACCCCCCCAGAAATAAAGAATCTCGTCATTGATAGCGCAACTAAGATTATCTTCTCTTCTTATGATATATTCCTTGAAAAATTCAAAGATAACCTACAAGACTATCCCCTTAAATTTGTTATCTTGGATAATCCTGATTATCAGCACCCGGGGGTGACAAATTTTTCAGAGATACAAAATATTAAGCCAGAGGTATCTTTATTGCCTGATGTTTCATCTGAAGATGTCGCCTCGCTTATCTATACCTCAGGGACCACGGCAAAACCCAAAGGCGTTTTATTAAGTCATAAAAATATCTGCTCTAATTTTAGAAGCATCCAGAAGTCAAACGTCTGTTTACCCTCAGATAACATCCTTTCTGTTTTGCCCTTGCATCATACCTATGCCTTTATGGTGACTTTGATCGTGCCACTTTTTTTGGGTGGCGAGGTTACTTATGCCTTAAGTTTTAAACCCCAGGAGTTAAGTCAAATCATCAAAGAGGCCAAGGTTACGCTTTTAGTCGGCGTGCCGCAACTTTTTACCCTGCTGCACAAAGCAATATATGACCAGATAAAAAAGATCCCTTTTTTGTTGAGATTTTTTCTCTGGCCATTTATTAAGATTAAGGTGCGCAGCCAGTTTGGTATTTTAAGGCTTTTGGTCAGCGGCGGGGCAAGGCTTGAGCCAAAGATTAATTGCGATTTATCTAGGTTGGGGTTTAAATTAGTTGAAGGTTATGGTTTAACCGAGACCTCGCCGGTAGCAACCCTCAATCCTCCCCAAAAAACAAAATTTGGTTCCGTAGGCAAATCTATACCGCAGGTAGAGATAAAGATACTTAATCCGGATAATTCCGGAATCGGAGAAGTGCTTATCAAAGGGCCGAATGTGATGCAGGGATATTTCAAGTGCCCGGATTTAACCGCGCAAGTAATCAAAGACGGGTGGTTCTATTCCGGAGATTTAGGCTGGATAGACAAAGAGGGTTATCTTTTTCTTACAGGAAGGCAAAAGGATGTGATTGTTTTAAGTTCGGGTAAGAATATCTATCCCGAGGAACTCGAAGAATATTATAGCCAAAGCCCCTATATAAAAGAAATCTGTATCCTTTCCCGGCCAGAAGAAAAATTTGGCCGTTTGATTGAGTCACTCTATGCGGTAATCGTCCCCAATTTAGAATACTTTCAGCAAAGAAAAGAGGCGAATATTCAAGGTAAAATGCGCTGGGAATTGGAAAATTTAGCCCAGAATTTACCTTCTTATCAACACATTATGGGCTTTGCCATTACTAAAGAAGAACTACCGCGCACGGCTTTAAAAAAGATCAAAAGATACGAGGTAAGAGATAAATATCTGGAAGTAAAGTTACCCGTCCTCGAGATTAAAGGGACGGAATTTAGCGCGGAAGACAAAAAGATTTTAAACCTTGAAATTGCCAAGAAGATTATCAATTATATATCCGCTGAATTAAAGAAGGCCGTATCCTTAGACAGCCACTTAGAGATAGATTTGGGCATTGATTCTTTAAGCCGCGTAGAGTTAGGCTTGGGGCTGGGCGCGCTTCTGGAAGTAGAAATTCCCGATGAATTACTTTATAGTATGTCTACGATACGGGAAGTGATTATAAATTTACAAAACTTAATGGGAAAATCTTCGGCTATCATCTCTAAAACAGAAAGCGCGCAGCAAAAGAGCTGGAGCCAGATTTTAAAAGATTTGCCCCCACAGGAAAAGATGTTGGAGAAGGTCAGGATAGAGGCCGGCATTTTAGATAAGTTATTCACCTTGATATCTAAAGGCGCATTTTTATTTATCTTAAGGGTTTTTTGGCGCCTAAAAATAAAAGGAAAAGGATTCTTGCCTAAACACGGCCCCTATTTAATTTGCCCTAATCATGCCAGTTATTTGGATGGCTTTGTGGTTTACAGCAGCATTCCTTTTCGTCATGCCGTAAGTACATTCTTTTTAGGTTACAGTGATATATTTGAGCAACCCTTAATCAGATGGGTGATAAAACCCGGCCGGCTTATCCCGCTTGACCCGGCCATACATTTAATCCAAGCTTTGCAATACGTCTCTTTCGTGCTGAGGCATAAAAAAATAGTTTGCATTTTT
>CAYHAI010000060.1:0-11538 GCA_964354585.1 uncultured Planctomycetales bacterium
TATTTTTTCTTAAACGCTTCTTTTATCGCTAGATTAGCTAATTTATCCGCACCGCGATTATGCTCGCGCAAAATATGATTTAGGGAAACTTCCTTAAAAGCCAAGATAAGATGCGTTACTTGATTATATAACCCCAATATATTCGGGTTCTTTATCTTATAAATTTTTTTTATCTGCCGGTAGAGAAGCTGGCTATCGGTATTAATCTTAATATTCTGGCTACCTAAAATAAGGGCTTCTTGTAGGGCGTAAATTAAGGCGCTATATTCAGCAACATTGTTGGTGGCATTGCCGATATAACTGGAGATGTTTTTAATCGTCTCGCCGTCCTTACAAATAACTACTCCGATGCCGCTTGGCCCGGGATTGCCTTTAGATGCGCCATCGATATAAATCTCAATCTCCTTCATTTATATACAATATTCTATTACAGACCTCGCAGGTAATTATGCGCTCATACATCTTAATCAAGTTAATTACCTGAGGCGGCACAAACATATTACACCCCTGACAGGAATTGTCCTTTACGCCCACTATCGCCAGTCCATCGCGATTAAACAATATCCGCTCGTACTGGGCGAGTATCTTGGGCTCAACTTCAGGTATAACTTGCTTTCTCTGCGCGTCTAATTGCGTTAGGCGGTCATCTATTTCTTTTATTCTCTCTTCTATCTTTTTCTTCTGCCCCAAAAACACCCCCTCTTCTTCTTGGAGTCTTTGTTTTTCTTGTTCAATATCATTTTTGGCTTTGTCGGCCTGGTCAAACAACTGTAAAACCTTGTCTTCGATTACCGAGGCATCGGCTTTGGCATCATTTATCTGCTGCAACATTGCCTTATATTCCTTGTTGGTCTTAAGCGAATAAAGCTGGGTCTGGAACTTCTTGACTTCTTCTTCTTTAGAGGCTAATTCCAATTCTTTATCTTTTCTTTGCTTTTGGAGATCAAGTGAGGCTTTTTCTAAGTCTGCAAGATGCTGCTTTTTTTCTTCAAAAGAAGCCTCCATCATTTTAATTTCTTGCGGCTTAGATTCTTTTTCATATTTTAAAGCATATATTTCGCTATCTACGGTTTGTAACCTAACTAAACTACTCGTCTGGGTTTTTAAATCAACTGTCGACACTGCTGATTCCTTTTTTCTGGTGGGCGATACAGGATTCGAACCTGTGATCTCCACAATGTGAGTGTGGCGCTCTAACCAACTGAGCCAATCGCCCGTAATTTTCAACTGGGCCCAGAAGGATTCTCCCGCATCCACCTATTTATTTAGACGATGCGGGATCCCGCCTCTCACCATTTAAAATGACTGAGGCGGTAGGACCTTCAACGCCCATGTTCTATTTATCTACTTGGGCCCACAGGGATTCGAACCCCGGACCAAGTGATTATGAGTCACCTGCTCTGACCAGCTGAGCTATGGGCCCGTGATTTACAACCTGCTTATTATCAAAGAGTTACAACTGACCAAAATTTTGCTTGTTTCTTGTATTTCGCTTTTGTCACTAAAATGTGACTACTTATTTTCTCTTCTATCTCGTCGGAAAAAGCATAGAGCAGGTGATTTTTAGTCACCATTTCTTTGTAATTAAGCACGGACATAACCTATTATAATACGCTGAGAGAATATATGTAACACAATTCATTGGACGTGCTTTCAGAAATTATAAGTATACCAAACTTTCTTAAGGCTGTAAAGAAAGATTTATTAATGAATTTTTGCAAAAAAATCAGCGGTTTTTAAATCTAAGTGTATTTAATCGGTTAGAAAAGCGAGTGACTATTTATCAGGTCATAAATTAAAAAGGGCATCTCTGGGGAAGGCCTTTTAAGGAAAGAATCCTTTAAGGCTAGGGATGCCCTTTAATTATTGGCAAAAAATATTCTTATGGTGTAATTGACTCTGGTTCCTTTGGAGAAAAATTTATCCTGCTTAAAGCAGATACTAATTCATTCTCGGATTTGCCCGATTCAACTAAAACTAATAAACTTTTTATGTCCTGATCGGTGGCCAAAACGCGTTCCTCTTCTATTCTCATAATATCCGCAATACAATTAAGCACTCTGCCTATTTCTCCATTTAGCTCTTTTCTCTGACAACATGATTGCAAATAGTCCTTAATCCTCTGGCCGGAAGGAATAATCCCTGCATTAACCATATTCTGAATCTCATTCCACTCTGGATTAGTCTCAATGTTATCTAAACTACTCAATAGCACATTAATTCTTGGCGTATTCATTGGTTGAGTAATAATAGGTAAGGCGCTAAGATCGATACCGCCAACAGCAGATGACGATCTAGAATCAGTTGCTTTTGGCTGATTCGTATTGTCTGCTCTCTCAGTAGCAGCGCTGGAACCTACATCGGTTAAGACACCCGGCGCCCTTGGTGGTTGTGCATCCTGGGTAATTGGTAATCTAATAATGAAGGTGGTGCCTTTGCCAAGCTCAGAAGAAACTTCAATTGTGCCGCCTATATCTTCTATGACATACCAGGCCTCAGCAAGACCAAGCCCGCCCCCTGTTTTCTGTGTGGATGCGTTTAAATCAAACATCCTTGACCTCCCCGTCACCATACCTTCTGCTAACATTTCAGAAGCAACTCCACCTCCATTATCAGATATGGTAATTAAAATCCTGTTGCCCAATCGATCAAATTTTGTAGTCACAACAATTTGTCCTTCCTTAGTTTTTTTCCAAACTGCTTCCTCTGCGTTAGAAATAATGTTGCCTAATATACGCCGCAGAAGCCGAGCGTTCGCTCTAACCTTTGGTGAACCTTCTTCTAAGTTTACCTCTATGCCTTTATATTGAATATATGGATTCATTAACTTTTCCGTAATAAGAGGGATTGATCCCTTTATTAGCGCATTAATATCAAGTTCATCTTTTGAATTATTCCCCGCAATAAAATCAGCCTGTGTTTGAAGAATATCAATTAACTCTGATAGCTTGTCCATCAGCTTAATATAATCTTTATTGGCTGAATACCGACCTTCCAACTTATCCTTTAGATCTTTATATATTGTTAAGAGTTTATCTTTCATTGCAACCAGTTGTCCAGTAACCTGTGAGCCTGTGATGGCTCCATCTTTAATACTCGAGCGTAAATTACTTAAACCCCGTTCAATTTCAGGGATATAGTTTCTCAATGCCTCTATCTCTTGAATTGTTTGTTCAGAGGTGGCTTTCAAAAGCCCTATTTTGTTAAATATAATTTGAAACATTAACTGGACCGGCTCAAGTAGCGCGTGGCCAAGGATGCTACGCAAGGCGATTTCTGCTCTCTCGCTATCTACCTCTAATTTATAAGCAGTTGCTACCCTTCTTTCTTGTAAACCAGTTTTCGGCCTTTCATAAGGAATTCTTTGAAAAGAGATATTACTAAAATTAGTATTAATGAGCTCTACCTGCATTACTCTATCACTCACTCTCATTAAATCTACTCTGGGGTTTAATTTATAATCAATACCTTCTGGAGGAATATCATCGCTTATTACAATTAATCCTCTATTCTTTAGTACTCGGTGAGCTTCGCTTAGTGGTTTCTTGAATAAATCTATACCAGCGTTCTCAGGAATCTCAAAGTATGAAGCTAAATGACCTAAAGTACCATCTATTAGAACCATGTCAAATGTAAAATCAGAAAAAGGTAAATCTGTACCCGAGGCTTTAATTACATTTAAACCTTTTTCTTTCATTATGTCAATGGCTTCATCAAAAATATCAATTGCTATGATATTATATCCTTCATCGCTTAGCATCTTTTCAAATTTGCCCGTGCCAGCACCGATAGACAGAATTTTTATTAACCCTGGATTCCTGTCAGAAGGAATGTAATCTTTAATTAATGCCAATAGCTTTTGTCTATATGCCTCTATATATGCGGCGGGAGTCATTGCGCTACCAACATCTGCTTCGTTATCCCACTTTCTAAAAATACCTTTCCCATAATACTCATTTATGCTTAAACGTTTGACAGAATTTTGAGGCTGAGCAAGTTTTGCAATTCTCATTTTAATGTCTCCTACCTGCTCATCGGTAGGACTTGGAAGATTTAACTCTGGATTTTGTTCAATTATTGTTTCTAGGTTATGAGTTTTTAGCCGTTCCGGTAAATAATAACCACTCCAAGCATCGCCTTCTACTAAACCCACTACTCGTAACACCCTTAATTCTCTTTGTATTGTTCTCTGTAAATCGTTACCGCCTCTTTGAAGAGCCATCTCTGAAGATTTTTTAGGGTTATCAGAAAAGATTCTGTTATCATGCATATATTTTAAAAGAGTAGCTGGCGTTCCTCTAGGTGCAGGGTTACTAACTGTAAGGGGCGAAGATACTTCTTCTATTTTGCTTACCTTTATTGCATCTCGTTCTACGCCTATATTGTCTTGATTTCCACCATTAACTTCAACTTATGGTAAAGTATGCGAATTGCCAGCAAGAACATCTCCGGGCGTAGATGCCTGAAATAAATTTCTTTGTATCGCGGTAGCTAATACCCCCCCCTGTTCCTGAGTAACTCCGAAATCAATACCGCCGCTGAAATAACTCCTTATTGTTTGCCCAAAAAGAGTATAGATAGGTTCCTGTATGTTATACTCGCCGTCTTTGAAAGATTTTTGGTATGCTTTGAAATAAGCAGTTTTTGACCAATCTTCTTTGGAAGTAATGCCATTTAAGTTTCTTCTGTCAATGAGGCTGCTGTAGAAACCGCCTTTACTAGAGAACTTTTGCTTAAACCACTGGGCAAGAATCAATGAGTAATAAACCTGTCTTAGAGAAGCGTATCTTTTAGAGGTATTTATTTCTTTGGTAAGCTCTGGAATAATTAGTTCACGGATTAGTTGAGAAGAATATCCGTTGAGTTCTTTTAAGCGTGAATCATCAAAGTTATAAACAGCTGAATCTTTCAGATGATCTTGCTCTAACTGTACCTTAAGGGTAGCCTTATAGATATACGCGTTATCGTTTGCTTCGCGGACGATTATCTCATCCGGCACAATCCAAGGCCGGGTTAAGGTGGGTATGGGAACATTGTCATAACCAAAGAGTTCGCCTGCTTTTTTATACAGCTTCTCCCAATATTCTTTGCCTTTAGGATTCTCTGGAGAGGTGTATTTGGCAGTATCCTTCTTAAGTTGCAGGTCTGCTTCTAATAGGATTTTTCCCACATCGGTTTGGGCAAGATAGGGGTCAATTATATTATCTGGGGAATCCGGCCTTAAGTTTACCCAGAAAGAAGAATTGGGAAGGCTTACGCCCACGAAGAAATACTCTAAAAGCTTCTACGTTGTTTCTACGACTTGAGGGGCTTTTATATCCTTTAAGTCACCTTTATCTAAAAGAAGCCTGAAGTTATTATTTAAAGTATCGTAGGAAAGATACCTTAAATGTAAAGGCCGGAATTTATCCTGAGTGAGCGCATTACGTAGACCGGTAAGGTAACCGGAAATATCCAGTTGCCCTGCCATTTGAGCAAAGCCCGATTGCTCAAAGACAAGTAAAAAGCAAAGTACTAGTGAGATTATTTTTGTTATTTTTTTCTGCATTGGTAACATAGTACACCTAATCTTATCGGATAGATTGGTGTGCCGCTTTCTGCGGCAAACAAAAAAGCCGGAATCGACCCTTTTTTCTGTCAAATCCGGCTTACAAATCGTGGCAACTCTGACTTTCCCCCTAAATCAGAGCTATCGGATTATTAAATCGTATTTTATGGTATATACAAATGTAAGTATACCATAAATAACTTACTTTTCAAGGTTATCTTTATTTTTTATTTTTTATGGTGTAGGAAAGTATAAAACACTTTCCTAACCACTGAAAATCGCAGAAGGTTATCGCCGAAGGCGATTTTCTTGTAAGCACTACGAAACTTCCAAATAAGAAAGGTGCCGATTTGTAAGTTTTGGGAAAGAAATACTAACTCCGCGCCCTAAAGACTTAGCTATTTTAATTATGGTTTCAATAGTCAGGTTTTTTTCTTCTCCGGTCTCAATTTGTGAAATAAACTGTTGAGAAACGCCAAGCCTCCTAGCTAAATCAACTTGCCGAAGATGTTTCCCTTCTCTTAACTCAGCAATCTTCTGTGCTAAGGCAACCTTGGCACATTCAAATTCGTAGAGCCTCCTGAATTCTTCATTTTTTAGTTTCTTTTTTAAATAAATATTTACATTTTCTAATCTGGCTTTTCTCATCATTTAGATATATCTTATTTTATTAATTTATATTTCGATATGCCGATGGTCGAGAAGCAATCAAAGTAACAACAACTTTATTATTTTCCTTATCGATGTTGTAAATTACGCGATAATCGCCTACACGATATCTATAGCGCCTCTTTTCTCCTCTTAATATCTTGATATTCGGCCCCCAAAAAGGATTGCTTTCCAAGTCTTCAAAACATTTGTTTAATCTCTTTGCAAGCTCTTCAGGACACGTCTTATAGAATTTAAGCGCCGCTGGCATTAAAAGGACTTCAAAGTTACCCACGCTTTACCCTTCTCCAGTTGGTGCCTCTTCCTTTTAGGTATTGCCTTTCTCCCTCTGCAATAATCTTTTCTTCTTCTGGAGATAGAGAACCTTCTACTTGATCAACGAGCAGCTCTCTAATAAAAGAAGAAATAGACATGTATCTTTTTTTGCAAAGTTTTACTGTCTCTTCGTAAAGCGAGGAAGGCATTCTTATAAGAAGCTCTTTATTCATCATTACAGCCATCTCCCATCACCTCCACATTAAGTATATCATAATGATATACAAGATGTCAAGGCTTATTTTTTGTCACCAATTTGTCACTATACCATTACTTAAAATAGCTAAAAATCACTAAAAACCCAATATTGTTTTCTTATCCTAACTTCCTGATAATTAACGCAGTTGCAATAATTTCAATGAGTTGCGAAAAATGCCCAAATCAAATTATGAGTCACCTGCTCTGACCAGCTGAGCTATGGGCCCGTCGTTTACTACCCAAATAAACGTAATGTTATAATATACTATTTTAAAGGGGTTTTGGCAAGATAAAATTAGGAAATCTTAATATTCTCTTTGGTGGGCCAGGGTCATATCCAGAAAAGTACGCAGCCTGCGGGAACGGGTAGGATGCCGGAGTTTTTTTAATGCCTTGGCCTCTATTTGACGCACCCTTTCCCGGGTTACCTTAAAAACCCTGCCTACTTCCTCTAAGGTACGCGCAGCGCCATCGCTGATGCCAAAGCGCAAGACCAAGATTTTCTTTTCCCTATCGGTAAGCGTGCTTAAGGCTGAACCAATTTCTTCTTTGAGCATTGAGCGCACTGTAGCATTAGCCGGAGAAATTGCCTTTTTATCTTGGATAAAGTCTCCAAAATGCGTATCGCCTTCGTCTCCGATAGGCATCTGCAAAGAGATTGGCTCCTGGGCAATTTTTAATATTGTCTTTATCTTATCCTGAGGCAGCCTCATCTTCTGGGCAATTTCTTCAGGCGTAGGCTCCCGGCCATTCTGTTGCACAAAAATCCGGGAAAAGCGGATGATTTTATTGATGGTTTCCGTCATATGCACCGGAATTCTAATAGTCCGGGCCTGATCAGCGATAGAGCGGGTAATTGCCTGCCTGATCCACCAAGTAGCATAGGTAGAGAACTTATATCCTCTTCTATATTCGAATTTTTCCACTGCGCGCATCAAACCAATATTGCCTTCTTGGATTAAATCTAAGAAAGACAACCCCCGATAGGTATATTTTTTTGCGATACTCACTACCAATCTTAAATTTGCTTCGACGAGCCGCTTCTTAGTGCGGTTTAATTTTATATGCGTAGCTCTAATCAATCTCATCCGCTCTTTTATGCGCAGATGCGACTCGCCGATTAGCCTTAATATAGCGCGCCTTCGGGAATTTAACTGGTTACGTTTCTTCCTTGCCTTTCTACCTAATGACTCTTTCTGTCTTTCAATATGCTCGAGCTCTCTCAACAGGTTGCTGATACGGCGCACTACCGACTCAATTACCGAGGTAGTAAAATTAAATTGCAGCGATAGATTAATACTCTTTACTTCGCTACGGGTAGACCTCAGGCGCTTGAGAACTCGCTTAAATTTTCTTAAGACATTGGTCTTGTTTATCTTGATGTCTTCTTTGACCATCTCTTCCAAGTTCAGTTCGCCTGCTAAGATATCACCAGCCACAGAAAAAACGCAACTACGGCCAAATTTCGTCGTCAAAACCGCGCGTTTAAAATTCTGCTCTGCCTCTTCTATTTTTTTAGCCAAGGCGATTTCATCCTCGCGGGAAAGCAAAGATACTGAACCCATCTGCTTAAGATACATTTTAACCGGATCATCTAAGGGCAGGAACCGCTCTTCAATTTTCAAGTGCTCGGTTAAAATATCTTCCTTAGGAGGTTCAATGGGTTTTACTATCTCTTTTTCTTCCTCATTTTCAATCAGTTGTATATCCTCGTTTCCTAATAATTCAAAGATACGGTCAATATCTTCTGAAGAAGATATATCCTCGGGCAAAAGTTCATTCACATCGTCGTAAGTAACGTATCCCTTTTGCCTGCCTAAGGCGATAATCTTTTCTAAATCTTTTTTAGTGTATTCTTTCCTTTTCATTACCTTCACCCCTTCTTAACTAAATGGTGGAATTCTTGCACCAGCCGATTTAACTGCTCTTGGTCTCCTAAGTGCTGCGCGGTTTTTATCTCTTCGTGTAAACGCTGTCTCTTTAGCTTTAGCCTTTCGCTCTTTAAGCGGTGGATACAATCATCAATTACCTTTTCTTTATTCTGGTCAGAGACCTCAGGTAAAAATGCGGACTCGCAGATAACCTGCAATATGTCTTCGCCTTCAAGATGGTTGATTAATTTATGGGGCGCGATATCTTTGCCTTGCTCCAGCAGGTCAAACATTATAGAAACAATGCGGGAAATCCGCTCATCCTGAAAATCCGCTGGCTCAAGGCTGTTCTTGATGCGCTCAATAAATTCGGTTTCCTCTAACATCAGTTTAACCAATAATTTCTCCGTAGGATTAATGTTTAATATTTTTTTACGGCCCGCCTCGCCTAAATCTAAATAGCCCCTATCTTCTTTGAGCTTATTTAATTCCTCCACGATATAATATTCTGCGACATTTAAAACCTCAGCAAATTTTTTCGTGTATTCCGCCTTTAAAATTGAATTTTTGAATTTTTTTATCGTGGGCAGCATCTCGCAGGCGATTCTTGCCTTGCCTTCTGCTTCTTTAATATCGTGGCGGTTTTTGAGAATATTTATTTTATAGTCAAATAAATTTTGCGCTTCTTCGATTTTCTTTTGCAAAGCGGCAATGCCATATTTGCGCACGAATAAATCGGGATCAAAACCTTGGGGCAAAGATACAACCTTAACGTTCATCTCCTCTTCAATAAAAATATCCAAACTTCTTAAAGCGGCTAATTCACCGGCCTTATCAGCATCATAGACCATCACCACATTATGGGTATACCTTTTTAAGAGTCTTGCCTGCTCGCTGGTAAGCGCGGTGCCTTGCGATGCCACGATATTCCTTAGTCCTTCCTGATAAGGCAGAATAAAATCTAAATAACCCTCTACCATTACTGCGCAATCATTTTCCCTAATCGCATCTTTGGCTAAATTCAAGCCGTAGAGATTCCTTCCTTTGGTATATATCGGCGTCTCCGGTGAATTGATATATTTAGGTAAAGTATCGTCTAATACCCTGGCGCCAAAACCAAGTTCCCTTGCCTTTATGTCAACTATGGGAAAGATAATACGATTACGGAATCTATCGTAATAGCCGCCGCCTTCCTTAATAAGAATAAGTCCTGCTTTCTCCAGTAGAGAAAGACTGATATTCTTCGCCCTTAAATGATTAATCAAGGCATCCCATTTATCTAAGGCTAACCCTAATTTAAATAATTTTATACTCTCTTCCTTTAGGCCGCGTTTTAAGAGATAATTCTTGGCTTGCGTGCCTTCAGAGGAATTTAAGTTATGCCCGTAAAAAAGCGCGGTTAATTCATTTATTTTGTAAAGCTGGGTAATCAGGCTTACGGTCTTTGCATCCTGCCTCTGGGCCTCGGGCAAAACCACCCCGGCTTTTTTCGCCAAGGTTTCCACTGCCTCTAGGAATTCTAAACGTTCGTATTGCATCAGAAAATTAAAGGCATTGCCGCCGGCATTACATCCGAAACAATGGTAAATCTGACGGTCAGGCGAGACCATAAAAGAGGCGGTCTTTTCGTGATGGAAAGGGCACAATGCCCTAAAATTTCTCCCTGCCCGCTTCAGAGGGATATAGCCTGAAACTATCTCCACGATATCCACCCGGCTTAAGATGTCTTCTAATATATTTTCTGGAATGCGTCCTGCCATTTTAAATGAGCACATAACTTACGAACACGAAGTGTGAGTAAGTTATTGTGCGAATTAATCCCGCCTCTTGCATTCTTGCAGAATGCAAGAATGCGGCGGGATAAGTTCAGCCACATAACTTATGTTCGCTTGCCGCACAAGCGGCACACCGGCTGTTCCGATAAAGCCGGGTGCTCGCTCCATAAGTTTGGATTTCGTTTATAATTATATAACATTAAATGGGTAGGGTCAAGGATAAATTAAGGCGAAAATAGGTAAAATTAGGCTATCCTAATATCCTCTATATGTAAGGCGGGGTTAGAGATAAGGTTGATTTTGGTCTTAAATCTATCTTCAAGAGATCTTAAATTTGCTTTATCTTGCAAAATTTCTTCACATACTATTGGGTTTAAGGTGAGATTAGCCTCTTTTAAGGTCTTAGGTTTCAAAAATCTCTTTAGTTCCTTAAGCGCATAAACCGCCATGGTCACCGGCGACTTTACCCTACCCTTTCCTTGGCAATAGGGACAGGACTGATAAGAAAGCATCTGGACAGTCTTGTGTATACGTTCTCTGGTCATTTCTACTAATCCAAACTTAGAAATTCCTAAGATGTCATATTTTGCCTTATCGTTACTTAATGCTTTTTTTAACACATCTAATACTTCCCGACGGTGCGCTTCCTTTTCCATATCAATAAAATCCATAACGATAATGCCGCCTAAATCACGTAGCCTTAACTGATGCGCGACTTCTTCGGCTGCTTCGCAATTAACCTTAAATGCAGTTTCTTCCTGGTTTAATTTCTTTTTAAAACCACCGCTATTTACATCAATCACCACCAGTCCTTCGGTAGGCTCAATAATAATATAGGCCTTTGATTTTAAATAAGCCTTGCTTTCAAATATCCGATTAATCTGTTTTTCAATATCTTTGTCTTCAAATAAGCTATCGCCCCGGTATAGCTCTACCTTATTTGCTAAATAACTTAAGAATGTTTTCATAAAATGCTTTATCCGGTAATATTCGGGCTTAGAATCTACAATTAATTTAGATACATCGTCGGTAAATGAATCCCTGATTGCCCGCAACGTCAAATCATATTCTTCGTAAATAAGGCTGGGCGCCTTTTTACTGCGGATTATGCCTTCCATCCTTCTCCATAATTTAAGCAAAAATTTAGCGTCCCTGAATAGTT
>CAYHAI010000061.1:0-16538 GCA_964354585.1 uncultured Planctomycetales bacterium
CGGCGGGGATGAATCAATTCAAAAAAGAATTTTTAGGGCTTACTTCTAGTTTTACCCGCGCAGCCACGGCTCAACGTTGCCTGCGCACCGATGATTTGGATAAAGTAGGTAAGACCCCCGGACACCATACCTTTTTTGAAATGCTGGGCAATTTTTCCTTTGGGGATTATTTTAAGCAAGAGGCGATATCCTTCGCCTGGGAGTTTTTAACCGAAGAATTAAAAATTAAAAAAGAACGGCTCTGGGTCTCTGTGTATAAAGATGATGAGGAAACCTATAAAATTTGGAAAGACAAAATAAAAATTCCACCAGAAAAAATCATTAAATTAGGGGATAAAGAAAATTTCTGGCCATCTGAAGCAAAAGCCAAAGGCCCAAATGGGCCTTGCGGCCCTTGCTCGGAAATATTTTTTGACCAGATGGAAGTCTGGAATTTAGTTTTTACCCAGTTTAACCGCAAGGAAGGTGGGGTATTAGAGTCGTTACATAAGAAAAATATTGATACCGGTATGGGCTTGGAGAGATTAGCCGCAGTAATGCAGGGGGTTCCAAACAATTTTGAGACGGATTTATTTCAACCTTTGACAAAAGAGATTATTGCTGAAACAAGTAGGTCCCCGCGTTTAGAAATTGTTTATGCTATTGCAGACCATCTCAGAGCAATAGTGTTTGCTATATATGATGGAGTGTTACCCTCAAATGAAGGTCGTGGCTATGTGGTAAGAAAATTGATTCGAAGAAGCAGGTTGCATCTTTGGGGATTAGGGATAAAAAAGCCGTTCTTATATAAATTAGTTCCGGTTTTAGCAGAGGTAATGAAGATTCCTTATCCAGAGTTGAAGCAGCGCCAAGAGAATATTTCCGAAATTATCTTAGCGGAAGAGGAAAGTTTTATTTTCACTTTTAATTCTAGCGACGCTTTATTTAAAGAAAAATTTGCTGACCTTTTAAATAAAGCGGATGCGGAAAAGGCAGGAAAAATCGCTTTTCAACTTTATGATACCTACGGCATACCTTTAGAACTAACCAAGGATTGGCTGGATAAGCAGGGTATTAAGATTTCTCAAGAAGCGTTTGAGCAAGAATTAAAGCAGCAGAAAGACCGTTCCAAATCCCAGAGCGGGATGAAAGGCGATGTTTTTGGGATTAAAGATTTACACTCAGATATCAAAGAAACCAAATTTTTGGGTTATCAAGAGGATACGGTAAAGGCAAAGGTAATCAAAATTATTCAGGACAACCATGAGGTAAAGATAATTTTGGACAAGACTCCTTTTTATGCTGAGGCTGGTGGCCAGGTAGGCGATATGGGTGTAATCAGCAAAGGAAAAAGCGTATTTGAAGTAACTGATACCCAAAGGTTAGGCAAAGTTATTGTGCATATCGGTAAGATTAAAACAGGTTCTTTTAAAAAGAATGATTTAGTTTCTGCAAAAATAGATATAGAGCGTCGCCTCTGTATAGCCAGAAACCATACTGCCACCCATCTTCTGCAGGCGGTCTTAAGAAAGGTTTTGGGCGCGCATGTGAGGCAGCAGGGGTCTAAAGTTACTGAGGATAGGTTGCGTTTTGACTTTGCCCATTTTAAAGATATTGATCACGCACAATTGAGCCGCATAGAGGAAGTAGTCAATGGTTATATCTTAAATAATTATTCTCTTGAGAAAAAAGAAATGACTTGGCTAAAAGCCAAGAAATCTGGCGCGCTGGCATTTTTCGGCGAAAAATACGAAGGCCGGGTGCGGGTGGTCTCGATTGGCGATATTTCTAAAGAATTATGCGGCGGAACGCATCTTAACTCTACTGGTCAGATTGGGCTCTTTAAGATAATTCAGGAAGGCTCGGCGGCTTCGGGCGTTCGAAGGATAGAGGCAGTAACCGGTGAGTTCGCCTATAAGAAAATCAAAGAAGAAGAAGACGTGATTACCGGGATTGTTTCTCTTTTAGGCGTGCCCACAGAGAAAATCGCCCTCGAATTAGAAAAACGTTTAGCCAGCATTAAAGAATTAGAAAAACAACTTAATTTACAAGGGCTAGATTCAATCAAGAATTCATTAGATGCCTTTATTCAAAATGCAGAAAAGATAAATGAGATTAAGGTTATTACCAGTAAGATAGAAAATATAGGTATGGATTTATTAAGGAAAGGTGTGGACTTAATTAAGGAGAAGGTAGATAATACCATTATTGCTTTGGGCTCAACTAATCAGGGCAAGGCTCTGTTGGTGATGGGTATTACCCCGGATTTAGTGCAGAAAGGCTTAGATGCTACCGGGTTAATTAAAGATGTGGCGGGAATCTTAGGCGGCAGTGGCGGAGGAAGAAAAGATTTTGCTCAGGCCGGAGGCGATAAGCCCGAAAATTTTGAGAAGGCCTTTCAAGAGTTAAAGAATATAATCAGGAATTTACCATGATAATAACACGTTTTAACAGTAAAAAGTTGGAAAAGATTTATAATCGTGGCGTACTTAAATCAAAACGTATTGAAGACAAAGTAAAGCGGATTATTGAAGACGTGCGTACTTTTGGCGATGAGGCGCTGATAAAATATACCAAAAAATTTGATGGCGTAAAATTATCTCTTAAGCAATTAAAGGTTTCGGAAATAGAGATTAGCGGCGCCTACCAAAATATCAGCCCGAATTTTGTCTCCAGCCTTAAGATTATTATCGAAAACATCAATAAGTTTTATCGTAAGGGTATCAGGAAATCTTGGAAAATTAAAGATGCCGACGGGGCTATTTTATGCGAGAATTATACTCCTCTAGAGAAAGTCGGTGTTTATATCCCGGCAGGAACCGCTCCTTTGGTCTCTTGCGTTTATATGACCGTGCTTCCGGCAAAGATAGCCGGTGTAAAAAAAATAGTTTTAATTAGCCCGCCTAATAAGCAGGGCTATATAGATCCGCATATCCTAGTGGTTGCTGACCTTTTAAAAGTAGATGAGATTTATCGCCTGGGCGGCGCGCAGGGCATTGCTGCCTTGGCTTACGGAACCAAAACCATACCGCGGGTAGATAAAATTGTTGGACCCGGTAATATTTATGTGAGCGAAGCAAAGAGGCAGGTTTTTGGTTTGGTAGATATTGATATGATTGCCGGCCCGACGGAGTTGGTGATTATTGCCAACCGCTACAGCGACCCCAAATTTATTATCGCCGACTTACGTGCCCAGACAGAACATGCAGGAGGCCTGGCTATACTTATTACCAATTCTAAGAGTTTAGCTAAAGAAATAAAATCTCAAGGCGAAAATATCAATGGTTTTATTATTTTGACTAAAGATTTAGAACAGGCAATTGAGGTTGCCAATAGAATTGCGCCGGAGCATTTAGAAATCTTAGTAAAAAATCCCCGCAAGATTATGAGGGGAATAAAGAATGCCGGGGCGATATTTTTAGGCCCTTACAGCCCCACTGCAGTGGGCGATTATGTAGCCGGGCCAAGCCATGTTTTACCCACGGCTGGCACTGCCAGATTCTTCTCAGGGTTATCGGTGCTGGATTTTGTGAAAAGCAGCCATATAATCAGTTATTCTAAAAAGGCCTTAGAGAAAATTAAAGACCCTTTGGAGAAGATTGCTACTATTGAAGGCTTGGATAAACATTTGGAGTCGGTAAAAATAAGATTCCAGTAAAAAGGGGTCAGGCGCTTTTTTGTGAGGGACAATTTATGAAAAAAAGGATTGCAAGCATCAAGAGAAAGACCAAAGAAACCGAGATAACGGTTAATTTGAATATCGATGGTTCCGGAAATACGAAGATTAATTCGGGCATAGGCTTTCTAGATCATATGCTAGAACTATTCGCATTTTGGGGCCATTTTGACTTAGAAGTTATTACTACTGAAGCTGATCTAAAAGTAGATATACATCACGCTAATGAAGATATAGGTATTGTGTTAGGGCAAGTTTTTAAGGAAGCCTTGGCAGATAAGGTGGGAATTACCAGAATCGGTTTTGCTTCCGTGCCTATGGAAGATATCACCGCGAATGTAACGGTGGATATTAGTGGCAGGGGTTCATTTAAATTAATCATTACTCAGACTGGATATGCTTACCCTGTTAGTCAAGATGGTTATGAATTGAAATATGCCGAGCATTTCTTTGAGGCATTTGCCAAACAACTGGGGATGAATCTTAACATAAAAATAGATAATCCGAATCAGGATTTACACGCTACTTTAGAACCTGTCTTTAAGGCCTTGGGTATTGCCTTGGACCTTGCTACCCAAATTGACCCTCGCCGCAAAGGCATTCCTTCAACCAAGGGTGTGATTGATTAAATGATTGCTATCATTGACTACGGGATGGGTAATATTCATAGTGTGCAAAAGGCACTTGAGTCTTTAGGGGCCAAGGTTATTGTGACTAATCAGCCAAACGAGATTAAAAAATGCGAAAAGTTAGTTCTGCCGGGCGTGGGTGCTTTTGATGATGCAATGAAAGAATTAGCAAAGCAGGATTTGATTGCCGTATTAAAAGGACATATCCGGCAGAGACGATTATTCCTGGGAATTTGTTTGGGGATGCAACTTTTATTTGAAAATAGTCAGGAGGCAATTAAAGAGAAAGGTTTAGGGATATTGAAGGGGAGGGTTGTGCGCTTTAGCGATAAAAAGGCGATTAAGGTGCCGCATATAGGATGGAACCAGTTGAAAATAGGCTCAGGGCTCAGGGCTCAGGGCTTGAGGGTATGTCCTTTGCTCAAAGATATAGCTGATGGTTCATATGTCTACTTTTGCCATTCTTATTATGCCGAACCAAAAGATAAAAAAGATATAGCGGCAACTTGTGATTACGGAGTTGATTTTACTTCCGTGGTCTGGCAGGATAATATCTATGGCGTGCAATTTCACCCGGAGAAAAGTCAGGCAGTCGGCTTGAACATATTAAGGAATTTTGTAAACTTATAGAATGTTAATTATACCCGCAATAGATATACAAGATGGTTGTGTGGTGAGGTTTGTGCAGGGAAGGCTAAATAAGAAGGTATATTCCCGCGACCCCACCAAGACCGCAAAACACTGGGTAAAAGGCGGAGCAAAATTATTACATATCGTGGATTTAGACGGCGCCTTTGAAGGTAGGCCTAAGAATTTAAGTATCGTAAAAGAAATCAGCAAAAATATAAATGTGCCGATACAATTCGGCGGCGGAGTAAGAGATATAGCGACTATAAAAGCGTTATTAGATTATGGTATCTATCGTGTAGTGCTGGGGACTAAGGCAGTAGAAGATAAAAATTTCTTGCAAAAAGCCTTTAAAGAATTTAAGCAGAAAATTATTATCAGCATAGATACCAAAGCAAATCAGGTATTAATTAAGGGTTGGCGGAAAAGTTCTCGAGGTAGTAATGCCTTGGCTTTTGCCTTGGCCTTGAAAAAAATGGGTTTTAAGGAATTAATTTATACCGATACTTTAAAAGACGGCACCTTATCCGGGCCGAATATAAAAAACATAAAGGCGCTGTTAAAAGGGGCGCAGATGAAGATTATTGCTTCAGGCGGCATATCTTCTTTGCAGGATATCTACAAACTTAAGTTGCTGGAAAAAAACGGCCTTTTAGGTATAATTATCGGCAAGGCCTTATACGAAGGTAAATTTACCTTACCACAGGCGTTGAAACTAGCCTAAAGAAAGGAGGCAGCAGATGACAAAAAGGATATTAGTTCTATTGTTCTGTTGTTCTATTATTCTATTGTTCGCTGGATGCGCTACGGCGCGTAAACGAAACGATTTGGAGATTCAGGGTTTGAGGAATCAGGTTTCGGTTTTAGAGGCGCAGTTACAATCTAAGGATGAAGAGATTAATAGCCTAAGAGAATCTCTGACTAAAGCCAGCGAAGAAAAAGCGGGAGAAAGAGAAGTGCGACAAGTTAAAAAAGCAAGTAAAAAAAGAGTTATTGGAGAAGTAAAGTCTCGTCCAAATGTAAAACAGATTCAGATTGCTTTAGCCAATGCCGGTTATAATCCCGGCGCCATTGACGGCCATACGGGAAAACAGACACGGGATGCTATCAGGGCGTTTCAGAGGGCGAATAATTTAGCGGCTGATGGAAAAGTAGGTAAACAGACCTGGGCATTGTTGAAGGAATATTTGTATAAAAAAGTGAAATAGATGTAAGCTGAAAAGATGTTAACTAAGCGTATTATTCCCTGTTTGGATATCAAGGAAGGCCGGGTGGTAAAAGGGGTAAAATTTATCGGCTTGCGCGATGCCGGAGATCCCGTTGAAGTCGCTAAAATTTATGACCAGCAACAGGCCGATGAACTGGTATTTTTGGATATTACTGCTAGCTTTGAGCAAAGAAAGACCCTGATTAGATTAGTTGAGTAGATTGCCAAAAATATATTTATGCCTTTTACGGTGGGCGGTGGAATCAGGGATATTCAGGATATCAGAGACTTATTGAATGCCGGAGCAGATAAGGTGTCTATAAATACTACTGCGGTAAAGTGTCCGGATTTAATCGCCGATGCAGCAGGCAAGTTTGGCAGTCAGTGCATTGTGGTGGCGATAGATGCAAAGTTAATTGATAGTGGAGGACTAAGAACAAAAAAGTGGCAGGTTTATATCAATGGAGGAAGGACAGCGACGGAATTAGATGCTATTAAATGGGTTAAAGAGGTGGCTGGTTTAGGCGCTGGTGAAATTCTTTTAACCAGTATGGATTACGATGGCACCAAGGACGGCTATGATTTAGAATTAACTCAAGGCATAGTGCAAGCAGTGAATATTCCGGTAATTGCTTCAGGCGGGGCAGGAAAATTAGAGCATTTCTCTGAGGTTTTTATTAAGGCCGGTGCGGACGCTGCTTTAGCGGCTTCCATCTTTCATTATGGAGAATATTCCGTGGGGCAGGTAAAGGAATATTTGAGAGAAAAAGGGATTCCTGTGCGATTATGAAAAAAATCAATATTAAAAATCTAAAGTTTGACAAGCAAGGTTTAATACCGACAATCATCCAGGATTATAAAAGCGGTCAGGTTTTGATGCTCGCTTATATGGATAAGGAATCATTGCGCCGGACCCTGAGATTAGGTAAGACCTGCTTTTGGTCGCGGAAAAGATTAGAGTATTGGGTGAAAGGCAAGACCTCCGGCAATTATCAATATATTAAATCCATTGCCTATGACTGCGATACGGATGCGCTTTTGATTAAGGTGCGCCAGGTGGGCGTGGCCTGTCATACGGGCAACAGGTCGTGTTTTTATAGGAAGATAAAATAATATGTATTATCCCTCATTAAAACAATTCTTAAAATTATCTAAAAAAGGTAACGTCATACCGGTCTATAAAGAGATTAATGTGGACTTGGACACGCCGGTATCCGCCTTTTTAAAAATAAAAAAGAGCCCTTATGCCTTTTTGTTTGAATCCGTAGAGGGGCAAGAAAAAATTGCCCGTTATTCCTTTTTGGGCAGCAATCCGTCCCTGGTCATTAAAAGCAAAGGTGCAAATATCCAGATTATATATCCCGGCAGAAAAAATTTTCGCTTTGTTACGCAGGCTACGCCACTGGATGAGATTAGAAAGATTATGCAACATTTTAGACCGGTTACCATTAAAGGCCTGCCGCGTTTTTATGGTGGATTAGTCGGCTATATCGGTTACGATATGGTAAGGTTTCTTGAAAGGTTACCCGATAAAAATTCCGATGATTTAAAATTATTTGACTCTATCTTTATCTTAACGGATACTATCTTAATCTTTGACCATGTCAACCATACCATGAAAATTGTCAGCAATTGTTTCTTTCCGAAAGAAAAACAAAAACTTACTCAGGCCCAAAAGTCTAACTTTTATTATCAGGCAATAAGAAGGATAGAAGGCATCGAAAAGGATTTTCATAAACCCATTCTGGAAAAAGAAAAACCGGACAAGAAAGGCGTTCAGAAAATTAAAATAACCTCTAATCTTAATAAGTCGGCATTCTGTAGTATTGTCTTAAAGGCCAAGGCCTATATAAAAGCCGGCGATATTATTCAGGTAGTCCTCTCGCAGAGATTCAAAACCAAGATAAAGGAGGAGCCGATTGATATTTATCGGAATCTACGCAGCCTTAATCCCTCGCCTTATATGTTCTTTTTAAAATTGGACGATATTATCCTCATTGGTTCTTCTCCTGAAATGTTAGTGCGCTGCGAAGAAGGCATTGTGCAAACCAGGCCCATTGCCGGAACCAGGCCGCGCGGAAAAACTTTAGGAACAGACCAAAAATTAGAGAATGAACTGGTTAATGATACTAAAGAAAAAGCAGAACATCTGATGCTAGTGGACTTAGGCAGAAATGATTTAGGCCGGGTCTGTAAGCCGGGAACGGTAAAGGTTAACGAATTTATGAAAGTAGAGAGATATTCTCATGTAATGCACTTAGTCAGTGAAGTAAGCGGCAACTTAAATAGAAAATATGATACCTATGATGTTTTAAAAGCAAGTTTTCCTGCCGGGACAGTCAGCGGAAGCCCTAAGATTCGCGCTATGGAAATTATCGATGAATTAGAGAATATCCGGCGCGGCCCCTATGCCGGGTGTGTGGGTTATTTTAGTTTTTCGCATAATCTGGATACCTGCATAACCATCCGGACTATAGTAATTAAAGACAATACTGCTTATATTCAGGCAGGCGCAGGCATTGTGGCAGACTCGGTTCCTGAAAGAGAATATTGGGAAACGGTGAATAAAGCAAAGGCATTAGTTGAGGCAATTATTTCTGCCGAAGGCAGATCCGCCTGCGGCGGAAAATAATACAAGGAGGTTTTACAAATGGCAGTACATATTCGTTTAAGAAGAATCGGCAAGAATCCCAAAAAAAGGCCGCATTTTCGGGTAACGGTCTTTGATCAACGCCGGGGACGGGATAGCAGGTTTATTGAAGAAATAGGTTTTTATAACCCGGTAAACGGTTTAGCAAAAATAAAAAAAGAGCGTTTTGATTACTGGGTAAAAAATGGCGCGCAAGCTTCTCTCACCGTGAAAAGTTTGATGAAGAAAGCACAAAAGGAGGCTAAAGATGTCACCACAGGCATCGCAAGTTAACCCCATAGTAAATCTCTTTCCTTTAATTTTTATTTTTATCATCTTTTATTTTTTGCTTATCCGTCCGCAAAAGGCAAAAGACAAAGAGCATCAGAAGATGCTGCAAAATTTAAATAAAAATGACGAGGTAGTAACTTCCGGTGGCATCCATGGCACGGTTGTAAATGTCAAAGATAAGAGTGTAATCTTAAGAGTAGACGATAATGTGAAAATAGAAGTAGAGAAGAATTGCATTGCCTATGTAAAAAAGCTACAAGACACAAGTTCAACCTAAACGCACCGCGTAGGTGCGGGAAAGGTTAAAGTTAAGGGTTAAGAGAAGATGGAAAGAAGATTGATTTATAAGATAATTTTTATTCTGGCGATTATAGGCCTTTGCCTATATTTTACCTTTCCTTTAAATAAACGCATAAATTTAGGTTTAGATTTAAAGGGCGGGATGCATTTGGTGTTACGCGTAGATACGAGCCAACTTTCTACTGCGGCCAAGGAAGACGCAGTAGATAGGGCGCTGGAGGTTATCAGAAACCGCATTGATGAGTTTGGCGTAAGAGAGCCCTCTATACAAAAGCAGGGAGAAGAGGAGATTGTCGTGCAATTACCCGGTGTTACCGATAGGGAAAGGGCAATTGACCTTATTGGTAAAACCGCGCTCTTGGAATTTAAACTTGTCTCTACTGAAGCAGATAAATTAAAACAGGCTTTAGAGGGCAATATTCCCGAGGGGTTTGAATTAAAACGCAGCCAAGAAGAAGATGAGTCATTACTTTTAGAGAAACAGGCGGCTTTAACCGGCGATACCTTAACCCATGCCGCGGTGCGTTTTGAACAGAGCCAGTTTAATGAACCGGTAGTTACCTTGCAATTTAATCCTGAAGGGGCCAAGAGATTTGCCGAGATTACCTCTAACAATGTCGGTAAAAGATTAGCCATTTTATTAGATGGTAAAGTCCAGTCTGCTCCTCGGATAAAAGAAGCAATTCCTTCTGGGGAAGCAGTGATTACCGGCCGTTTTACCATTGAACAAGCGCAGGATTTAGCGCTGGTTTTAAGAGTAGGCGCCTTACCCGCGCCGATGTATATTGAAGAAGAAAGAACGATTGGGCCTCTGTTAGGCCAGGATTCCATAAATAAAGGGGTTAAAGCCAGTATTATCGGTGGTGCGCTGGTATTTATATTTATGGCTGGTTACTATCTTTTAGCGGGTATCGTAGCCAATATCGCCCTTTTGCTTAATTTACTGATTATCTTGGGCAGTTTAGGGATGTTGCCTTTACTATTCCCTGGCGTATCCGCAACTTTAACCTTGCCCGGTATCGCGGGTATTGTTCTATCTTTAGGTATGGCAGTAGATGCCAATGTGTTGATTAATGAACGTATCCGAGAGGAATTAACCAGCGGGAAGTCGCTGCGCACGGCTATAGCCAATGGTTATAGTAAGGCCTTCAGCGCTATCTTTGATTCCAACCTGACTACCTTAATTGCCGCTTTCTTATTATTTCAATTTGGAACCGGGCCTATCCGGGGTTTTGCTGTAACTTTGACCATTGGTCTGATTGCCAGTATGTTTACCGCGATTGTGGTTACCCGCACCATCTTTGAGGTTCTTTTAAGTTTAGGTTTATTAAAATCCCTGCCTATGTTGAGGTTAATCCGAGAAACAAAATTAGATTTTATCGCCAAGAGAAGGATTTTTTATGCTCTTTCAGTGATAATAATAGTCGCGGGTTTGGTATTTTTCTTTAAAAAAGGCAAGCAGGCTTACGGCATTGATTTTTCCGGCGGGCAACTCCAAGAATACAGTTTTAAGTCACCCGTAGCCATAGATACCCTAAGGGAGGCATTAAAAGAATTAGGCCTTGCGGATGTCTCCATCCAGCAATTCAAAGAAAATCCGCATGTTATTTTGATAAAGACGCCAGGCGATAAAGAAAGCGGCATTACCGATAAATTAAAAGAGAAATTTCCCGATCAGGATATACAAGTTTTAAGAATAGAGAAGGTGGGACCGATAGCCGGAAAACATCTAAAGAGCAAGGCAGTATATGCCCTTATTTGGTCATTAGTCGGAATTTTAATTTATGTGGCTTTTCGCTTTAAGCATTTCAATTTTGCCGTGGCAGGCGTGCTTGCCCTTTTTCATGATGTCTTGGTGGCCCTGGGATTTTTAGTAATGACTAATAGACAAATTGACCTTTTAAGCATTACTGCCTTTTTGACCATTGCCGGTTATTCTATTAATGATACGATTGTAATTTATGACCGGGTGCGCGAAAACAGCCGGATGTTAAGAAAGATGAGCCTCTATGAACTGATAAATTTAAGCGTAAACCAGTGTTTAGGCCGGACCCTGCTTACCTCTGGCGTTACCTTGTTGGTAGTAATCGCCATTTTATTTTACGGCGGAGAAGTCTTGAGTAATTTTGCTTTTACTTTATTAGTGGGTTTTATCTCTGGAGTTTATTCTACGGTTTATATTGCCTCGCCTTTAATCCTTGCCTGGCAGGGTAAAAAATCCCGCGTTTAAGATAAAATTTCCGCGATGTTTAAGTCCCTAAAATTATATGTAGGTGGCGTAGTTAACTTAGAGCAAACTTTAACTTGCCTTGTGGATTTCGGATACAAGAGGCAAGAGGCGGTCTCTGAAGAAGGGGAATTTTCCCGTCGCGGCGGCATTATCGATATCTTTCCCTTTACCTTTGAATTACCGATACGGATAGAGTTAGATATTGATAAAATTGCCGCGATGAAAACTTTCAATCCCTCAACCGGCGAACCTCTCTGGGAACACCAAATGGTCATTATCCTGCCGGTAAAAAAAATTCATACCTTTAAAACCGCAACCTTTACCGAAACATTTCCTTTAAAGAATTTTCTGGATATCAATATCGGCGATTATGTGGTGCATAACCAGTATGGCATCGGAAGATTCCTTGGGCTTACAAAGATAAAAGTAAAGGATAAGCCCAAGGACCACCTGGTAATTGTTTATGACCGCGGGGAGAAATTATATGTGCCGGTTGAGGAAATGCATCTGGTGCAGAAATATATTGCCTTTCAGGTAAGAAAACCCAAGGTTTATAGATTAGGGACCAAAGAATGGCTTAGAGACAAAGAAAGGGCAAGAAAGGGGATACAAAAATTAGCCTGGGAACTTTTGTCGCTTCAGGCAATGCGTATGAGCGTTGCCGGTTTTGAATATGCCGGCGATACCGCATGGCAAGGACAATTTGAGGCCACCTTTCCTTATCCAGAGACACCCGACCAGATAAAAGCCACTGCCGAGGTAAAACAAGATATGGAATCGCCCAAACCAATGGACAGGTTGCTTTGCGGCGACGTGGGATACGGCAAGACCGAAGTGGCGATGCGCGCGGCATTTAAGGCAGTGATGGACAATAAGCAGGCGGCATTTTTAGTGCCGACGACAATTTTGGCAGAACAGCATTATCAGAATTTTAGCCAGCGCCTAAAAGACTTCCCCATAAATATCCAGATGCTTTCGCGTTTTAAGACTCAAGGCCAGCAGAAAGATATTATTGAGGGTATTGCCAAGGGGGTAGTAGATATCGTGGTGGGCACGCACCGGTTATTATCGGATGATATCAGGTTTAAAGATTTGGGCCTGGTGATTATTGATGAAGAGCAGCGTTTTGGGGTCAGGGCAAAAGAAAAGTTAAAGAGCCTAAGATTAAGTTGCGATATTCTCACCCTTACCGCTACGCCTATCCCGCGCACCTTATATATGGGCCTGATGGCTGCCAAAGATTTATCCGCGATAAATACGCCTCCGCAAAATAGATTGCCGATTAAGACAATTGTGGTAGAATATGATGAAGATTTAATCCGTCAGGCGATCTTGCGTGAGCTAGCCAGGCAGGGACAGGTTTATTTTGTCCATAATCACGTCCAAGATATAGGAAAGATAAGGCAGCGGGTAGTTAAAGGGTTGCCTTTCAGCGTCAGGTCTGCCGTAGCGCACGGCCAGATGCAGCCTAAGTTCTTAGAGAAGGTAATGCTGGATTTCTTAAGGGCGAATATAGATGTCTTGTTTTCTACGATGATTATCGAGTCAGGCATTGATATCCCGAATGCGAATACTATTATTATAAATAATGCCCAGGCCTTTGGCTTAGCGGATTTACATCAATTACGGGGCAGGGTGGGTAGATTCAACCGGCCTGCCTTTGCTTATTTTCTCATCCCGCCAGGCGAAATATTAGATAGCGAGGCGAAAAAAAGAATAGAGGCAATTCAAAAATATGCGTATCTGGGGGCAGGCTTTCAGATTGCCATGGAAGATTTAGAGATTAGGGGGGCTGGTAATCTATTAGGCGTCCAGCAACACGGATTTATCGCCTGCGTAGGATTTGACCTTTATTGCCGATTATTAAGAGAGGCGATAAGTAATTTCAAGAAAGTGAGTATTCCCAATGGTTAGATTATTGAGAATATTATTAATAGTTATTACGCTATACGCTATACCTTGCCTGCCGGCAGGCATGCGCTATACGCTATACGATTTATATGCCAAGGATAGAATCATCGCTATCGTTAACAATGAGGTAATCACCCAGAAGGATTTAAATGACTTTATTAACTTTATGCGCATGCAATTATCGCAGGAATATAAGGGTGAGGAGTTAGAGAGTAAAATTCAATCAATGAAATTAGATTTAATGGATCGGCTCGTCGAAGACCGCCTGATTTTGCAAGAAGCAAAAAGAGTTTTAGAAGAGGCCAAGATTAATAAGAACGCTCGCCTAATAAACCAACTGGATGTGGACCAAAACAGGATTAAGGCAAAAATAAATGAGATAAAGAAACGCTATCCTTTAGATGCAGAATTTCAAAACGCCTTAAGTCAACAGGGCCTTACTCAGGCAGATATCGAGTTAAAGATAAAAGAGCAGTTACTGATGTATAATATCATTGAGACGAATGTAAAAAATAAAATTATAGTTAACCCAGCGGAAGTCACAGATTTTTATCAAAAAAATATAGAAAAATTTAAAACGGCCGAACAACGCCAGGTGTCGTTAATCACCATAAATGACGCAAAAACCGCTAATGATATAGATAATAAATTAAAGGAAACTCAAGATTTCAGCGATATTATCAATAAATATTCTCTGAAAGTAGAAAAAATAAGCGTGCAGCAAAATAAGGAATTAAGAAAAGATATTGAAGACGCGATATTTAAGTTAAATATAGGCGAGATATCCGCGCCAATAAAAGCCGATGATACTTTTTATATTTTTAGATTAGATAATATTGTTGCGCCTAAACAGGAAAATCTCCCTGAGGTTCAAGACAGGATTTACGCCTTCATCTTTGATACAAAAATGCAAGAGGAACTGGCTAAATGGCTGGATGGACTTAAGGCGCAGGCCTACATCAAAATCTTACCAGATTAAAATAATGCCTAAGTTAGATCATAAAATTAAAGTGGGTATTACTATGGGTGATCCCTCTGGCATAGGACCGACTATTATTGCAAAAGCCCTCTCAAAAATTAAAGGTTTAGCAGAGATTGTGGTAATTGGGGATGAGTGGGTGTTTAATCGTACATCGTACATCGTACATCGTACATCGCGGACAAAATTTATAGACCTGAATAATGTCTGCCGCAAAAATTTTAAGTTTGGCAGAATTAAGGCGGAATATGGCCGGGCAGCGATTGAATATTTGGACAAGGCAATGGAGTTAATTAAAAAAAGGGAAATTGAAAGCCTGGTAACTTGCCCTATTTCTAAAGAGGCAATAAATTTGGCGGGTTTTGGGTTTTACGGGCATACCGAATATTTGCAAGAGCGCACTAAAACCAAAGATATAGCAATGATGCTCTTGAATAAAGAATTAAAATTTAGCTTAGTTACCAGGCACATTCCCTTAAAAAGTGTTTCTGGGGCGTTAACCAAAGACGGATTATATAAAAACATCTATATTACCTATAGGGCCTTGAAAGACCTTTTTCACATAGAAAATCCGCGCATAGTTATCTGCGGTTTAAATCCACATGCCTCGGATAATGGTATTTTAGGCAGAGAAGAAAATCAGCTGATTAAACCGGTATTAAATAAATTAAGAAGCAAGGTTAGATATATTGACGGGCCAATTTCCGCAGATGCGGCAGTTTTGAAGGCAAAACAAAAAAAATATGATTGCGTGATTGCAATGTATCATGACCAGGCATTGATACCTTTAAAATTATTAGGTAGCGAAACCGGAGTAAACCTAACCTTAGGTCTGCCTTTCATCAGGACTTCTCCGTTACACGGGACTGCTTTTGATATTGCCGAAACGTTCTCGGCAGATCCATCCTCATTAATAGAGGCAATTAAACTTGCCATAAAATGCACCTTAAACCTAAAAAGAGATTAGGACAGAATTTTCTTTTTGATAAAAACATCCAGAGAAAAATAATTGCTGCCTGTGAATTAAAACCTTCGGATACGGTATTGGAAATAGGCGCAGGCTATGGAGAGCTAACCCAACTTATCGCGGATAAGGTAAATAAGGTTTATGCCTTAGAAATAGATTCTGAGCTTTGTAAGATTTTAAAGGACAATTTTAAAGAATGCAGGAATTTGACTATAATTAATCAGGATATCTTAAAATTTAATTTTAAGAGATACTTTCGCAACACAGATAAAATTAAGGTAGTTGGGAATATCCCTTATTACATTACCACGCCTATTATTGAGCAACTCATTAATTTTCGAGATAAGATTGATGCCATATTTATTACCGTGCAGAAAGAATTTGCCCGCAGAATGGCTGCGCAGGCCGGTTCAGATGATTATGGCTCTTTTAGCTGCTTTGCGCAATATTATACCCAACCCAAAATTATTTTCGTTATCAAAAAGACCTGCTTTTCGCCTATGCCCAAAGTAGACTCTTGTTTCTTGCGCTTAGAGATAAGGCCAAAGCCGGCTCAAGGATTAAGAAATGAACGGTTATTTTTTAAGATTATCAGGACAGCCTTTAATCACAGAAGAAAAACCTTGAGAAATAGTCTTAGGGGTATTATTTCAGCGCAAAAATTAGAAAGATTTTTTGCCAAATATAGCCTCAACTCCAATATCCGTCCCGAAGCCCTCGCCTTAAAAGATTTCGCTAATTTGTCAAATCTATAAAAAAAGTTCAAAAAAAGGTTGACAAAATTGATTTTTTAATGTATATTTAATAGTTTACGTAGAAGCCTAACTAGCCTTTCTGTAGGTTTTTAATTACTATAGGCTATATAAAAAGTTACAAAGAATTTCTCAAAATTCTTGAAGGGTGGGTTTTTTTTGTCTGTGGCTACCGCTGGAGTAGCTCAGTCGGTAGAGCACGTCCTTGGTAAGGACGGGGCCACGGGTTCGATTCCCGTCTCCAGCTTAGGAATTATATGCGTGAAATTATTACTTTAGAGTGCACGGTTTGTAAAAATAGAAATTTTACTCCGACAAAGAATAAAAAGAAACATCAGGATAAGTTAGAACTTAGTAAGTT
>CAYHAI010000062.1:0-8559 GCA_964354585.1 uncultured Planctomycetales bacterium
TAAAAACGCAAATTATTACAGAAGCAGAAAGCCAAAGGGATGAGCTCATAAAGCAGGCGCGCAGGCAAAGCGAAGAAATTATGCAGCAGGCAGATAGGTCCAGACAAAAACTTCTGGCCGAAATAGAAGAAAGGATAGCCAAGGAAGCAGCCCAGAAGGCCTGTGAATTAATTCAGGATGCTTTGCCCGAAAAATTTAAACAGGATGTCCATGCGCAGTGGGTGCAAGAGTTGATAGAGGAGGGTTTTAGCCAATTAGAACGCTTGCGCATTCCTCAGGATATCAAGGAGATAAAAGTTACCTGCGCCTTTGGCCTCACCGAGGGACAGAGCAAGAACTTATTAAAAAAATTAAAAGAGGTTGTTGCGGCTGATATAACCTTAAAAGAAGAAGTTGACACCAAAGTAGTAGCCGGCATGATTATTACTATCGGCAGCCTGGTTCTAGACGGAAGCCTGAAAAATAAAATCCAGGAGAGGGTAACGAGTGTTTAATACCCAAGTAATGAATAATAAAATGACCACCAAATTCCAGATCCGCGAGGTAGGGGGAGTCCAGTCGGTGCGTAAATTTATTGTCTTGGCTAAAGGTCTTCCTTCCTGTATGAATGGACAGATTGTTGAGTTCGCTAATGGAGTTCTGGGCTTGGTAATGGGGTTTACTGAAGAGAAAGTCCAGATTTTGGTTTTGGGCGATGCCTCCTCTATCCGCGCCGGCGATGAAGTTTATAACAAAGGCAAGTCTTTAAACCTGCCGGTTTCCGAGGCATTTTTAGGTAGGATAATCAACGGTCTTTGTCAGCCACAGGACGGTTTAGGCCCGATAAACACAACCGAATATTATCCCGTATTTAGAGTTGCGCCCGGGGTTATGGAGCGCACGCCAGTAAAAGAAACACTGGAAACGGGAACCTTACTTTTGGATGCTATCATCCCTATTGCTAAGGGCCAGCGCCAACTGATTATCGGAGACAGGTTAACGGGTAAAACCACGGTGGCAGTGGATGCGATATTAAATCAAAAAGGCAAAGACGTTATCTGTATTTATTGTTGTATTGGCAAGCCTTATTCCGGCCTGTTAAAGATATTGGATATCCTTAAAGAACATGATGCTCTTAAATATACCATTGTGGTTACAGGCGTTGCCTCTTTATCCACGGGCGAACAGTATCTGGCTCCGTATACTGCCTGTATGTTGGGTGAGTATTTTATGAATAAAGGCAAAGATGTCTTCGTGGCATTTGATGACTTAACCAAACATGCCTGGATATACCGCCAGATTTCTCTTCTCTTGGAGCGCGCACCCGGAAGAGAAGCGTATCCCGGAGATATATTCTACATTCATTCTCAACTTATGGAGCGCGCCGGTTATCTCAAGCCCGAATTGGGTGGCGGCTCAATGACCTTTTTTCCCATTGTGGAGATCCTGCAGGGAGATGTGACCGGTTATATTTCCACAAATTTAATTTCCATGACCGACGGCCAGTTATATTTTTCTACGGCTTTGTTTAATAAGGGTTTTAAGCCGGCGATTGATTTTGGTCTTTCTGTATCGCGTATCGGAAACAAAGCCCAATGGCCGGCAATGAAGGAATTAAGCAAGTCTCTGCGTTTAGATTATCTCCAATATAAAGAACTTTTACAGATGACACAGTTGCGCACCACCGGCCTTTCTAAGGACGCAGAGGCCCGCCTAAGGCGGGGGGAGGCGATAAACCAGTTGATTATTCAGGATAAGAATAAGCCCGTGGCTTTGGAAGAACAGATAATCTATCTGTGCGCATTAAACCGCGGGGCCTTGGATAATTTATCCGCGGCCCAGGCGAGACTTTTTAAACAGGAGATAGGTCAATTTATAGAAAGGCATTATCCGGGGTTGCTTTCCGGTATCCATAATGCCCAGGCATTAAGCGACGAGAGTAAAGAAAAGCTCGAGACATGTTTAAGAGAGTATTTGAAAGAGATAATTAAGTAATCGATGAAGACGCTTGCAGCGATCAAGAAAGACATGGAATTTAACCTTCAACTTTCTTCATTGCTGGAAGTATTAAAGAATATTGCCGTAGCCCAATTTAGGAGTTTGGAACAGCAACTCAGCTCTTTTGAAAAATTACTTTTAACGATAGAAAAATTTTTTGAATTCGTCGAGATTAAAGACATTAACCATTCCTTTTTGCGCCCGCAAAATAAATCTCAAGCAGTGGTAGCGATTACTTCGGATAGCGGCCTTTTGGGCGGGTTGAATATGCAGGTGATTGGCCGGGCGCTTGCGGAATTAGAAAAAATTTCCGGGAAACTCATTGTGGTCGGTGAACGGGGCAAGGTCTATGCCCGCGAGAGCGGAGTGCCCTTTGTTGCCTTCGGCGGCATTAAAGATGAGGAGCGCCTCGCTCAAGCAATGCAATTGCGGGATTACTGTATGGGTAAGGTTCTTGAGGGCGCATTTGGTTATCTTAAGGTAGTTTATCCGCGGCCGGTTACTTTTACCGTGCAACGCGTAGAGACCATTTCCTTTCTGCCCTATGCGCCTTCTTTAAACCGGCAGACTACGGCAGGAAATCTGCCCGAAGTGATTTTGGAGTCACAGCTCGGCGATATTATAGAATATCTAATCTATATTTGGATGGGGCAGAAATTTTACGAAATTTTTGGCTTAAGCCGTTTAGCGGAGTTTTCCGCGCGCTTTGTGCATCTTGAGGATAGCCTCCAGAGATTAAAAGAAACAGATGCAAAAATAAGGCTGGAACATTTCCGGGTTCGGCACGAACTTATTGACCGTAATATGAGAGAACTCTTTTCTGCGAGGTTACTCTATGCCAGTTAAATGATTGAATCTAAATCTATAGGTAAAGTAGTATCCGTCCAAGGTCCGGTAGTGGATGTGAAATTTTCTACTGCCCAAGACGTGCCCAATATTTTTAGCGTCATAACCACCCATACAGTGGATAAAGAAGAGGTTGTTTTAGAGGTCGCCGAACATCTACCGGGTAATCTTGCCCGTTGCATTGCAATTAATTCTACCATTAATCTCCAGCGTAATGCCCAGGCCTCGGTGGTCGGTGATTCTATCCAAATTCCTGCCGGAGAGGCGCTCTATGGACGGATTATCAATATTTTGGGACAGCCTATAGACCAAAAAGGAGAGATTAAGAGCTTGGAAAAATTTAATATCCGCAGGCCTGAGATGGGAAGTCAGGTAAGATTGACAAAGACTAGCCGCAAGAGTTTTGAATTAATGGAGACGGGAATTAAAGTTATCGACTTGCTTTTTCCGGTGGTCAAAGGCAGTAAAACCGGTATCTTGGGAGGCGCAGCCTTAGGGAAAAGTATCCTGACTTTGGAGATTATTCAGCATATCGTGAAAAAATATCAAGGCAGTTGCGTTTTTGCCGGCGTAGGCGAGCGTATCCGTGAAGGAAATGAACTCTATTTTGAATTGCTTAAACACGATGTCTTGTCCAAAACAATGATGGTTTTTGGCCAGATGAATGAGCCGCCCGGCGCGCGCTTTGGCGTGGCGATGACCGGTATCACTATGGCTGAATGTATCCAGAGAAAAAATCAGGATGTCCTGTTTTTTGTGGACAACATTTTTAGGTTTGTGCAGGCAGGAGCCGAGATTTCTACGCTTTTGGGTCGGGTTCCTTCTGAAACCGGTTACCAGCCGACATTAATTTCTGAAGCCAGCGAATTTCACGAGCGCATCCGCACCTCTTGGGAGGGCGGCGGCTCAATCACTTCTTTTGAGGCAGTATATGCTCCGGCAGATGACCTGACTGACCCGGCAGTAGTGGCAATTTTTAGTTTTTTGGATTCCATATTGGTGCTTTCCCGCGAACGCATACAGTTGGGGCTATACCCGGCCGTAGACCCTTTATTGTCATCCTGCGCAAACTTAGATATTGATATTGTCGGGAAAAGGCATTTTGAGATTGCCCAGGAAACAATTCGCATGTTTCAGAGATACGAAGAATTAAGGCGCATTGTTTTAGTGGTGGGTATTGACGAATTATCTGCTGCCGACCGCATTATTTACGAACGCGCCAGAAAATTGCAGAATTTTCTTACCCAGCCGTTTTTTGTGGCCGAGGCTTATACCGGCAAAATTGGCGAATACGTTACTGTGGGTCAGACCCTGGAGGGTTGCGAGAAGATTATTTCTGGAAGAGTAGATGGTAAGCCGGAAGCAGAATTATATTTAATCGGCGCATTGGCATAATTCCGACATAGTCATTAAAATGATCAGGAGCCAGAAAAAATTTGGCGAGATTTTATTGGCCAAGGGTTTAATTACCGGCGAACAACTAAAAGCTGCTTTAGCAGAACAGGACCGCACCAAAGAATTATTAGGCAAGATATTGTTAAAGAAAGGACAAATTAAAGAGCCTAATTTATTAGAGGCGTTATCCGAGCAGTTTGGTATCCCCTTTGTTGGTCTTAAGAACAAATATATTGACTGGAATTTAGTTAAAACTTTTAGTTCATCCTTAATTTTAGATTACTGCTGTTTCCCGGTGGCCCAAGATAAAGGGATAGTAACCATAGCCATCGCCAATCCTTTGGATGTCTGGGCGATAAAGAAAGCAGAGGAAGAAACAAAGGGTCTGAAATTAAAGTTGGTTTTGGTCTCCGAAGAAGATATGCGAGAAGTAATTCAGAGATACAAGCGATACATTCAGGGAGATATCTCTAGGCAATTAGGGTTAGGGTGATAGATTAGGAGGAAGAGCGGGGTGAAAAAGAAAATACTCGTAGTAGATGACGATCCGGATATACGGAAGTTTTTAAAGCGGCGGCTGGAGAGAAATAACTTTGAGGTAATTGCTGCCGATAATGGACAGAATTGTTTAGCTATCGCTTCGAAAGAAGGGCCCGACTTAATCCTTTTAGATATCGTTATGCCTTTTATGGATGGGTATGAAGTCATCAAGAAATTAAGAGATAGTTCCAAGACAAGGTATATCCCTATCATAATGCATAGTGTAAAAAAAGAGACAAAATCTATCTTTAAAAGTATGGAATTGGGTAGTATTGATTATGTAATGAAGCCGGTTAGCTTTGAAGCATTATTAAAAGTAATCAGAAGGTATGTTTAACTAAAATATGCCTAAAAAATTAGATAGTATTTTAGCTGAAGGCTTGGTAGAGAAGGGCTTGACTACACAAAAGGAATTATCTCCTTTTCTTAAAGAAATAGAGGCCTCGGGGGAAAATTTACAAGAGGTTTTGCTTAAACAGCGCATTTCTAGCGAAAGAGATATCCTGAATGTCTGGGCAGAAAAATTGAAACTTTCCTTAGTGGACCTTAAAAGCGTTTCCATTAATAAATCCGTTTTGGATAAAGTCCCGGTAAAGGTCGCTTTATATTATAAATTTTTACCGCTGGAAATAAAAGACCGGACTTTAACCATTGCCGTCTCTTCTCCCGTTGATATAAAAATACAAGATGAAATAAGGACACAGTTAGGTTTAGATATAGAAATGGTCCTTTCTTCAACTATTGATATCCTGGAGGGCCTGAAAAAATATTATGGCCTGGCAGCGGATACATTAACAAAGATTACCTCTGTGGGCTACGAAGGGCTGGCATTTACGCAAGAGAGGGCGCAGGAAGTAGTAGAGGATATCGAAAAGATGGCCGAGGATGCCTCGGTCATAAAATTAGTCAACCAGATAATTTTTGAAGGATATAAAAAACGCGCTACAGATATCCATATTGAGCCTTATCGCGAAGGCATTGCTTTACGCTACCGTATAGACGGCTTACTTTACGAGACCAATGTTGGGCCAGAGATAAAGAGCCTTCTGAATGCGATAATTTCGCGGATTAAAATTATGTCTAATTTAAACATCGTAGAGCGCCGGCTCCCCCAAGACGGAAGGGCGATAGTGAAAGTAGGAGAGCAAACGTTGGACCTGCGTATTTCTACTATACCCACGCCGTTTGGCGAGAGTGTGGTGGTAAGAATTCTGCCGACGCAGATGCTCTTTAGCCTGGAAAAATTAGGCCTCTTGAAAAAAGATTTACAAGCCCTTGAGAATTTAATTCAGAAGCCGCACGGCATAATCTTTGTTACCGGCCCGACGGGAAGCGGAAAGACTACTACCCTATATACCTGTTTAAACCGGCTCAATACCAAAGAGCGTAAGATTATTACCATCGAGGATCCCATTGAATACGAGATGTCCGGCATAACCCAGATACAGGTAATGTCAGAGATTGGCCTGGATTTTGCGCGGGGCCTGCGCAGTATCTTAAGGCATGACCCGGATGTAATCATGGTAGGCGAGGTAAGGGATTTAGAGACCGCTGAGATTGCTATTCGCGTGGCCTTAACCGGCCATTTGGTATTTTCCACGCTGCATACTAATGACGCAGCCAGTGGCATCACGCGATTAATGGATATCGGCGTTGAGACATACCTGATCGCCTCTAGCATTGAGGCATTTATTGCCCAGCGCCTCATCAGGGTAATTTGCCCGGATTGTAAATACGAAGACGAGAAATCCCCGCCAGAATTAAAAGAATTAATCGCCCGCGACCTGCAGTTAAAATCCATAGAGGAAGTGAGGATATTCAGGGGTAAAGGTTGCCCCAATTGTAATTTTACGGGGTTTTTTGGCCGCACCGCGATATATGAAATCCTTTTGCTCGACGAGGAAATCAAGGATTTAGTCCTGAAGAAAGCCACCTCCAATCAAATTAAAAACTTGGCGCTTTCAAAAGGAATGCGCACTCTTCGTCAGGATGGTTGGCATAAGATTACCAGTGGTTTAACCACGCCGGAAGAGGTGATGAAGGTAACTTCTGCCGAAGAAGAGCCAAGCCCAGAGAAAAGACAGTTGCCAATTTATCCGGATTATCTAAAAGAAATGAATTCTGCGCCCTCCGGTATAGATGAGAAAAGGGCTTATCGTCGTTTGGATAGCAAGGTTAACTTGCGTTACAAAGTTTTTAAATCGCCCCAGGATTTGCTGAAACGGGGGTTTAGTCCTGAGCAGCTCAGCGTGACCAAAAATATTTCCGCAGGAGGGCTTCTCTTTTTCTCAGATGAGCCCTTAGGCATAGGTTCAATTTTAGAATTAAAGATAGAATTACCTAATGGTGAAGAGCCGATAGAATGTTTAGTCAGAGTAGTCAGGATAGAACAAGCAGAGGAAAAAAATTATTATCTGGCGGTTTGTTTCCTAGATATTACTGGCGCTGAACGAACGCGGTTAAATAGGTTTATCGAAACAGAAGGGGGTTAGAATTATTCAATGAGAATATACAAATACCGGGCCAAGAAAGGCACGCAGGAAATAATAGACGGTAAAGTTGAGGCGCAGTCCGAAAAAGAGGCAATCGAGAAGATTAGCGCTATGGGTTATCTTCCTATGCGCATAGAAGAGGAGAATCAGGCTGATAGGGCTGGAGTCGGTTCTTTAGCTAAATCGCGGCCTAAAGTAAAGTCGCGCGAAATCACCGTTTTTAGCCGTCAGCTGGCCAGCCTTTTGAAATCGGGAGTGCCTATTCTGGCTAGCCTGAATATAATTAGGGAGCAATCTGAAAATCCGCACCTAAAAGATATCCTTTATCATATCTATAACGCGGTTAAAGACGGGTCTACTTTTTCCTCTGTGCTGGCGCAGTACCGAGGTGTTTTTTCTTATCTCTATGTTGCTATGATTCGCACCGGAGAGGATAGCGGCGCTCTCCCGCAGGCGCTTTTAAGGATAGCGGATTATCGCCTCAAACAGGAAGAGATGCTTTCGCGTTTTCGCATGGCCTTGATTTATCCTCTGCTCATGGCAGTAGTGGGCGTAGCCACGGTAGTTTTTATGCTCACCTTTGTTATGCCGCGGTTGATGGGGATATTCGTGAATATGGGCGAAAAGTTGCCTTTACCCACACGGATCTTAATTGCCCTAAGCCAAACACTTCGCCATAACTGGTTTTGGATAATTTTGGCTCTGGCAGCGATTATTTTGTTTCTCAAGCGGCAGGCAAGGACAAAAGCCGGAAAATTATCTTTAAGCTGGTTTAGGCTGCGGCTGCCGGTTTTGGGAAATTTCATCCTTAAAGTAGAATTCAGCCGTTTCAGCCGCACTCTGGAATTACTCATCAAGAGCGGCATACCGATATTACAGGCGATTGATATTGCTATTCCGGTATTAGAAAATGAGGTGCTCAAAAATCAATTAAGGCAAAGTTATAAAGAGTTAGAACAGGGCGGTTCTTTGGGCAGGAGTCTTAAGGGTTCAAAATTATTCCCGGTTTTTATGAGTAACCTTATAATCGTAGGCGAAGAGTCGGGCAAACTCGATGAGGCCTTGGCAGAAGTAGCCGACTCTTACGAGCGCGATACGGATGAAGCAATAAGGGTAATGGCAAATCTCATTGAGCCTTTGATGATTTTAGGCATGGGCTTAATAGTAGGCTTTATTGTAGTGGCGATGCTTCTGCCGATATTTGAGATTAATGTGATGGCCAGATGAAAAAAGGTTCAAGGTTCAAGGTTCAAGGTTCAAGGTCAAAGAATAAAATTCTATTTTTTTTAATAATTGGCATATTATTTTT
>CAYHAI010000063.1:0-3088 GCA_964354585.1 uncultured Planctomycetales bacterium
CAGGGACACGTCTTACTATAATTGGGGTAATTCATATTTATGCTGATACCTGGGCTATATTTTCAACCAACAATGTAATATCACAGATAAGTATTTTTCAAGAAGAGACCTGTGCAATTACATCAATAATTGAGGATGATACATGTTTAAATTTTAAAACAACTAATCTTATTAAAGGTGTATCAAGATCAAAAAGTACTTGTGTATTTGGTCTTTACTGGGATGATACAACTAACGTATCCAGAACAATTGATGTTGATATAATCAATATTGGTAATAACTTTCCTTTCCTGGTTAACTCAAATTACCAACCTATTATACCACTACAAACAAATTCTAATTCTCCAATACCTTGGGTACAAACATGTACTGACAGTAATGGTGTACTTCCTGGTGGTTGTATTACTTGTGAAAACTCTTATCAGATTGATTGTAATAAAATAAGATTATCACGCTTAGTAAGCATGCCTTGTATAGAAGTTACTAAAGGTGTTAGTGGAGGTACGTTTCTGAACGGCTCATATGTTATTGCTGTAGCTTATTCTATAGGTGGTACAAAAGCTAGTGACTGGTATATATCTAATGTACAGTCTTTGTTTGATCATAATAACATAGCTTCATCTTTAGATGTCAGCTTATCTAATATTGATACAAGCTTTGACCAGATTATAGTTGCAATAATTAGTTATACTAATGAGCAATCTGTTGCAAGAGAAGCTGGTTTATACAGTACACGTCAACAAAATTTAAGCTTTGATGCAATTGATATTACTTGGCCATCTATACCTGTTACTGATATTCCAATTATAACACCTATTATAGAAAAATCTGATGCCATGTTTAATGTTGGAGATTACTTAGTAAGATCTGGCACTACAACAAAAGAAGACTTTAACTATCAACCACTAGCTAATCAGATAGTAGCTAAGTGGCAATCTGTTGAATACCCAAATACTTATTACAGAAATGGCGGTAACAATACCAACTATATGAGAGATGAAGTTTACGCTTTCTTTATACGTTGGATTTATGATACCGGAGATAAGTCTTCGCAATACCACATTCCTGGTAGAGGCTTTATCCCCGGAGAACAATTACCTACACCTACTAATGCTTTGATTGAAGAGATTAATAATCAAATTAATTTTACATGGGCTGTTCAAAACACAGCTCTTTTTACAGGTGTACCGGCTGCTCCTAATTTAGCTGATGGAGGAGTTGTTGTTGGTGAAGGTCTTATGGGATACTGGGAATCAACAGAATATTATCCTGATACAAAACCACAAGTTTGGAACTCAGTAAATAACCCGCTAGGTATAATTAACAACATTCCTAATACAGGAGGTTTTAATACATCAGTTAATCCTTATGATTTAGTTGCTGCTGGTATTAGCATTCCATTACTAACTTTAGATCTTTGTGGTACACCCATTAGGCATCACAAGTTTCCTGATTTACATGTTAAAGATATAAACGGTAATCCAAGCACTGTAACTCAGTACTACAATGGTGCTAACAATACAATACGGATAATGGGAGTAAAGTTTGAGAATATCAAATTTCCATTAATGATTGATGGTGTAACACGCGTGCCTGGAATAGTTGGTTATGAGATAATGAGAGGAACCCGTAATGGTAATAAGACAATTTTAGCTAAGGGTCTTGTTAATAACATGAGGCGTTATACTTTACCTAATTCTAATACGGCTGCTTATTACCCAAATTATCCATACAATGATTTAGGCAATGATCCTTTTTTATCAGACGATGAAGTAACAAATCAAGGTTGTCCAATTTTTAATACTGGTGCTGGTGCTAATGGACCTTCTGTAAATGGTTATACACCGGTCACAGCAGCTAATACTTCAAATACTTTACTTACATTTCATAGTCCTGATACTAATTTTAAAGATCCTTATTTAGCTGCAGGTGAATTAAAAATTCATGGTGAAATGCGTGGTGATGTAATAGGACAGTTTCAAAAATCTGAAAAACATCCTAAACAAAAACTTATATCTGATTTTGTATTTTTAATATCAACTCTTCAAGGTTTAGGTATTGCTATAATAGCAGTTAACGGTAAAAGAAATTCTGATTATACAATGCCTACAGGAAATAATTCATCTGTGGTAGGTACTGGTTCAGCTTCATCACTTATTGACTTAGGTATAATGGCACTTATACAACCAATAAATGACGCGATGTTTTTGTTGCAAGAACTTTTTTTTAATACCACGCCAGCTGCATTACCTGTATATTTAGCAGGACAAAGTGGATCTTTAACTTACCTTACACAAGATGGAATTTATCAAACTATTGTTAACCCAATAGCTTCAACAGCTCCTAATATACAAAAATATGTTAGAAATGTTAATCAAGAAGATGGTCCTAGTAAAGCTATGGGTACTGCTTTTAATTTACTAGGTGGAGCTCCTTTGTTTTTTAACTATTGGGCTCAAGGTACAGATTCTACAATAGATTTAATAAAAGCTATGGTCTCTTATAAAGATTATGCTTTAAGATATCAGTCACATTGTTTTTATACTACTTACACACCACCCCAATCAAGTACTACAAGATTTAAAATAGATAATCAATTATATATAGGCCCTCAAGTTACTAACTTTGATGGAAATAAAAGAGTTAATAATTTATATAGAGCTAAAACAGTTGGTATAGAAACATCTTTACCTATACCACCTCCAAGTTTTGTAGATAAAACAAGATTTCTTGCAAGTGATTGTCCTGACTTATATGAACCAGATCCAACACAATCTGGTAATAATAACTTACGTCTTAGAGATCCATCAAGAATTGAGATTGGTCCAGGAAACTTTCCTCCAAATAGCGGTTACCAAAAAGCTTCTTCTAATTATGCTTCATTAAAACAGCGTATAAGAAATCAGTATGGACAACTTACAGGTATCATAAGCATTCCTGCATCTTACTGTTCCTTTCCGGCCCCAGCAGCTTCTCCTCTAGGAGCAACTACATCATCTGATGTTGTCTTTGGTGGTGATACATATGTAGGAAGATACACGGAGAAGAATACATTTTTCTATTTTTCTAACTGGCTTTATGGTGAACC
>CAYHAI010000064.1:0-17628 GCA_964354585.1 uncultured Planctomycetales bacterium
TTATTGAAGAATGCTTAGTAGGACAAGAGGCTTCCATTATTGTGGTTACTGATTCTCGCGAAGTGATTGCCTTGGCTTCCAGCCAAGACCACAAAAGAGTTTTTGATAATGATAAAGGCCCGAATACCGGCGGAATGGGCGCTTATTCACCGGCGCCGATAGTAACTCAAGGATTATTTAAAGAGATTTTAGATAAGGTTATCTATCGTACTATTGATGGCTTAGTAAAAGAAGGTATAGATTATAAAGGTGTATTATATGCCGGAATTATGCTCACCAAAGAAGGCCCAAAAACTTTAGAATTCAATGTGCGTTTTGGTGATCCTGAGACACAGGCGATTTTGCCGCGTTTAAAGTCGGATTTAGTAGAAATAATGTTAGCGGCCAGCGAACAAAAATTGAATCGCATCAGGATCTTAGATTGGGATAGCCGCGCCTGTGTTTGCGTAGTTTGCACTTCGGGTGGTTACCCCGGTGATTACGAAAAGGGTAAGGAGATTTCTGGGTTAGATGAGGCAGGGAAGATGCAGGATATAGTTGTCTTTCACGCTGGAACTCAAGAACTCAAAGCAACTCAAAGAACTCAAGAACGAAAAATTGTAACTAATGGCGGAAGGGTTCTGGGCGTAACCGGTTTAGGTAATACCATAAAAGAGGCAATCAATAAAACATATCAGGCAGTAGAAAAAATACATTTTGAGGGGATGCATTATAGGAAAGATATAGGACGCAGAGCCTTATAAGGGGAGGCGCTATGAGCAAAATCAGTATAATCATGGGGAGTCAATCGGATTTGGAAACGGTTAAAGAGGCAATAGATTTACTTAAAGAATTTAAAGTGGGTTTTGAGGTTAAGGTATTGTCTGCACATCGTAGCCCTAAGGAATTGGCGCAATATGTTGAAAGCGCGCCAAAAAAGGGAATTAAAGTTTTCATTGCGGCTGCAGGCGGGGCAGCAGCTTTGGCCGGAGCAATTGCCAGTCATACGATATTGCCCGTTATCGGCATTCCCATGGAAACCAAAAGTCTCAAAGGCTTGGATTCATTATTATCAACGGTGCAGATGCCGGCGGGAATTCCGGTAGCAGGTATGGCTATCGGAAGGGCAGGCGCAAAGAACGCTGCTTTATTTGCCTTAGAAATTTTAGGCATAGCCGATAAAAAGATTAGCGCAAAGCTCCTAAAATATAAACAAAAAATGGCTATAAAAATAAAGAAAATTAAAATTAAATTATGAGTTCTACCAAAATAGTAACAATAGACCCTTTACATCCTGAAGAAAAATATCTTCAGGAGGCAGCAGAGATATTGGCAGCGGGCGGACTGGTGATTATACCTACTGAAACCGTTTATGGCATAGCCGCCAATATGTTAAATAAAAGAGCACTGGAGAGATTATACGAAATTAAAAAAAGGCCGAAAGATAAACCCTTTTCCCTGCATATAGATAAAAAAAGAAAAATTGAAGATTTTGCCCGGGCAATACCGGTCTATGCCTATAAGCTTATCGATAAATTTTGGCCGGGCCCACTGACGATAATACTAAAATCATCAAAGGGCCAAGGCAGTGTGGGCTTGCGGATGCCGGATAGTGAGATTGCCCTTAAGATAATTGCGCAGGCAGGAGTCCCTGTGGTTTGCCCTTCGGCAAACATTTCTGGAAAACCTGCGCCCACAAATTTTCAGCAGGCAGTGAAGGATTTTAAAGATTTAGTAGATTTTGCCATTGATGCAGGCAGCACAAGATTACACATTGAATCTTCAGTTGTGGATTTAACCGTTGAACCCCTGCGCATATTGAGGGAAGGGGCGATAAAAAAAGAAGATATTGAGGCAGTAGTTAAGAAAAAAGTGGTGCTTTTTATCTGCACTGGCAATTCCTGCCGTTCGGTGATGGCTAAAGGGCTTTTGGAGAAAAAATTAAAGGAAAAAGGCCGTTGTGATGTAGAAGTTTTATCTGCCGGTTTAATGCTGTTGGCAGGTTTAGGCGTGACTGAAGAGACCAAAGAGCTTTTGCAAAAAGAAGGTATAGATGTATCTAGCCATCTTTCGCAAAGAGCGACTAAAGAAATGATTAAAAAGTCAGATATTATCTTAGTGATGGAAAAGATGCATGAAGAAAGAATCTTAGAATTAGCCCCAGAGGCAAAAAATAGGCTGTTTTTATTAAAAGAATTTGCTAAAATAGGTGATAACAATTTGGATATTGCTGACCCTATTGGAAAGTCGATGCAATTTTATGCTCAAACCTTTGCGATAATAAAAGAGGCCATAGAGAGGATAAGTAATATAATATGAACCCCGCACCTTCTGAATATTCATCTGATAACTTTATTAAAGTGTAGGAGATTATTACAATGAATAAGTTAGAAGTTAGAATTGAAGATAGTTTGAACAAAGTAGAAGGTGCGGGGTGAAGACCATACTTATTGCTTCAGACCACGCAGGATTTACCTTAAAAGAAAAATTAAAACCTTATTTAAAAAAGGCTGGGTTTCAGATAAGAGATTTAGGCACGCATAGCAAAGAGCGTTGTGATTATCCTGAGTTTGCTTATAACTTGGCTCGGTTAGTATCGGGCGAAAAATATAAAAGAGGCATCCTGATTTGTAAAAGCGGTATCGGCAATTCTATTCTGGCCAATAGATTCCCGGGGGTGCGCGCAGCATTATGCTATAATGTCAGGGCAGCCAAACTTTCCCGCGAACATAATGACAGCAATGTCTTAGCATTGGGAGCTGCCTTTGTAAATGAAGGATTAGCCAAAAGAATTACCAGCGTTTGGTTAAAGACCGAATTTTTGGGTGGCCGCTACGCCAGGCGGCTGAATCAGATAAAAAAGATTGAAACCAACCTTAGGAGCAAGAGAAGATGAAGCACATAAAAAATATTGACCCGGAAATTTATACCGTAATCAAAAATGAGCTCAAAAGGCAGCAGGATAATTTGGAATTAATTGCCTCGGAGAATTTTACCTCTTTGGCAGTATTGGAGGCGCAGGGTTCGGTGCTAACTAATAAATATGCCGAGGGTTATCCTAAAGCGCGGTGGTATGGCGGATGCGAATATGTAGATGAGGCGGAAGCGTTAGCCATTGAACGGGCAAAGAAATTATTTGGCGCCGAGCACGTAAATGTCCAGGCACATTCCGGCACCCAGGCAAATATGGCGGTTTATTTTGCCGCTTTAAAACCGGGAGATAAGATTTTAGCCATGGACTTGGCCTGCGGCGGCCATCTTACTCACGGCCACCCGCATAATTTTTCCGGTATGTTTTATAATGTGATTACCTATGGCGTAGATAAAAAGACGGAAACTTTAGATTACGCTAAAATTTTAGATTTAGCCAAGAAACACAAGCCCAAACTTATTTTAGCCGGTGCCTCGGCCTACCCTAGAAAAATAGATTTTAAGCAGTTTCGTAAGATTGCCGATTTGGTCGGTGCATATTTGTTCGTGGATATGGCGCATATCTCCGGATTGGTGGCAGCGGGAATTCATCCCTCGCCGGTTCCTTATGCGGATTTTGTGACTTCCACCACCCATAAGACCTTAAGAGGTCCGCGCGGCGGTTTTATAATTTGTAAAAAAGAATTTGCCAAAAAAATTGATGCCTTGGTTTTTCCGGGCATCCAAGGCGGCCCGCTAATGCATGTGGTGGCTGCCAAGGCCATTGCCTTTAAAGAAGCAATGAGTGCAAAATTTAGGAATTATCAAAGGCAGATAGTCAGGAATTCCCGGGAACTAGCCAGGGGTCTTAGCCAAAAAGATTTTCGCATTGTTTCCGGCGGCACAGATACACATTTAGTCCTGGTAGACTTGACCGAAAAAGGTATTACCGGAAAAGACGCATCAGAGGCATTAGGCCAGGCAGGCATTACGGTAAATAAAAACCTCATCCCTTTTGACAAAAAAAGTCCGGCCACAACCAGTGGTATACGCTTAGGCACTGCGGCAGTAACGACACGGGGGATGAAGGAATTTCATCTGCGTAAAATTGCCCAATTTATTGATGAGGCAATAGGGACAAGCGATGACCCTAAAAAATTAAAGGAGATTAGAGAAAGGGTTTTAGATTTAACCCGCAGATTCCCTTTGTATCCTGAACTCTTAAAAGAAAAATGAAAAAAAAATTTCAAAGGCATAGACGTCCAAGTTGGGATGAATATTTTTTAGAAGTTGCGCGCTTGGTTTGTAAAAGGGCTACTTGTTTACGCCGCAGCGTAGGCGCGGTCTTGGTGAAAGATAAAAAGATTTTGGCTACGGGTTATAATGGCGCACCCGCAGGCCTTAAGCATTGCGTAGATATTGGCTGCCTGCGGGAGAAACTGAAGATTCCTTCGGGGGAACGCCAAGAATTATGCCGCGGTTTGCATGCAGAGCAAAATGTCTTAGTCCAGGCCGCGTTATACGGAGTAAGCACTAAAGGTAGCGTACTTTATGTGACTAATCAACCCTGCGTCATCTGCGCTAAGATGTTGATTAATGCCGGGATTAAAGAAATTGTGATTTCTGGCGGATATCCGGATAAATTGGCCAGGAGATTTTTAAAGGACGCAAAGATTAAAGTAAGAAGAATAAAAAAATGAAGTGCCCTTATTGCGGCTATCAAGAAGATAAAGTCGTAGACTCGCGAGCAACCGCCGAGGAATCCGCAGTCAGGCGCCGCCGCGAATGCCTAAAATGCGGCAAACGTTTTACTACCTATGAATATATTGAAGAAGTTTCTCTCATGGTGATAAAAAAAGATGGCCGGCGCGAGCCTTTTGACCATAAAAAAATCTTAAGCGGGATTATGAAGGCCTGCGAAAAAAGGCCGGTCAGCATGGAAAAGATGGAAGAGATTGTGACGCAGGTTGAGCGGCAGATTCAAAAAAAATCTGACCGCGAGGTCTTAGCATCAAGAGTGGGCGAACTGGTGATGGAGAAATTGAAACAATTGGACGATGTGGCCTATGTAAGATTTGCCTCGGTCTACCGCCAGTTTAAGGATGTCGGCCAATTTATGGTAGAGTTAAAAGATATCTTAAGTAGAGAAAAACAACGCCGGGCAGCGAGATAAGAAAGGAAAGACTTCTATGGTAGAAATGGAATTGAATAAGATTGTCATTGATGAGAAAAGGCATGACCAGTTGATTGTCTTAAAAGAAAAAGATGGGAATCGTATCTTGCCTATTGTTATTGGCCTTGCAGAGGCCTCGGCCATAAAATTAAAGATTAGCGGGTTTCAACCGCCGCGGCCTTTAACCCATGATTTGTTGCATAATACAATCGAAAATTTAGAGGCCAGTATTGATAAGATTGTCATTGATAAATTAGAAGATAATACCTTCCACGCCAAACTTATCTTAAAAACCGGATCCGGTAAATTTAAATCTATTGATGCCCGTCCCTCGGATAGCATTGCCCTGGCCGTCAGGGCACATGTGCCGATATTTGTGGAGGATGAGGTCATCAAGCAGTCAGAGATATTTAATAAAGAGAAGTAGGTTAATTAATGCTATATTTTAGCGGGTCCTGTCTTGGGTATTTTCTCGGCCGCCAACGCGGCTGCGAAAACACCCAAGCCACCCGCTAAAATATCATAATAATATTTCTATGAAGATAGGTATACTCTCTGATAGTCACGATAATTTGCCTAAGATTGAGAAGGCGGTGAAGTTTTTCAATAAGCAAAAAGTGGGTTTTGTGTTGCATGCCGGAGATTTTGTGGCGCCGTTTACTATTCTTAAATTCAAAAATTTAAAATGTGATTGGCGAGGGATATTTGGCAACAATGACGGAGAAAGGACTGGCCTGGCGCGCATTTCAGAAGGTAAAATTAAGGTCGGGCCTTTAAGAATTACATTGGATAATCAAAAAGTTACCTTGGTCCATGATATAAATACCATTAATCCTGATGCAGAAGATGCAGTTTTGATTATTTTTGGGCATACACATAAGTCGCAGATTTTAAAAAAGAATTCCAAGCTCATTATTAATCCCGGTGAAGTAGGCGGTTGGCTTACTGATAAATTTACTGTGGCCATAGCAGATTTAGATTCTCTAACTGGCAAGATATTCGAGATATAACTCATCAAAATGAAATTCTCTCCTACCTCAAGGAATCTACTGAAGACAATCTGGGTATTCGCTAAAAAGAAAAAGATAAAACTCTATCTTGTGGGCGGAATCCTGCGCGATATTTTTTTAAAGCGGGATAAAGAAAATCCCGACATTGATTTTTGTTTAAAAAAAGGGGCAATAAATTTTGCCAAGAGATTAGCTAAGGAACTTAAGGCTGGTTTTGTGGTCTTGGATAAAGAGCATGGCGCAGCGCGTCTGGTAAAGAAAATAAAAGATAAAACCTATACCTTAGATTTTACGGATTTTCGCGGCAGGACCTTAGAAGAGGATTTACTGCATCGCGACTTTAGCATTAATGCCATGGCCTTGGAATTGGAGAAGGTATTTACCCACCCCAATTTGGATGATTTACTCATTGACCCCTCCCGTGGCAGAGAAGACTTAAAACATAAGCTCATAAGAATAGTAAGCAAGAAGGCCTTTGATGAAGACCCGCTAAGGATATTGCGCGCTTTTAGTTTTGCCTGCATATTTGATTTTAAAATAGATAAAGCAACCTTACGGTTAGTGAAATTAAAGAAAAATAAATTATCCCAGGTTTCCCTTGAGCGCATCCGCGATGAATTATTCAAGATTTTGGATAGCCCCTGCGCTTTTGATTATTTACTGGCGCTGGATAAACTAAAGATACTAAAGATAATTTTTCCCGAGATTGAGATGATGCGTAATGTAAAGCAGGGGCCGTATCATCATCTGGATGTCTGGGAACATACGCTGGAGACAATTAAACAGCTGGAAGGTTTAATAAAAGAACGCAAAAATAATCAAGAAATCCAAGATTATCTCAATGAAATTATTTCCGCCGAAAGGAGACGGAGGGCCTTAATCAAATTAGGCGCGTTTTTACACGATATCGGAAAACCTAAGGCGCGACGCCGCAAAGACGGCAAGACCATATTCCACGGCCATGAAAGAATTGCCTTGGAAATTATTGAGAATATCTGCCAGCGCCTGCGGCTTTCTAATGATGAACTGAATGCCTTAAAAAGAATAGTCTTTTGCCATTTGCGTCCGGGTTATCTTGCGGATAACGAGGTAATCAGTAACCGGGCGAAATTCCGCTTTTTCCGCGATACGGCAAATGAGGCAGTAAGCATACTTTTAATGGCTATTGCTGACCAACGCGCCACTAAAGGGCCGCTGACTACCAAGGCATCGCGCATCCGGCATGAGAAAGCAGTCTCGGGGTTGGTAAAAGAATACTTCAGGAAAAAGAAAGAAAAAAAGCCCGTGCGCCTGGTAAATGGCGATGATTTAATCCAGAAATTCAAATTACAACCTTCGCCGTTAATTGGCAAGATTTTGCGTGAGGTAGAAGAGTTGCAAGCCATAGGCAGGATAAAGACCAAGCAGGATGCCTTTAAGATAGCGGGAAAATTTCTCAAATAATTTACAGTTCGAGTAACGATGAAGAAAAAAATTTTCATTATTTTTATCATCGTGGTAATTATTCTTAGCGTTGGCATAATCTATTTAAACCAGGTAATCTTGCCCGTAAAAATCAAATCCTTAATTGTCTCTGGTTTGGAAACAGCAACCCAGAAAAAAGTAACTCTACAGGGCCTACAATTCAGTATATTTAAAGGTTTAGTATTGAGAGACCTCATTATATATAATGAGCAAAGGCCGATGGTAAGTCTCAAGGAAGGCTCTTGTACTTTTCTGATTTGGCCTATTTTTCAAAAAAAGCTCATTATTCCCGTTTTAAGATTCAAATCCCCAGAAATATTTCTCCAACGTAGGGCAGATTCTACCTTTAATATTCAGGATTTATTTTCTAATAAAGCCACTCTATCACCACAGGCAAAATTCGGCATATTTATTTACAGAATCAGTTTAACTGATGGGAATATCCACTTTCAGGATGATACTTTATCTCCCGCCTTTAATAAAGACCTCAAGGACGTGAATTTAGTTTTATATTTATCTTTACCTGCGAGTGTAAAGTTTACGCTCAAATCAGAAATACCTGCCCCTGCCGCCATAAAGATAAATGCCACCGGAGAGTATAAGATAGTCAATAAACAGCTTATCAGCCAAATCAAGGTAAAGGATTTTTCTCCCCAAGAATTCCAAAGTTATTACCGCAATTTAGGCATTGCTATCCCTGAAGGCACGCTGGATGCGCTGATAGATTTAAAATACTCCTTAGCCACAAAACAACTTGAATATTGCGGGGAGGCAGCAATTACCAAATTGGAATTTAGCGGATTGGAGTTTCCCAGAGAGATAACTGATCTCAATGGCCAGATAAAATTCAATAATTCCGGGCTTTCCGCAGATAAATTAAGGGCTAATGTTTTAGAGATGCCTGTAGAGGCCAAAATCAGTCTTATTGATTTTCAGGCGCCTGTAGTGCAAATGGATTTATTTTCTCAAGATTTACGCGTAGAATCCAATTTTCAATTTAAGGATAAACTGATTATCATATCCAAATGTAACGGCCAGTACCTTAATTCGCCATTTTCTCTTCAGGGGACAATTGATACGGCAAATCCCGGCCGCTTAGAAGCAGCTATGGATGTAGAATCAAAGATAGACCTTAAAGATATTAAGGGGCCCTTAAAAAAGTTTCAGAAACAATTAGAGCAGATTAAGCCAGAGGGTATAATCCAAGCCAAGTTTAATCTCAAGGGAAACCTGAATGATTTTAAATCCTGCGCTGTTAAGGGCAAACTCTCAAGTTCTTCGCTGTCTCTTTATGGCTTAAAGGCCACAGAAGTACTTCTTGATTATAACCAGGCAGATGGCCTGGTGGATATTTCGCCGGTGCATTTATCTGTGTACGATGGCACAATTGAGGCCAGCGCAAAAATGAATTTGAATTCAGAAAACTTACCTTACTGGATAAGCGCGGATATACAAGGCGTAAAACTGGAAAAATTAAAGCTGGATGCGGCTAAAGATAAGGACATTGCCGGAACCATTGCTGCTGGTGTTAAGTTAAACGGCTTTTCTAACGATCTTTCTAAGTTAAACGGAGCAGGCCAGGTTAATATTACCGAAGGAAAACTCTGGCAATTAGATCTCTTTAAAGGCTTGGGGTCACTGCTCTTTGCCCGGGATTTCAGCCAGATTATTTTTAACGAAGGCTCATGTACATTTTCTATCCAGGATAAATATATCTTTAGCGATAATTTGAGGCTAAAAAGTAATATTACCGATTTAACTGGTTCAGCAAAAATAGGCTTTGATAGTTCTATTGACGCCTCGCTTAATGTCCAGATCTTGGATGAAATGGTTCCCCTAAGCGGCACTTTCAAAGATATTACCACTGCCATTCTTGGCCAGACAGGAAGGTTTGGCACCATAAAAATTACCGGAACCCTTAAAGAGCCAAAATATAAATTTAAACCCGCAGTAGCAAATATCATTAAAGGTATAAAAGATATTCTGTTCGGTAATACTGAAGAGTAACAATTTTATTTCTATAAGCGCGTTAAAGAATGTTATAATAATATCAAGGGGTAGCTGTGATGCAAAAAATTAACTTAAGATTATTGATTATCATTGTTGCTTTTGTAATTTTTTCTCCTCTATTAAACGCCATTGCCCAAGAGGAAACAACAGATGATACCCATCAGCAAATAGATGCTTATTTGCGCTATATCCCTTCGCGCAGGGCAAAAGCGATGTCGGGTGAAGTAGGAATTATTGAATCCGAAGCAGAATATAGTTATGAATTCAAACTATTTGATAAATTACACCTCAAATTTTCTTTAGACCCCCAGTATATTGGCATAGAGAATACCACCGAAGTAGAACTTCCGTCAAATTTAACTGGTTTGACCACGGATATTGAAACCACATTGCCTTTTTTTAACTTTGAGAGGACATATCTGCGCTTAGGCATTAGCCCTTCTTTTTATGGCGAAGATTGGGATTTTGAAACCTCTAATTTTCGCATCCCTACGCGCTATTTGCTTATTCACCAACCAAATGCTCAATGGACCTTTATGGCCGGCGTGGCTGTATATCCGGATTTTGAAAGGAAACTTCTGCCCATATTAGGCTTTATTTATCAACCCAATGATAAATTAATTTTTAGCATTATGCCCAAAAGGCCAAACATCTCTTATTTGGTTAATGATCGAGTTACTTTATTTGCCGAAGGCGGCGGTTCTTTAAACAGCGAATTTGAGGTAACCAAGGACAATTTTAAAAATGTCGTCTTATGCTATAAACAGATGCGCTTAGGTAGCGGCATAAAATTTAAATTCAATAAATTTATCCAGAGTTCTGTTTCCGCGGGAGCGGTATTTAACCGAACGCTCAAATACCGCGATAGCTTAGGTAAGGTTAATCTCAAAGACGGTTTTTATACCGAGTTTAGAGTAGAGATGGGATTATGAACTGGGAAAAAATAGGCAAAAATAAGCGGGCAGGAATTTTAGTTCCTTTATTTTCCATTTATTCCAAAAATAGCATCGGTATCGGTGATTTTTCCGACTTAAAGTTACTCATAGCCTGGGCGAATAAAACCGGTAATTCCATAATTCAGCTTTTGCCCTTGAATGAAGTAGGCCCTCTTTTTTGCCCTTATGATTCTTTAAGTTCCTTTGCCTTAGAGCCGATGTATCTTTCTTTAAGGACAATATCTTTGGCCAAAGATATTGTCCTTCAGAAAAAGTTAGATAATCTTAAGAAGGCATTTCCCGCCGGTAAACCCTGTGTAGATTATGGCATAAAAAAAGCGAAACTGAGTTTTCTTTGGGAAATTTATCTTAAGGAGAATAACTTAAATCTTTTAGCGTTTAATAAATTCCAAGGGGAAAATGCATATTGGCTAAAAGGTTTTGCCCTTTTTAAGGTATTGAAAGATTATCACCAGGGACAGCCTTGGTATATATGGGAAGAGAAATACAAAAACCGCCAGGCTGCGGCGCTAGAAAATTTCCAAAAAGAGCATGCGCAAGAAATTGAGTTTCAGCTGTGGCTACAGTGGCAGTTATATCAGCAACTTAAAGAGGTCAAGGCCTATGCGCAAGAGAAAAAAGTATTCTTAAAAGGCGACCTGCCGATTTTAGTCTCCCGGGATAGCGTTGATGTCTGGGCGCATCCGGAATTCTTTAAATTAGAGTTTGCTGCCGGAGCACCGCCGGATATGTATGCTGCCTTAGGGCAACGCTGGGGAATGCCGACTTATAATTGGGAAAGGATTGCTGCGGATGGATACAGATATTTAAAGGAAAAATTGCGTTATGCACAAAATTTTTACGATATCTTAAGAATAGACCATGTGGTGGGTTTATTTCGTATCTGGAGCATTCCCAATACCGAACCTTTAGAAAATAAGGGGCTGAATGGGGTTTTTGATCCCAAAGATGAAAAGGAATGGGAGGAACACGGTAGAAAAATATTATCCGTGATACTTAAGAGTACGGATATGCTGATCTGCGCCGAAGATTTAGGAGTAATACCCAAGGTTTGCCCCAAGACCTTGGAGGAACTTGGGATTCCGGGTAATGATGTCCAGCGCTGGGCAAAGGATTGGAAAATAAAACACGATTTTCTTAAACCCCAAGATTACCGTTTTCTTTCGGTTGCGATGTTATCCACCCACGATACTACCAATTGGCCGGCGTGGTGGGGAAATGAGGCAGGCACAGTAGATGAAGGGCTTTTTAAGAAAATTTGTAGTGACCACCGCCAGATAGGTTTTGGCAATGTAAAAGATAAACTCTTTGATTCCGGACGTTCTAGGCACGGCCGGTTGCGTTGGTTAGACCGCGTTGATTCAGTGGAAAAATTGATATCTATTTTAGGTAAAAAAAGAGAAGAACTAAAAGACTTTATTGATTTATATGAAAATAGTTATCAGGAAAAGGAGAAACTCTGGAAGCATTTTAAACTTAAAGGACCGCTGCGCGAAAAATCCGATTCTGAAATTGTGAAAGCGGCATTGAAGATAACCTTGGAATCCCGGGCAATATTTTGTATAAATCTCTTGATAGATTGGTTATATTTAACCGATATATTTAAGGGTGATTCTTATCCCTACCGCATAAATACACCCGGAACCATTAGTGATAAGAACTGGTCGTTGGTAATTCCTATTTCATTGGATGCGCTTTTAAAGCATAAGGTCTCTCGGGTTATCCGCGCGATGATTAATTCTTCGGGTAGATAAATTAGCATGGTGCTTAACCGAAAAGAAATTCAACAATATATCAAAGAGCAAAATTTAATTACTGATTATTCTAATCTGGAAATCCAGCTTACGCCCAATGGTTTTGATTTAACCGTGGCCAAGGTATTTGCCTTTGACACCAAAGGCGCATTAGACTTTTCCAATAATGAGAGAAAAGTTCCCGCGGGTAAAGAAATCTTGCCGAAAAGACAAAATCCAAAGGATAAATTCGGATGGTGGAATCTCAAAAAAGGAGCCTATAAGATAAGAACTAACGAGGTAGTTAATTTGCCGAATGATTTAATTGCCTTGGCTTTTTCCCGCACCTCCTTACTGAGAATGGGCGCGTTTACCCAGCATGGCATCTGGGATGCGGGATTTAGGGGAAGAAGTGAGTTTATCTTGGTGGTAGAAAATCCCAAAGGAATAAAAGTCAAACAGAATTCTCGTATTGCGCAGTTGATTTTTATGCGCATAAACAAAACAGATAAAGGCTATAAAGGAATTTATCAGCATCAGGGACGTCTTTGAACTCAATCGAGGGACGTTTCTGAAGTCCTCGCCACAAACCTTGGCGAGTCCGCCAAGTATTTTGGCGGAAATCGGAAAGGTGTCCCCTAAAGGAGTAGAAATGAATATTAAAGGTTGTGAGATAAAAATAATTCAAGGCGATATTACTCAAGTTAAAGTGGAGGCCATAGTTAATGCTGCCAACAATAAACTGGTGATGGGCGGTGGAGTGGCTGGCGCCATAAAGAGAAAAGGCGGCAAGGCCATTGAAGACGAGGCGGTGAAAAAGGGTCCCATAAAGATTGGCGAGGCAGTGGCTACGGCGGCAGGGAGTTTGCCGGCAAAATATGTAATTCATGCTGCCACGATGAGCATGGACTTCAAGACTGATGAAATAAAAATCCGCAACTCTTGTAAGAATGCCTTAAAAGTAGCCGAAGAATTAAAAATAAAATCCATTGCTTTTCCTGCCTTAGGCTGCGGGGTGGGTGGTTTTGCGCATCTGGCCGCTGCCAAGATTATGGCCCAAGAAATATTCGGGCATTTCAGAGAAAAGAAAAGTTCTCTTCAAGAAATAATCTTTTGCCTTTACGATAAAGAGGCCTACGATATTTTTAATCAAGGCGTGATAAGTTATTTAGAATATATTACCCATAAACTCCAAAGCGGGCCATTTACTACTGTAGATGCAATTATCGAGATAAACGATGGAATCGTGCTTATCGAAAGAAGCAATCCGCCTTTTGGTTGGGCGCTACCGGGGGGCTTTGTGGATTACGGAGAGAGCTTAGAAGAAGCAGTCACCAGAGAAGCAAAAGAAGAAACCGGCTTAGATTTAACCGACTTAAAGCAGTTTCATACTTACTCTGAACCTGACCGCGACCCGCGCTTTCATACCATTGGCACAGTATTTATTGCCCAAGGAAAGGGTAGGCCTAAGGCCGGAGACGATGCTGCGGGGTTAAAGATAATAAAATTAGGCGAGATTAAGAATTTGGATTTTGCCTTTGACCACAAAAAAATCCTAGAGGATTATTTAAGATATAAACAAGGCCAAAATTCTCTCTAGATTTTATCTTGACGAGATTTTTTGGCTATGATACTCTTATACCAGAATAAGAAAGATGTATCTAAAATCGGAGGTGTCCGATGTTTAAAAAAGCGAAATTTGTTTTCATCAGCGTCATCTGTTTTTTCATCAGTGTCATCAGTGGTTATGCCCAAGACTCTGACTCTATCACCATCGTCACCTATTACCCCTCGCCTTACGGGGTGTATCGGGAGATGCGTGCGCAGAGAATGGCAATAGGAGATGATTATATTAAATCTCCCGACTACTGCTGGGGAGCATTCTGCGGAACCAATATCATCCCTGATGAGGCGGATTTAGTCGTCCAGGGCAATGTCGGCATCGGGATAAGCGATCCCGCTTCAGCCCTTGATGTAAACGGCGCCTTCTCAGTGCGGAATATGGCTCAACCCGCATTAGCTCCTGCTGGCCAAGGCAGAATTTATTTTGATTCTCTTGCTAATAAGTTTAAAGTCTCGGAAAATGCTCAAGCTTATGTGGATTTATTGGGAGGTGGCGGAGGTGCTTTTTGGGCAGACAGTGGTAACAATATCTATAATACTAATCTTGGTAATGTAGGCGTTGGGACAGCAAGTCCGCAGGCAAAATTAGATGTTTCATATTCTGGAACCCAGCTCCGCCTCACCAGAGGCAGTGCGTATTCTGATTTCAAGGTAAATGACACGGGTTGGTTGACTATCGAACCTATGGGCGGAAGTTTAGTAGTAGATGGAACATTAAGAGTTAATGATATTAACCCAACCGGAACTTTAAGCGTAAGTGGAGGATTAAGACTTACAACTTTTGGTTTCAGTGCAAGCACTCATGTTTGTAAAAGTAGCAGCGGTCAACTATCGACCTGTTCTTCTGATATTTCTGAGTATGCGCCAATGGAGGAAAATGTTGAAACAGGTGATTTAGTGGCAGTAAGTAAAGAGAGAGTAAATTCCATTGGAGATCCCGAAGCACCTTTCTTACTTGAGAAATCCAGTCAACCCTATCAACAAAACTTAATAAGCGTTGTGGGTGATATTGCCAACGGAGCTTCGTTGGGCGAGAAAAAAGCCCAACACTATAAACCATTAGTTTTAGGAGGCAGGGTTCCTGTCAAAGTAACTAATGAGAACGGACCAATTGAGGTGGGTGACTGGCTTACTTCTTCTTCGATCCCCGGAGTAGCTATGAAGGCCACTCATTCGGGCTCGGTTATTGGTAAAGCCTTGGAAGCATATAATAGCGAAAAAATAGGTATTATCATGGTTTTTATAGATACGGGTTGGTATGGCGGTTCCTCTCGGTAAACGCAGGGATCGTCCTCAACCACCTTAACCCTCCCGCAGTTGTTTTTCCGCATCCACAATATCGCGATTTATCACGCGGATAGTTTCCCTAACTTTTTCTCTTAAAATATGCGAGGAAACTTTGGCATCGTTTATCTCGCGTAAAATCTGAATGGCCATCCTGAAATAACGCACTACCTCGCCTTCGTCGGTATCAGTAAATTGTAAAGTCTTGGCAAAATTTGTGCCTCTTAGCCACGCCTCCATACCGGAACTTAAATGAAAATAAGGCGGTTTGCTAAAAGGGTAAATCCTATAGCGTTGTTCTTTATGTTTTATTTCGGCGTAGAGCTCTTCGCAAATTCTTTTTATCTTTCGGCTGGTCTTGGAGAGACTGGTTAGATGTTGATTTTTTCTCGGCTCAAAGACAACTGCGGCGGCAACTATCCCTAAGCCAAACTCATCAAGTTGTTCCAGTATGTTCTGGTCATAAAGTTGCGATAAGATTAATTCATAGCCATAGACGCTCTTGGCAAATTGGCCTTTTTGGGTTAAACTGTCGTGGTATATATAGCCCATTTCCTTCAGCAGTTTTAATTTTGCCTCAATTAATCTTAGGGCTTCATTTTGCTCGTGTTTACGCGATTGAAAATAGTGCAGCGACAAAGGATATACTTTAAAGAGGTCATCTTTATACTTTTCATACAGATTAAGCAGTGTGGCATAAGCGGTGTTGAGTTGGCTTTTGACCTCTTCGGGTTTGCCATAAATAATGCGTTTTACTTCTTCAAAATTTATTCTGTGGGGATTGATGCGAGAATAGACAAAACCTTCTTTATCTATTCCGCGCCTGCCCGCGCGTCCAGCCATTTGATAAAAATCGCGTGTTTTAAGAGTCCTGACATACCGGCCATAAAATTTCCTTAATTCATCAAAGATAACCGAGCGGCTGGGCATATTAATGCCTAAGGCAAAAGTTTCGGTAGTAAAAATTACTTTTAAGAGCCGGCTGGTAAATAGTCTTTCTATCACTTCTTTGAGCGTCGGCAACATCCCGGCATGATGATAGGCAATGCCTCTTTGAATGAGGGGATATAGAGTTTGCGCGGACCCCTCATGTTTTAAGTCAAAGCGCTCAAGAAGAGAATTGTAAAGTTCTGTTATTTGCATTCTTTCTTTATTATTGAGGAAATTATAACTGTAGAGTTCAAAAGCCAAATCCTCTGCCCTTCTGCGGCCAAAGACAAAATAGATGCAGGCAAGGCCGTCAGTTTGGCGGAGATAATTTATGAGCGTATGCAATTTATTCGGACGGCCAGGCCTTATTCTTTTTATATTGTTGAGGTTATCCATAATTTCATTCTGGCAATGAAAGAAGAAATGCAAGGGGACTGGCCTTTTATCTTCAATAACCGTTTTGATAGGTCTTTTGTGTATACATCCAATCCATTCGGCAAGTTGTTTTATGTTAGGGATGGTTGCGGAAAGCGCCAATATCTTCATATGGGGGGGCAAGAATATTAATGATTCTTCCCAGACTGTGCCGCGTTCAGGATTATCAATATAGTGAATTTCATCAAAGATAATCCAGGAATATTTTTTTAAACTCTCAGGCTCATCCAGAATTTTATTACGGAATATCTCCGTGGTCATAATCAGCACCGTGGCATCCGGATTAATGGACACATCTCCGGTTAATATTCCGATATTTTCCGCAAATTGGCCTTGGAAATCGCGGAATTTCTGGTTGGACAAGGCCTTGATAGGCGCCGTATAGATGATGCCCACTTTTTCTTGGATGCAATTTGAGATGATATATTCGGCAATGGCAGTCTTTCCCGCGCCGGTAGGAGCGGAAACGATTACGGAATAACCCTGATTGATATAGTCAATTGCTTCTTGCTGAAAGCGGTCGTAAATCATAGCCCTATTATAATCTAAAATTGTTGATTTATCCAATCAAAAAGAGTAAAATAAGCTTATGCGTTACCAGAGGAGCAGACATATACTTATAATTGCAGCATTGTTGTTATCAATTAATGTATGCCTTTACGCTTATGAGCCGGTAACGGTTTATTATTCTGAGAATGGTAAATTTAGTGTTCCCTTTGGTAAGACATATAATTATACAGATGTCTTAGTCAAAAGGGTTATTGACGGCGATACCCTACAACTTGAAACCGGAGAAAGGCTGCGGCTTATCGGCATAGATACACCAGAGATGCACGAGTCAGATAAGCTATATAGAGATGCTCAGCGGACAAAGCAGGATATCAGCACAATTAAGGAATTGGGTCGGCGCGCTTATGAATTTACAAAAAAACTGGTAGAAGGTAAACGGGTAAGTCTAGAATTTGACGTGGAAAAGTACGATAAATACGGTCGGTTACTTACTTATGTTTATTTAAAGGATGGGACATTTGTGAATGTGGAAATTGTCAGGGGAGGCTATGCCTCTTTGATGACTATTCCACCCAATGTCAAATACGCAAATTTATTTTTAAAATTATATC
>CAYHAI010000065.1:0-5454 GCA_964354585.1 uncultured Planctomycetales bacterium
GGTCACAAAGTCACCAGGTCACAAAGTCACCAGGTCGCCAGTATAAAGTTAAACTGGTGACTTGGTGTCTTGGTGTCTTGGTGACAACTCTATTTTTGCCTTTTTTATTGGGCGCAGCCCCTCAGCCTAAAGTCTCCATAAAGAAACTCAAGAACGGCCATTATCAGTTAATCGTGGAGCGCAGGCCCTATATTGTCAAAGGCGTCTGCTATAATCCCATCGCTATAGGCCAAAACCACGAATATGACTGGTGGTCTGACCCTAATAAACCTTGGCTGGTAGATGGAAAATTGATGCAGGAAATGGGCGTCAACACCATCCGGCTTTATCAATGCCATGAAAATTCAGATGAGGTCAAGCAGGTAATCAGGGATTTGTATGAGCGTTATGGTATCCGTAGTATCTTAGGAAACTGGCTGGGTTTTTGGGAGTATCCCTGCCCTTTTTACGCAGATAAGGATTTTCAAGAAAAAATAAAAAAAGAAGTTTTAGCCATGGTAAATCTCTATAAGGATGAACCGGGTTTACTCTTGTGGACTCTGGGCAATGAAAATAATTATTCTTTTTCCGGCCGGGTCAATCCGTGGTCCACTGATGAAATAGACCAAGAGCCCAACCCGCAAACGCAAAACTTTATGCGCGCCAAAATTTATTATTCTTTTGTCAATGACCTCGCCCGCGAGATAAAAAAGATAGACCCCAACCATCCCGTGGCTTTGGGTAACGGCGAGCTAGTGGGTTTGGAGGTAGCCAAGGAATTTTGTCCGGACATTGATTTAGTCGCCTGTATTATTTATCGCGGTAAAACCTTCGGTAATTTGTTTAATTCCTTAAAGGCAACCTTTGACAGACCTATTCTCATCTCAGAATTCGGCGCCGACAGTTACGATGCCTATAAAAATTGCGAAGACCAGAATATGCAGGCCTTTTTCTTGGAGTCGCAGTGGCGCCAGATTTACGAAAATCTATCCGGTAATAAAGAAGGCGCGGGTAATTGTTTGGGCGGGGTGATGTTTGAATGGGCGGATGAATGGTGGAAGCATAATGAATATGACCCCGAAGGCTGGAAAGCCCACGACACCGGCTCAAACTGGTCTTGCGGCAGTTATTATTTTGATATCAAGGCCAAAGACAACAAGAATATGAATGAGGAATGGTTTGGCATTGTCGCCTTATCCGAAGAGCAAGAATTCGGCATTAATAAGCGCATACCGCGCAAGAGTTATTATGTAATCAGGGAATTCTGGAAAAATCCCGCAAAACCGGCTAAAAAGAAGAAATGAATTTAAATCCCAAATTACAAATTACAAATCCCAAACAAATCCCAATGTCAAATGACCGAAATCCCAAAAAAATTTGGTTATTTGAGATTCGGTATTCGGTATTGTTTGTAATTTGTATATTGTATATTGGAATTTTATCTTGCTTTGCTCAGGACAATAACAAATTAGTTACCCTGAGCAAGCAGATTATCGAAGCCAAGACTAACCAAGACGCCTATGTGGCGCTTGGGGAATTGGCGGATTTATATTTTAACGAGAATAAATACACTGAATATATAGCGTATTTGAACTCTTTAGTGAAGCAAAAGAAAATATTAGAACCGGTGGTAAATTATTATATTGGGTTTACGCGTTATTGCCAACTTAAACATTTAGAACAGATACAAAACTGGGATGAATACTTCGCCCGAGGCAACAGTTATCGGGATGAAATTGTGGCATCGCTACAAAAGACAATTGCCTCTGTGGCGGCTACAGATGCGTTGGGAGTTTATGCTCGGCTGGCCTTATGGAAATTCCATAAAGAGCAAAATGATGCCGCAGGCGATACTGCTTTATCTGATTTGATGAATTCTGCCTTAGCCTATGCCAAGGATGCCAAGGACCTTAAGCCCATAAAAGATGCGGCAGACGAGTTTTCATCTTACGGTGAAAAGGCAAAGGCCAAAGAACTCTATAAGCTCTATGTAGATAGAATAGTTGCTTCTGATATAAAAGACGATGAATTAAAAACTATTGCTTTAAGTTTCTACGAAGGGGGGAATTTGGATTTAGCCGAGGCAATATACGATGTTTATCTGGAGAGAGCGGCCAAGGAGGTGCCGAAGGAGAAATTAATTCCTGTTTTTACAGAGATTGCCCGGAGTTTTGCTTATCGAGACGAAGGCCCTGCGGACATGCTTTATGCTGAGAAGATATTTACCAAGATAGAGGAAGCTGGCGGCAAGGAGGCGTTTGATGAGGAGCTAATCTATTTGCGCGCCTTTAACTTAGAGAAAGCCAAGGAATATCAGCAGGCAAAGGATTTCTATCTGGATTTGGTCCAGCGCTATCCCCAAAGCGCTCGGGCAGACGAAGCAAACTTTAAAGCGGGTCTTATCCATACCTATATATTAAGGGATATAAAAAGCGGCAGGATTTATTTTGAAAAATTAGCCCAGAAAGAAACTATAAGCCCTCCGGTGATTTCCAGCCTCTATCAATTGGGCCTCTTGAGCCAGTGGGAAGAGGATTTAGTCAAGGCCAAGGAATATTATAACAAGTTGCTGGAGCGCTCTAAGGCTAGTTTCCCGGAGACAGAAAATTTGGCCAAAGAAAGACTGAAAGAAATAGAAGGGGCAAAACCCATAGAATACAACCTTAAGACATTCTTAGATGTTTCCTTTAAAGAAGAATATGCCATGCTGGATATGAGTAAATTAGATTTAAGGTCTCGCCCCTATAAGGCGAAGAAAGATACAGAGATAAATATTAGTTCCACTGCCTATACCGCGCAAAGCGGTTGTCTGGCGGTAGAGTTACAGTATCTCTGGTCAGGCCACCTCGGTAATAACAAGCCCACAAATGAGCAAATCTCTTTTGCTACTCAATACATCCAAACCGGCACCAAAGAAATAAATTTAGTGGTGGTTTCCGCAACCGGCATTATTGACCGAAATATTGAACTGGCAGATGTTTACTAAGTTCCCTCGTCCCCCTTGCCCAAAAATCACTTGATTTTTCTCTATTTTTGATATATTATCAGTGATAATAAGATAATTTTTATGGTTAAATTGCCCCTTAACTCTAAGGCAGTAACGCTGGTAGTAGTGCTGGCGGTAATAATGTTAGTGGTCAGCTTGGTTACCGTGGCATTAAGTTTTACCTTAAGCAACTTCTCATTAACTGCGCATACCATTGATTCAGGCAGGGCATTTTGTTTTGCTGAGGCAGGCATTATGCGGGCAATGTATAAAATTAACAATAATGACACCGCGGCGGAAAACTGGACCTTTTCCGGCTCAACGGTAAATATCGCTATTGCCAATATTAGCGCAGACACCTACAATGTCACTTCCAGTTGCGCCTATCAAACTGCTGATAAAAGCATCAGGGCAACAATAAAAAAGGACACTACGGTTTTCTTACAAGAATGGGAATCGCTAAACTAAAAGGCATGACCTTAATAGAGATAATCGTTGCGGTGATGCTGATCGCTCTTTCTGTATCCGGTTTTGCCGCTACCTTTATCTGGGTTAATTACAGAAATATTGTGAGTTCACGCCAGGTTCAGGCGCAGGACCTGGCCAAAGAAACCCTGGAACTGTTATTGATAAATGATTATAATGATGCCAACCTGAGCTTAGGAAACCATACTGCAGAGTCATTCTTAAATTTATCTGGTTGTAACTTTTCTGGTCAGCGCTTTTATGCAGTAGATAATATTACCGAAGGCAAAAATGTCACGGTAACTGTTGCTTGGATAGAAGAAAGCGAGAATAAACAGGAGCAGTTATGCGGCCTGATTATTGAAAAATGAAAGCCCAAAAATCCGTAACCCTCATTGAATTGATTATCGGTATCAGTCTGATGGCCTTAGTGGTGCTGAACGTCTCTACCATACACACCGCCTTTACTCAGATGACCCTTAAATCTATCTACCGCGCCCTCCTTTATCAGGATACCAACTTTGCCTTGGAAAGAATGCTAAAAGAAGTAAAAAGGGGCTCTTATCTGGCAACTGCTCCCAATTCGCTTACGATTACTACTGAAGACTACTCTACGGGAAATAAAACCACCTCACAGTACTATCTCGCAAGCCAAGAACTGCGCTACCGGCCAAATACCAGCTATCCTAATACGTTCGAGGTCATCCAGAAGAATGTCCAGGCATTTACGCTTACCGCCAAACAGCCCCAATTAGGCACCAATCGCTATCAAGGAGCACAAATCGCCCTCCAAGCCAAAGACCCGCAAAATAGAATTGATACAATTTCCTTTCTCCAAAGCATTGCCTTTTGCCGCGTGCCGTATTCTGCTTTGGTAAGATTAGTGTCTGCTGACCGCACCACGGTAAAAGGGCTTTATGATACTATCCAAGAAGCGATTAATGCTGCCGCTGCCAGTAGCGATGATGTGATACAAGTTTCTTCTAACCAAAGAATTCCTTATCAAGGGGCCGTGGTTGTATACCAGAAATCCCTTGTCCTTGAGGGCGGCTATGACAACAAAACTTGGCAAAGGCACCCGTTACCTACTGGAGAGGTTGAACCGAATTACGAGACGACCATTCAAGGTATATACAACCAACCGTCACATTTCCCTACAACCAATCCTTGTTTAATAGCACTTGTAGATTGCAGAAGAATCACTTTGGATGGCTTTACCTTAATCGGTGGAATTGGCCCTACCTCTGTCGCTCATGGCATAGGAGTTTCTAGTAGTCTGATTATAGAATCTCTTGCCATCAGAAATAATAATTTTAGCCAACTCCCGAGGTCTATAGCATTTTACGATTTCACTTTTACTTACAACAATACTAATATAACTATCGAGAATAATAAGTCTTCAAATGTAGTATACGGCATGGTTATGGGAAGATTTCCTCTTACCGGCACTAGTTCAGTGAATATCCAGAATAACACCTTTACAGATGGTAACGGAATAAGCATAGAGAATTATTCCAATCCACCCCCCTCACCCCCTAATAATTATGGCACCATCCCTAATTTAAATATTCTCAATAATACGATTCAATATACTTCTGCGCCATCTGGTGGTATGGGTATCGGACTTGATGCGGGTACCTATACTAATTTGAATATAGAGGGAAATACATTTATTAACTTAGGTGCGGCGGGTAGGGGTATTGACCTTGCTGGTCCACATTTTACTAATGCAGAGATAAGTAATAATACTTTCATTGGTCCAATAAATTATGGTATTAATATTCGGACTAACTTCAGTTACACTATCCAAGGAAATCAACTTAAAGTTAAGAATAATTTCCTAAAAAATATACAGACAGGAATATATTGTTTGGGTGTCTCGCTAATCAGTAACCTACAACTTAAGAATAATATCATTGTTGATGGCGATGTAGGTCTATATTATGTATCAGACGGCGCTATCCAAATAAATAATAACACCCTGTTTAATAACAATTATGATTTAGATATTGTTATGAATACCG
>CAYHAI010000066.1:0-5854 GCA_964354585.1 uncultured Planctomycetales bacterium
GAAAGCCCGACATTAATCATGCAGAGGATATAACCCAGCGGGGTATTACGCAGGTGTAACTTATTCAACAGGACATAGAAAGCCACGAAACTGCCTGGGATAGGAATCATCATCGCTGCCATAAACATAATAAATAAAAGATTTTTCCCGGGAAATCTAAGCCGCGCAAGGGCATATGCCGCTAATGAGGAAACGAGGACAATGCCGATAACCACGGAAACCGTATAAAAAATGCTGTTTAAAAAATAGCGGCCGAAATCGCCCTTGGTGACCGCAAGGTAATAATTTTCAAAATGGAATGCCTTAGGGATAAGCGAGATGTCGCTAAAGATGGACTCCTGCGTTTTAAAACTTGAGGCCACCATCCACAAGAGAGGGTAAATACAAGTTACCGCCACCGCCAGAAGGAAGAGATGGATAAGTGTATTGATGGTAGTCTTTTTAGCCCGATAGTATATACTCATACTTTTAAGCCAAATTGCGCGCCCTCTTGGAGAAGGTGTATTGGATAAAGGAAACTATCACCAAGATAATGCCTAGATTAATCCCTAAGGCGCAGGAATAGCTAAACCGCGATGAGTCACGCATGACAGCCAGTATCCTTAGGACCGGAACCGATGTGTGCCCGGCAAATTCTCCGCCCACAAGCCCGAGGATCAATACGAACGCCTGCATTGTTCCCAGGATAGTCAGGATCGCTACAACAATAATTACCGGGATCAATAAAGGTATAGTTATATTCCTGAATGCATACCAGGCATTGGCTCCGTCTACGCGCGCAGCCTCGTAAAGCTCGCGCGGGATAGTTTGCAACCCCGCCAAAAATATTAAAAAACCCCAGCCAAACCCTTTCCAGCTGTGCACCACGGCCACGGTGGCCAGCGCCGTTTTCGGGTCAAAAAGCCAACTATGCACAAATTGCCCCAGGCCCATCTGAACCAAAAGGCGGTTGACGATATTGGCCCCGTCAACATCATTGATGATAAAACGCCAGACCATCCCCACCACGATCTCCGAAAGGATGGGCGGGATAAAAAATATCAGCCGGTAAACATTCTTCATCCGTATTTCCCGATCGCAAGCCATGGCCAGCATAAACGCCAAGATATTCTGAAATGTAAGCGCGATCAGCGTAATCCAGCCGGCATTGCGCATTGCCTGCCACCAGCTGGGGTCATGAAAAATAATTTCTTTGAAATTGCCTAATCCGATAAAGGCCTCTTTTGTAAGCGGCACAATTCCATCCCAATCAAAAAATCCTAACCCGAAGACATAAAAAAAGGGTATGATATAAAATATGGTAAAGATAATTACTGCAGGCAGGACAAAAATATAGTCTTCTAATGTTGCTCTGATATTATTGCGCATTACTTATTCTTTTTCTTTGCTAGTTCGCGCTCTTTAACCTTTTGCGTTTCCGAGGCCACCTGCTCAGGCGTCTTCTCGCCGAGAATAATTGACTGAATGCCTTTATCCCAGGCCTCGATAACAACGGGAAATTCCGAAATACCCCATATGTTCGGGTGTGTGGAGTAATCCATAGCCTTGGAGAAACTGGCCAGCACTTCGGGGATATTACGCAGACTCTCCTTATTTGCCGGCAGATTGTTAGTGCCTTGAGCCAAATATGTCTGCTGATCAGTATCAGTAAACCATTTCAAAAACCTGACTGCCGCCTCTTTATTTTTGGAATTGGCGTTAACCATAAAAGATGAGCCGGCCCCGCCCCACACTGCCATAGGGAATTTGTCCGTTGCCTTAGGCGGCAACATGGCCGCGTAATCCAAACTCGGATTCATGGCCTTATATACATTGACGCACCATGAACCGTTAAAGGCAAAGACTGCTTTGCCGTTGGCAAAAAGCTGCTCCGCGGTCTTATTGATCATAGTTACCACGCCATCGGCAAGCACCCCTGACTCCTGCATCTGTTTGAATAAAGTCAAGACCTGGATCCAGTCAGGATCCGTGTAGGGGACTTCTCCGCGGATGGTCGCCAGCACTTTATCCTTGCCCATAATATTAAAGGCAAAATTATTGGCGAAGCAGTCAATCATCCAGACCTCAACCCATCCGGAAACCAGTCCCTGTAACTTTGCTGCTTTGAGCTTCTTACCTATATCAAGGAATTCCGCAAAGGTTTGAGGCGGGCGTTGGGGATCAAGCCCCAGTTGTTTGAATAAAGTTTTATTATAGACCATCTGTATGGTCACTATATCTATGGGCACGCCATAAATACCCGGCTCGGCGCCATAACTATTGCCCTCGCTGAATTCATTTACGGCCAGGGCCTTAGTAAAAAAACTGTTTTCCCAGCAATTATTATTCTCCTGCATATATGGCGTTAAATTCAGGATATGGCCGGCCTTGATAAAAGAGGCAAAATCCCTTTTCTCGCCCAATATCCCAAAAATATCCGGAAGGTTCTGGCCTTGAGCAGCAGCGCGCACCTTCTGGGTATAAGCATCTGAAGGCGCATAGAGCTCAAAATTCACCTTTACCCCGGTCTTGGCTTCATAGCGTTTGGCCAATTCCTGAAACGCCGGGTCTCTATCCGTCATCCAGTGCCAGACCGTAATGCTGGGTTTCCCTACTTCTTTACGGCCGGCGCAACCTGCCCCAACACACAATACGCCATACACCATACACAATACGAAAATACCCTGAACCATCCTTCTACTGAACATTACTCTCCTGTCTGTTAATGATAATAGGAAATAAAAGTATACCATCTAAAACCGGCTAAATCAAGGGTCACCCCCCACTTTTTCCTAATAAATTCAAAAACTCTCTTACTGTCATATAGGCGTCGGTTGAGGCCTTTTCGCGCATAACAGCATCATTAGGGTATAGAAAATACCCTACCCTTACGGGCCCGTTATAATTTTGCCTTTGGAAATTCTCATCTAAAATTTTTAGCGAGTTGGCGATAATTGGTATTTTCGTATAGGGTCTAAATTCTTGCGCCACTGAAAATGGGCCATCTTTATAATATGCGACCATCGTATATATATCATAAGGGTCTTTTCCGTCTAAACGTTCAGCTAAAGCCTGGCATTTCATCGCAATCCCAGAAACCACATTCGCCACCCTTATTTTAAGTTTAATTTCGCCATTGCCGGGCAGGTTTCCCACAAGCGGACACTCCCAATTATGCGTAAATGCTGTTTCGCACCCCTTGGTTCTGCGCGCCATTAAATCCGGCTGAACTTTGAGATGGCGCTTTGCCTTTGGATATTTCTCCATAAAACTCGTCAGGAAATCCACTTGAATATCCATGCCTTCTTTCGTTAGTTTTACAAAACTACTGGGAACTACATTATTTAACCTGTCTTTCTTTTGGGCATAGCCGAGCTTTTCTATGTGTTCGATTATCGTCCTGTATTTATCTATTCCTTTATCAAAGACTTTCGGGTCAACCGCCAGGTCAATATCAATTGAGCCAATATGCCTAAAATCAACTGTCGGTTTTTTGAAGTGTTCCAGTATAAAAAAAGGCACCCATCCGCCAATAAGCACTAATGAATCGTAATATTCCCTTAAAGCTGCTGTCAACTCCAAGAGATACGAAAAAGAGATTTTTGTAACATCAAGATTATAATCTGAAGCGTAACGGTTTAATTGCATACTAAAATCCTATAAGTTTTTGGCGGACATATTCTGCCTGTTCTTTGCCCCTCGTTGGATGCTTAAAAAGATCTAGATAAAGCTGGATATTTCCTACTATGGGAACACCCTTTACTTTTCTTGAGCCGTAAAACACCCCTTCGTCGTAAGGGTTGATTAAATAAAAATTAGCTCCTGACTCCACGTCTCTCAAATCGAGCTTCTTTTTCCAGAAGCCGACATCGCCTTCAACATAAAGATAAATATCAGAAAACCGCGCAACATAAGGCGCTACAAACGAAGCGGCCGAATGTAAAGTAAGGGCGCTTTTCAAGTCAGGCGCTTTGGATACATCGGCTATTTTTTTAAAAATCGCCGAATAATCCTTCTGAAGTGTATAAAGATTAAAAATATTATTCCGGGAAAAAGTATAGACCGAGGCCCATCTATCCAAAAGACTGGCCTTCTGTGTTAATTGAAACCCCTTGCGTCTTTGTTTTTCAATATAGCCTTGTAGGGATAAGGCATTCAGGACATCGCTTGTGTAGCCTAAGCTCACATTAGCTTCTTCTGCTAAATCGCTTATCAGCCATCTCTCTTTGCCGGTGTTTTCAAGGAAGACTCTTATAATCCGCGTGGCGCGCGGAGAGAATATCTGTGTCACCTCTTTCTTCTCAACATTGGTTCTCTCCTTTGTCCTTTTATCAATCAAAATATTACCAAAAGAGAGCAAGGCATTACCTTCCAAGTCAATAAACCCTACGTTGTTCTGACGACAGATTTCCGCGCTTCTTTGGCTGATATAAGGAGCGATTATTATAGGATATCCCTTCTTGTATTCTATTAAATTTTTTAACTGAATGACGGCAGGCAAAATATGGCTTGGAGAACCGGATGGCTTAAACTCGCAAATAAGAATATTGTTTTTGCCTTTGATATTAAGCGTTACTAAAAAGTCAACTTTTGTATCGCCTATATACGCCTGTGACTTAAAATTGGTGATTTTTGACTGGGGCAATATCTGGTTAAATAGCTCTTTTAAGTCAGATTGATTTCTTTGTAATTCGGATTTTCTCATTTTAAATTTTGACTCCCTAAAGCAAGGGTATATCTTTATATTTCGCTTATAAGCGAAATTGCCTACATAACGAAATATACCACATTATCCAATCGCTGTCAAGGTTTTTATCCGCCTTGAGGTCAGATGGTAACACAAGTTTATCGTAAAATCAAGGGGTTTTGTTATGCCTGCGTTTGCCTGTCTTTACATTGCCCTTAACAGGCGCGCCAAAGCCATCAGCTCTGCCTTCTCCAAATTTATACCCACCTGGTATTCGTTTGGGCTCACCGGTTTTGACCAGACCACTTCTGCGCGGGTATAAAGCGGCTCACCCCTATCCGGCACTGTCAGCCACACCTCTAAGGTCATCGGCGCGGTCAGTTCCTCGGTGGTCACAATATTCATCCCTCTGGCGCTAATATCTTGGGTGCTGGCCATTCCTTCTCTACCGCTTTTTATATCCAAGTAGCGCAAAGGATACTTAACCTTGAATCTCTGAAATATGCGACGGTCTTCCATTTTTTCACCTCCTTCTTTTTTGGCGGCTACATCCGGCCACCATTGTTGTGCTAATTGTTGTGGATAAAACTTGCGCATAAACTGGTAAATTTTATCCTTATCCTGGTCTTTTATCTTAGAAAAATAAAACCCGTAGATATGATACCCATCTATGCCCTTATGCCAGACTACCCAGACCTCCAGGTCAAAAATCGTTTCTTCAGATAGAACTACCTTCAGTTTTAAAAATGCGTCTTTGGGTAGTTTTAGCGCCAAAGAAATCTTCAGCCCCATAAAACTTATGTCTTTAACCAGGCAATCCGCAAAGGCCTCTGCGCCCTCTAATTTCACCTTCGCTATCCTATCTATCTGCCAGCGGTTAAATCGTCTCGGGGTCTGCATTTTAAGCCTCCTGTTTTCATCAGCGGGTCCTGTCGCGGGGCGCTTCTTGCGCTCACGCGCTGCGAAGCATCCCCGCGCCACCCGCTAAAAATCTACCCGTCCCCTATTTCCTTCTATTTTTCAAAAATCATAACTACTAATATTTCTGAACGAGTCATGCTATGCAAATAGTGTCGTATTAATAATGGTGCTTCAGTTTGACCCAAAAAACTGTTAGCGACTGCACACAACGTTTCTGCACCAGAAGTCCCTAGTAAGGGTTGCACAACAACACGAATCACGTTTACG